>JAKPQT010000064.1 GCA_029555885.1 Chloroflexota bacterium | reverse complement strand
AGCACCGTCACCGGCGCGACGCCCGAGGCCGTGCGCACCGGCTTCATCTGCAGCCGGCGCAGGACCGCCCGCTCGAACGGCAGCTCGCCGGCCGCGGTCAGCTGCTGGTACGCGGTGACCAGCTCGATCTTGGAGAAGAATCCGCTGTCGCCGGCGATGTTTGTCGTGCCGACGATTTGTGCCGGCCCTTTGCCCTCGCGCGGGTGCTGTGCTAAGATCCGCAGCAGGCTGTCCCGGTCCCAGGTGTCGGCCCGGCGCACGGCCTCGAAGATTGCCAGCAGCGTCGCGCGATGTTGCTGCGCGTCGAAATCGCGCCCGCGCGGCTGCCAGGTGCGCTCTGTTTTCTCGTTCGGTAGATGTTGTTCAGCCATGAAACCCGAAGTCTATGCGGCCCTGCTCGACCTGAACCGGGCCTTCTATACAAGATTTGCCGGGGATTTCGCGCGCACGCGGCAAAGCTGGCCCCCCGGCTACGACCTTATTTTACCCTATCTGGCCGGGGCTGCCAACGTCCTGGATTTGGGCTGCGGCAACGGGCGGTTCCTGGCCTATCTTGCGGGGCAGGGCTGGCGCGGGCATTACACGGGATTAGACGGCAGCGCGGGGCTGCTGGCGGAGGCGCAGCAGATGGCTGCCGGGCTGGAGGGCGTCACCGCGCGTTTCGTGCAGGCTGACTTGCTCAATTCTGCGTGGCCGGCAGCCGCGGGTGATCCCGCCGACGCGATCGTGTGCCTGTCCGTGCTTCACCACATTCCCACCGCGGCCGCTCGCGGCCGCATTCTGGCCGAGGCCGCAACCCTGTTCGCGCCGGGCGGCCGCCTGATCGTGTCTACGTGGCAGTTTATGACTTCCGCGCGGCTGCGCCGGCGGGTGTTGCCCTGGGAGACCGTGGGACTCCGCGCGGATGATGTCGAGGCGGGGGACTACCTGGTGGCCTGGGGTGCAGGTGCGGCCGGACACCGCTACTGTGCGTTCATTGACGAGGCGGAGTTGCACCGGTTGGCGGCGGACGCGGGTTTACAAGTTGTGGCAACCTATCACGCTGACGGACATGAGGGCAATCTGAACCTGTACGGGGTGTACGCTACTGCCAGGTGAAGCGGAATTGCTCGCTGGGGGGGCTGGCTGTCTGGCCCGGCGCTTCCGGGCTGCCATGCCGCACCTGCACACGCCAGGTGAAATCGACGCCCGCACGGGATGTTCCGCGATACTCGGTCGGGAGCCGCCAGGTCGTAGACTTGGTCCAGTACACGGCGGTCGGTGCGTCGTCGTCCCCCGCCTTGAGCGTGACGACGTAATACTGGTCCGCCTCCAGGATGCCGACAGAGGTCCAACTCAGGAGGAGTTCACCCTCACTCGCGACGATACTGCCGTTGCCGGGACTGAGCGGAACTGGTTGGTCCAGGACCGGCTCCGGCGTGGGCGTCATCGTGACGGCGGGCATCTCCGCGGTCGGCTCAGGGGTGGGCGTCTCGTTGCTGCGCGGGATGAGGAGCGCCTGGCCGATGCGCAGCACGTCCGATGCGCTCATCTTGTTGGCCGTCAAAATCCAGTCGACGCGGGAGCCGTAGCGCGTGGCAATCGTGCTGATGGTATCGCCCGCCTTGACCACGTACATATACGCGCTGCTCTCAGGCGTGGGGGTGGCGGTCGCGCCGCCGCCCATCGGCCCTGCCACGGGGATGATCAACTCCTGGCCCACTGACAACCGGCCATCTGCGGAGAGCTCATTGGTCTGAATGATGTCCTTGACCGTCGAGCCGAACTTCTGCGCGATCGCAATAACTGTATCCCCGCGCTCAACTTTGTAGCGCGTCGGCGGCGCAGGCGTGGCGGTGGGCGTGGTCGGCGCAGATGTCAGGGTCGGCACAGGGGTGACGGTCGGTGGCAGCGTGGGCGTGGCTGTCGGCAGGTCTTCTGCCACCAGCGCCAACAACTCCGCAGCCGGCGTCGTTTGCGGGGCAAGCGCGACCGACTGGTTGCGCGATTGGCTGGCCAGCAAGTCTTCAGGAACTTCGAGGCCCCGCACCCACCACAAGATCAGCACGCCAGCGATGGCGGCGAACAGAAACAGGTCGGCCCAGGGAACGCGAAGCTGCCGTCTGGGTGCGCTGTCGAGCGCTGCGCCGCAGAAGAAGCAAGTTTCCGCTTTCTGAGCCACGCGCGTGCCACACTGAGCACAGACGCGGTCGCGGCCATAATGAGTGCGAGGAACGTCGGGGCGGCTCATATCTGGTTAGAGAGTACCATCATCTCCCGGTTTCGGCAAATCTCGCAACGGCAGCAGCAGAAGCATCACTACCCCGGCCAGTGCGGCAAGTGATATCAGTGCGGCCGTCCGGCGTACGGGCGTTGGTCCGAACCGGACCTCGACCGTGTGCTCGCCGGCGGGCACGTCCACGCCGATCAGCCCGTTCGGTGGGTCGGGAGCAATCGGGACGGGCTGGCCGTCCACCCACGCCTGCCAGCCGGGGAAATAGTAAGTGTAGAAGCGCAGCCGCGCGGATCCTGCCGCACGCACCTGTGCGGACGCGGAGAGCGGGCCTGCCTCCTGCGAGATGATCTCCGCTTCACCCCCGATCACCGCGGCGCGGCGCAGCGGCTCGCCCGCAAGATACTGGGCGATGAGGGGGGAATCTTCGTCCAGCGCCATGCGTTCCGACCAGCTCGTCATCCCGCGCATATCGGGATAGTCCAGCTCGAACTCGATCACCGCGACGGGCTGCTCGTCCTGCGGGCGAATCGGGACGAGCTGAGGCACGGTGTAGGGCAGGCTGGCGACAATCAGGAGGGCCGCCAGCCCATAGACATAGGGGCTGATGCGCCGCGCAGGGTTCGTCTGCCGACGCTCCAGCCAGTGCACGCCCGCGCCGGCCAGCAGCGCCAGCGTGAATACGGTCACCGCGAGCAGCCGCCAGGGAAACTGCACCATCTTGATGATAGAGAGGTTGTCCCAGATGAAGGCCGCAGCCGGCGTCATCACGAAGAGGGCGACCGCGGTCGCGAGCACCAGGAATACCCCTTCCCCGCGGCGCGCGAGCTGGCCGCGGCGGCCCGACGACAGCGCGGCCACGACGCCCACGCCCGCCGTCGCAAGGACCACCAGCCCCAGTTGAAAGCTCATGCCGTCGCCCGGCCCCGGCACGGAATAGCCGAAACCCCAGCCGGGATCGAGGAACTGGAGGGGATAGACGAAATGCTGCTCGTAGCTGTAAGACGCGCCGACCCACTGCGCTTCGTTGATATAAGGGCGCTCTAACGCCAGGGGCAGCAGGAAAATGCTCGCCAGGAGCCCGCCGAGGATGCCGCCCGCAAGCGTCCAGCCCAGGGGGCGCTGTAGTCCGGCCAGGACAGCGCGGTCGGGCTGACCGCGCAGGGCCAACAGGCTGCGGACGAGCAGGACCAGCATGAACCCGGCGAGCAGCGGCACAAACGACAGCACTGACACCGTGTGGCTGATCAGCAGCGCAGCCACGCCCAGCGCCGCGAGTGCGGCGCGCCGCGGGCCGGGCCGCTCCCACGCATTCACGAGCGCGAGCAGTGTCCACGGCACGACGGCCAGGGCCATGAACTCGGCCAGCGCGGCGCGCACGTAAATCTGCACGAGGTGATAGGGCGCGTAGGTGAACGCGACGCTGGCTATCAGGCCCGCGGCCTCGCCCCACCAGCGCCGCGCGAGCCGGTACATGCCCAGGCCGCCCAGGAGAAAACCGACCGCCCAGGTCGCCTTGATGGCTGCGGTGAAGCCCAGTCCCAGCAGATGAAACGCCTCACCGATGAAGTAGGCCAACGGTGCATAGATGAGCCAGAGCGGATATCCGAACCCGATTGCATGGTCCGGTCCCCAGACCGGCCACCACGCGCCCGCGCGGAAGGCCTGATCGAACTCGATGAGGTAGAACACGCTGTGCCGCGCGTCATGCGCCTTGTAGAAGTAGCCCGGCGCCAGCAGCGGCAGCACTGCCGGCAACGTCAGGAGCAGCACTAGCCAGACCATCGACGATGGGCGACGGACGCTGCGGGCGCCCTTCGACTGCACTTCGCCGCCCGCTGAAGTGGGCGGTTGCGTTCCGCTCAGGATGCTTCCTGAGTCAGTTTCGGAGCATTCCCGTCGCTCATTCGGCGGGTTGGGGGTGACGGCCGGCTGAGTAGTATCGCGCATCGCAGGGATCAGGCTGCCGTGTTGCGGGCCGGGGCGAATAATGCTACGGCCTGCTGATAGGCCGGCTGCGGCAGGTCCCCGTAGACTGTCGCCAGCCAGGCCAGGTCCTGCCGCATGGTCAGGAAGTCCTCCGGCGCGCAGTGACGGGCCGCGGTGCGGTAGGCTTCCAGCGCCGCAGCCGACTTCCCCTGCGCCAGCAGCGCATCCGCGAGGTCGAGATAGGCGAACTTGGGCAGCAGGCCGCTGGCGACAGCCGCGCGCGCGGCTTCCTCAGCCGCGGCAGGCCGGCGCTGCGCCAGCCGCACAACGGCCTCGGCCAGGTGGATGTGCGGGTCCTCCGGCGCGACGCCGAATGCCGCGGCAATCTGCACGCGCGCCTCGTTGACCCGGCCCAGCACGGCGAGCAGCTCGGCCAGGTTGCAGCGCGGCGCCGGCTCCAGCGGTAGCAGCTCTATGACGCGCTCGTAGACGGGCACGGCATCCTCCTTACGTCCGACGCGCCAGAGGGTGTTGGCAAGCGCCCACAGGATGCGCGGCTCGTCGGGCGCGAGCCATGCGGCGCGCTCGAAGGCGTCCAGCGCGGCCCGGTCTTTCCCGGCGCGCAGCAGCGCCTGGCCGCGCGCGGCCTCGTCCAGCCCGATGCGCGGGTCGATGGGTTGGGTCATGGGTCGTCGTCTCCGATCAGGCGGGCGCCGCGCACATCGTCCTTGCCGGGCGCGAGGATGACGCCGCCGCCGCCCGCACCGGTGGCCTTCGCCAGGGGCGTCTCCGGGCCGGGCCGCGGCTGGCCCTCCGCGCCGCTTCTCTCCAGCATGTTCAGATACCCGCGCAGCGTCTCGCCCTCGACCACGGTCAGCCCGTAGCGCTCGCCGTGGGCCAGCAGGAAGCGGCTGATGTCCATCAGAAAGGCCCGGCGCAGCGCGGTCAGGTCGGCAAACCGCGTCCAGTCGAGCACCACGTTCTCTTGCAGGAATACCTGGCCCGCAGGCGTGCGGTTGGCCGCGCTGGCATAGCCGAAGATGGGCTTCTCGGTGCGCCGCGCCCACCAGACTTCCAGACCGACCGGCGCGCTGATATCCGGCCCCATGACGACGACAAAGAGGTGGCACTCCGCGACGGAATCCACATCCGGCGTGCGCTTGATGATCCAGCCGACGTTGACCGGCAGCTCGGCCAGCGCGCGTCCCAGCAGTTCCCGCGCCGGGTCCTCGTGCGGGCCTGCGCTGATGAACAGGCGTACCTGTGTTGCCATAAAGGGAAGAATCCTCGTTGAGTGAGCTATCTGTAGTTACCAAGAACATTATAGCATAGATAGCAGTCTCCCCGTTTGCCGGTGTACATGCAATAGCGGTATCATGCCCCGGTCATCTCACGTTCCGGAGCAAACCATGACTTCCCTGGATCTTTCCTTTGTCCGCAGCCAGTTTCCTGCGCTGGCGTTGATGGACGGCGGCCGGCCCGCGGTCTACTTCGACGGCCCCGGCGGGACGCAGGTCCCGCAGCGCGTCATCGACGCCATGAGCAGCTATCTCGTGCACATGAACGCGAACCACGGCGGCGCGTTCCGCACGAGCCGCGAGAGCGATGCGCTCCTGGCGGCTGCACACGCAGCCATGGCCGACCTGCTCAACGCGGCGGACCCGCATGAAATCACGTTCGGTGCGAACATGACCACGCTGACCTTCGCGTTCAGTCGCGCCATCGCCCGCGACCTCAAGCCGGGCGACGAGATCATCGTCACGCGGCTCGACCACGACGCCAACCGCGCGCCCTGGCTCGCGCTGGCCGAGCAGGGCATCGTCGTCCGGGAGGCCGACTTCGACCCGGCGGACTGTACGCTGCGCCTCGATGACCTGGCCGCGCTGCTCAGCTCGCGGACGAGGGTCGTGGCCGTCGGCTACGCCTCGAACGCGGTCGGCACTATCAACCCGATTGCGCGCATCGCGGAGATGGCCCACTCGGTGGGCGCGCGGCTGTGGGTGGACGCGGTCCACTATGTCCCGCACGGGCCGGTGGATGTGCAGGCGCTCGGCTGCGATTACCTGGTCTGCTCGCCCTACAAGTTCTTCGGCCCGCACAGCGGCGTGGTCTGGGGTCGCCTCGAGCTTCTGGAGCAGTTGCGCGCGTACAAGGTGCGGCCTGCGGGCAACCGGCCGCCCGATAAATTCGAGACGGGCACGCAGGCCCACGAGGCGCAGGCGGGTGTGCTGGCGGCGGTCGAGTACCTGGCGGAGCTGGGCAAGGCCTGTGCTGCGCACGTCAGCGGCGATTTTGCCCGTTACACGGGCCGCCGGCAGGCGCTCAAGCAGGCCATGACGGCTGTCCAGGCGTATGAGCGCGGGCTGTTCGAGCACTTCGTGGCCGGGCTGCTGGCGATCCCCGGGCTCAGCTTCTACGGGATCCGCGACTTCAGCGCGTTCGACCGGCGCACGCCGACCGCGGCGTTCCGGCTGGCCGGGCGTCACCCGGATGAAGTGGCGGAGCACCTGGCGCGGCGCGGGGTTTACGTCTGGTCGGGCAACTTCTACGCCGTGGCCGTCACCGAGCGCCTGGGGCTGGAGGAGACGGGCGGCGTGGTCCGCGCGGGCCTGGCCCACTACAACACCCTCGAGGAGGTAGATTACTGCCTCGCATGCCTGCGCGAGCTGGTCTGAGCTTGACCGTGGCCGGCAATGGGACGGGCTGTATTAACAGCCCGTCATGCTGCGCCCCCGGCACTTCACATCCCTTTCATCATCCACTGCTATCCTGCATGATGGCGCACCATGCGCGCGCCGGTCGACCGGCGCAGCCTTCCCCTCGGAGGATTCGATGTCCCTGCTTTATCTGTGGCGCAGCCGGCGCGCCTTGCTGTCAACCGGCCTGGCCCTTCTGCTGTTGCTGGCAACCCTGATTCCCATGCTCGTGCGGGCGGATAGTCCCAGGACTCTGTCCGGTCAAGCCGCCGCTGCGGCCCCGGCTGCCTACAGCTCCAACGGCTGGGAGCAGATGTTCACGGCTCCCGCTTATCCCAACGGTGCACGCTTTCATTTTTACGGGATGACCTTCGTCAATCGGCAGGTGGGGTTCGCCTATGGCGGCGACGATTGGACCGGCTCGGCGGGTCCTGGCCGCATCTATCGGACACTGGACGGCGGCAAGACCTGGACGCTCGTCCTGTCGAGCGGCGGCTGGAAGATCGGCATGGCCTGTGCAGATGAGCGGAATTGCTGGGCGGGCGGCAAGCAGGGGCGGGTTGATCGCACGACGGACGGCGGCGACAATTGGGTGCAGGTCAACACCTACACCTGGGTCGGCATGGGCGACACGCCGCCCAATCCGCAGCCGACCCCGACGCCCTTTGTCGCCTGGATTCGTTCTGCAGCGATTACGACGGACGGTTCCACCGTGCTTTTCGGCGCCACCGATAACACCATCCTGCGCTCGACGGATGGCAACAATTTCTATAACTATTGGCCGCCCCTGAACTGGTGGATCGCCGCCTGGTCGGTGAACTGCCCGTCACCAACCGTGTGTTATGCCGGCCAGATCAATCGCCTGATTCTGAAATCCACCGATGCCGGCGTAAGCTGGCAGATGCCCGCTTATGTCGGCCCGCCGGAGAACCACGATCACTGTCTGACTGCTGAATTCCCGGACCCTGATCCCGCGGAGGCGGGCGTGCAGCGGCGCTATTATGGGCTGTCGTTCCTGGATGACAAATACGGCTGGGCGGTGGGCAGTTGCGGATCGCTTTTCCGCACCATCAACGGCGCGCTCGGTTGGCAGGCGCAGAATGGCAACATCTCGCCTAAGACGCAGTTTCGCCGCGTGCAGGCGCTCAGCCGGACCAGCGCGATCACCGTCGGCGGGACTGAGCCGGATCCGGCTGACCCCAGCCTGGCGACGCAGGCGGTGGTCTATATCACCACGGATGGCGTGAACTGGTCGCCCGTGGCTGCACCGGCCACGAACGAGCTGCACGGCCTGGCGGCCTTCGCAGATGCCACGTTCATCGCGGACTGGGCCGGCAATATCTGGCGTCGTGACGGCGCGCTGGTGCCGATCACGGC
>JAKPQT010000014.1 GCA_029555885.1 Chloroflexota bacterium | reverse complement strand
AAGATACGCGACAGCCTGACCGAGTTCTACTGGGCCTACAACCTCAGCCCACAGCTCTTCGAGGAGCTGGCCCACGAGGTGCTGCACGAACGGCCCACTGCCGAGCAGGTGCTCAGCTTCAACCCGGAAATGGCCTCCATGGAAATCCTCTTCCAGCAGATGGAGGGCTTCGCCGCGCTGCCGCCGGAAGAACTGGCCCAGGTCCACCACCACATGCAGGAGACGAAGGTCGTCCTGATCAAGGCGCTCATCAGCGATGAACTGGGGTTCGTGCGGGTGGCGAAGGAGTACCTCACTTTCGAGGACTTGAAGTGGATTCGCAATCACCGTGCAGGCCGGGGCAAGATCGGCGGTAAAGCTGCGGGCCTCGTGCTGGCGTGGAAGATCCTGCAAGCCAGCCTGGATCGCTTCTGCGAGACGTGCGAGCAGATCCGGTTTGTGATCCCCGAAACCTACTTCGTCGGCGCAGACGTGAGCTATGACTTCATGGAGCTCAACGGACTGACGAACTATCTCAACCAGAAGTACAAGCCGCTCGACCAGATCGAGCGCGAATATCCTGTGTTGCAAGAGGCCTATGCTCGCGGCCGCTTCCCCAGCAGCACCCTGGATGACTTCCGCGACCTGCTGGATGCGGTTCACGGTCAGCCCTTGATCGTCCGTTCCTCCAGCCTGCTCGAAGATAACTTCGACGTTTCGTTTGCCGGCATGTACGAAAG
Source organism: Chloroflexota bacterium (assembly GCA_029555885.1). The sequence continues at coordinate 19,383 of JAKPQT010000014.1, read as the reverse complement.
CGTGTTCTGCCCGAACCAGGGTACACCCGAGGAGAACCTGGAGGAGCTCTGTAACGCCATCCGCCGGGTGTATGCCAGCATCTACAATCCCCATGTGCTGCTCTATCGCAAGCAGCACAATGTCCTTGATTACGACGAGCGCATGGCAGTGCTCATCCAGGTAGTGCAGGGCAGCCGCTACCGGGATATGTATTTCCCGCCAGTCGCCGGGGTCGCCTACAGCCGGAACCCGTTCGTGTGGAGCCCCAAGCTGCGCCGCGAGGAGGGCTTTACGCGGCTGGTCGTAGGGCTGGGCACGCGCGCGGTAGAGCGCGTTGGAGAAGACTATCCGCGCATGGTAGCCCTCAGCCATCCCACGCTGCGGCCCGAGGCCGGCGCGCGCGAGATCAAGCACTACTCGCAATACTACATGGATGTCATCGACCTGAGGGAGAACCAGCTCGTCACCCGGCCCGTCAGCGAGGTGCTGGCCGCGGATTATCCGGGCCTGCGCTTGCTGGCATCGCAATACAAGGACGACTTCATCGGCCCGCTGGTCGCCATGACGGCCGGGCTGGACAGCCGTTCGCTGGTCATCACGCTGGACGGGTTGCTGAAACAGACCTCCTTTGCGACGCACCTGCGCAACGTGCTGAAGGCGCTCGAAGTCAGTTACAACCGCCCGGTGGATATCGAGTTCACAGCAGAAATCGGTTCTGAGTATCCGCGACCCAGCGTGACCCTCCACCTCTTGCAGTGTCGCCCCTATGCTGGTGAGGTCGACACGGAGCAAATCCACTTTCCCGACCGCCTGCCGGAGGCGGATATCATCTTCGGAACGGAGAAGCTCGTGCCCACCGGCCGCGTCGAGAACATCACCAACATCATCTACGTGGCCCCGGAGCAGTATAACCGCGCCTCACCGAGCCAGAAGCTGGAGCTGGGGCGGCTGATGAGCCGGCTGAACCAGCGGCTCGAAGGGCAGACCTTCATCATGATGGGGCCGGGGCGATGGGGCAGTTCCAGCCCGGACCTGGGGCTGAAGGTGGGCTATGCCGATTTCTACAACACACGCGCCCTGGTCGAAATCAGTTGGAGCCAGGGCCGCAACCGGCCCGCCCTGTCATATGGCACGCACTTTTTCCAGGACCTCGTCGAGGCCCGCATCTACCCGCTGGCAATCTTCCCCGGCGATCCAGGCAACCCATTCAACCACAAGTTCTTCGAGACTGCGGTGAACGCGCTGCCCGCGCTGCTGCCCAGGGATGCCGGATTCGCGGAATTCGTGAAGGTCATTGACGTGCCCGCGACGACCGGCGGCCGCGTGCTGGAGCTGGTGATGAGCGGCGACGAAGGGCGGGCCGTGGCCTTCCTGACGCGACCGCGCAACGCATGAGAAACCTGGTTTCGTGTGAAGCTTCGCTTCACCTCAGAAACCGGGGTTCTAGAGGACCCAATAGCGTGGACATCCTGATTGACGCGATGGCGCACGGCGGCGAAGGCATCGGCCGCCACCAGGGCAAGGCCGTGTTCGTCCCCTACACCATCCCCGGCGAGCGCGTGCGCGTCGAGGTCGTCGAGGAGAAGGAGCGTTGGGCGCGCGGTCGCCTGGTCGAAGTGCTGGCGGCCAGCCCCGACCGCATCGAGCCGCCCTGCCCCTATTTCGGCCCCGGCCAGTGTGGCGGCTGCCAGTGGCAGCACATCCGGTACGAGCGCCAGGCCGAGCTCAAGCAGGCCATCGTCACCGACCAGCTTCGCCGCCTGGGCCGCCTCGCCGACCCGCCGGTCGCGGACATCGTAGTGATGGCCGACCCTGCCGACGAGAGCCGTTTCCTCGACTACGGCTACCGTAACCATGCGCAGTTCGCGCTGGATGCAGAGGGCCGGTTGAGCTTCCGCCGCACGGCCTCGCACGACCTCATCGCAGTGGACCGCTGCCTGCTCCTGGCAGACCGACTGGACGAGCTGCACGCGGCGCTCGACCTGGCTGAACCCGCGCTGACCGGCGTGAGCCTGCGCGCGGGGCTGAACACCGGCGATGCGCTGATTCTGTTCGAGACTGCGGGCGATGAGGCGCTGGAACTGGAGCTGGACCTGCCCGCGGCCTGCGCGCTCAAGACGCCAGCCGGCCTGCGCCCGCTGATTGGCGAGCCGTTCATCACGGAAGAAGTCCACGGGCGGCACTATCGCATCTCCGCGGAGAGCTTCTTCCAGGTCAACACGGCCGCCGCGGCCGCGCTCGTAGATATCGTGACCGCCTACGCGGACCCGCAGCCGGGCGACATCCTGCTGGATGCATACTGCGGCGCGGGCCTGTTTGCGCTGGCGCTGGCCGGGCAAGTGGCAGAGGTCATCGGCATCGAGGGATCTCCCTCCGCATGCGAGGATTTCGCCTTCAATGCAGGTAAGCTGCTCAACGCCAGCCTCCACGAGGGCGCGATCGAGGAGGTGCTGCCCGCGCTGCTGGCCGGGGGGCAGCGCGCCGACCTGGTGATCCTGGACCCGCCGCGCGCGGGGGCCGGGCCGGCGGTGCTGCGCGACCTCGCTGCGCTCGGCCCGCGGCGCATGGTCTACATCTCGTGTGACCCGGCCAGCCTGGCCCGCGATGTCGAGCATCTGCACGCGGCCGGCTACCGCATCGTCGAGGTGCAGCCGGTGGACCTGTTCCCGCAGACATTTCACGTCGAGTGCGTCGTCAAAATCGAGAAGGCGTAGGAGCGTTCCGGCGAAACGTCTCTACGGCGGTTTCAGGGGCATCTGGCATGGAACATGACGCATCGCTATCCTTGCAGGGCCAACGCATCCTCGTCACCGGTGTGAGCCGGTCGCTGGGCATTGGCGCGGCCATCGCCCGACGCTGCGCAGCGGCTGGGGCAGCGGTCGCGGTTCACGGCCATGCAGACTACGATGCCGCATTGCAGTATCCCGATGCGGCACAGGACTGGACGCATGACTTCGTTGCGGAGCTGTCGGCGGCGGGGCTGACGGTCGTCGCACTGACGCCTTCCGACCTGGCACAGCCCAACGAACCCGCGCAGGTGGTGACGGAAGCCATTGCCCGGTTGGGCAGTCTGGACGGTCTGGTGCTCAACCACGCCTACTCCACCCATGCGCCGCTGGGTGCTTGGACCGCTGAACACATCGATGCGCACCTGGCTGTCAACGTGCGCGCGGCCATGCTGATGATCCAGGCCTTTGCTGGGCAGATCGGCGCGGCGGGCGGGGCCATCACCCTCTTCACCAGCGGGCAGTATCTCGGGCCGATGATCTCGGAGATTGCGTATGCCGTGTCGAAGGAAGCCATCCGGGGGCTGTGCAGCCAGGCCGCCGCGGCGCTGGCGCCCCAGCATATCCGGGTGAACTGCATTAATCCGGGGCCCACGGACACCGGCTACCTGACCGGCCCGGTCTACGACGAGGTCACACGGCTGTTCCCCGCCGGCCGCTGGGGGCTGCCGGATGACGCGGCGCGGCTCGTGCAGTTCCTCCACAGCAACCACGCGCGCTGGATTACCGGCCAGACCATTGCCAGCGAGGGCGGCTTCGACCGCTATGCCCGACTCTGAAACCGGCCCTGCGGCAGAAGCGCAGCCCTAACTTGCTCCATTCCGTCTCCCGTGATATACTCCAACCCGTAATGCCCGACTGGGACATGCGCCTCGGTATTCCAGCGGTGTCTCGGTCACATCCATTAAGGAGTGTGTTCCATGGCTCTGTCGAAGAACGAAAAGGATGCCATCATTCAGGAATACCACGTACACGACAGTGATACGGGGTCGCCTGAGGTGCAGGTTGCGATTCTCACGACTCGCATCAACTCGCTGATTGATCATCTGAAGACGCACAAGCAGGATCAATCTTCTCGCCGCGGCTTGCTCAAGCTGGTCGGGCAGCGCCGCCGCCATCTGGCGTACCTCAGCGCAAAGGATCCCGATCGCTACAAGGAACTGATTGTGCGGCTGGGCTTGCGGAAATAACGCTCAGATTGCATCGCATAAGCGCACATCGTAAGCCGTACTATGGACGAGTAGATACGATCTGTCGTATCTACTCGTTTGGCATTTAGTATCAAGCCTCGTCTTAGCTCTGGTTCTATGCACTGCCGCTTCGCTACAGCGCATAGACTCGAACAAAGTGAGGGCGCCGCCGTTGAGAGGCGCAGGAATTGGGGAGTGGGGTCGAGGGCGTCGCTCCTGCGGAGCTTACACGCCGGCGCGTAGCGCGTAAGCTCCGCAGCAACGACTTCGACAGCACTCCCCAGTCCCTGAACCTCTCCGGCACAATATCACAGAGAGGTAAAGGGTTAACATGCAGAAACATTCTTACAGCGTCACCGTCGGCGGCCGCGAGATTATTATCGAGAGCGGCACTCTGGCGAAGCTGGCCGGGGGCGCCGTTACAGTGCGCTCCGGCGACTCGCTCGTGCTGGGCACGGTGTGTGGTGCAGCACCCCGCGAGGGCATCGACTTCTTCCCGCTCAGCGTGGACTTCGAGGAACGCCTCTACGCCGCGGGCCGCATCCCCGGCAGCTTCATGCGCCGCGAAGGCCGCCCCAGCGACCAGGCCATCCTGGTTTCCCGGCTGATCGACCGTCCGTTGCGCCCGCTCTTCCCGAAGGACATGCGCAATGAGGTCCAGGTCATCGTCACCGCGATGGCCCGCGACCCTGAGCTCCACCTGGACATCCTCGGCATCATCGCGGCGAGCGCCGCGGTCACCATCTCCGATATCCCGTGGGACGGGCCCATCGGCGCGGTGCGCGTGGGCTTTGTGGATGGCGAGTTCATCATCAACCCGACCGTCCCGCAGATGGCCGCGAGCACGCTCGACCTGCGCATGGCCGGCACCGCCGATGCCATCCTGATGGTCGAAGCGGGCGCAGACGAGCTACCCGAGGACATGATGCTCGAGGCGCTGCGGCTGGGCCATGAGGCCATGCAGCCGATCATCGAGCTGCAGAACCGCATGCGCGCCGAAATCGGCAAGCCCAAGTTCGAGTACACCGCGTTCGCCAGCGACCCGGTCGTCGAGGAAGCTGTCTCGACCTGGATCGGCACCCGCATGCGCGACATCTTTGCGCAGCCGCTCGCCAAGCAGGCGCAGTCCGCCGCAATGAAGGCGCTGCACACCGAACTGGTCGCCGCGCTGGGCGAGACCTACGACCCGAAGGCACTGGCATCGGCGTTCGACAGCATCGAGAAGAAGGTCGTGCGCGACCGCATCCTCGGCGACAAGGTGCGCCCGGACGAGCGCGCATACACCGAAATCCGGCCCATCACGGTCGAGGTGGGGGTCCTCCCGCGCGTGCATGGCAGCGGCCTGTTCACCCGCGGCGAAACCCAGGTCCTGACCGTGGCAACGCTCGGCACGCCGGGCGATGCGCAATCGCTGGACACGCTCAGCCCTGAAGAATCCAAGCGCTACATGCACCACTACAACTTCCCGCCCTTCTCGACGGGCGAAGTTGCGCCCAACCGCGGCCCGCGGCGCCGCGAAATCGGCCACGGCGCGCTGGCCGAACGCGCGCTCGAACCGATGATCCCGGCGCAGGAATCCTTCCCGTACACGCTGCGGCTGGTGTCTGAGGCGCTGTCCTCCAACGGCTCGACCTCGATGGCCTCCGTCTGCGGCAGCACGCTGGCGCTCATGGATGCAGGCGTGCCGATCAAGGCGCCGGTTGCCGGCATCGCAATGGGTCTCGTGACGGATGGTGACGTAACCAGCGAGAACCTGCGCTACGCCATCCTGAGCGACATCCAGGGCATCGAAGATCACCTGGGCGACATGGACTTCAAGGTTGCGGGCACGGCGCACGGCATTACCGCGCTGCAGATGGATATCAAAATTCACGGCCTGACCTTCCAGATTCTCGAAGAGGCGCTGGCCCAGGCGCTCCAGGGCCGCCTGTTCATCCTGGACAAGATGCTGGCCGTGCTGCCTGAGGCGCGCCGCAGCCTGTCCGTCCATGCCCCGCGCATCCTGACGACACACATCGATCCGGAGAAGATCGGCAAGGTCATCGGCCCCGGCGGCAAGATGATCCGCAGCCTGCAGGAGCAGTACGGCGTCAAGATCGACATCGAGGATGACGGTTCCGTGTTCGTGTCCGGCGCGGAGGGCGTCGGTGCCGAGCAGGCCCTGTCCGAGATCGAGAAGATGACCGAGGAAATCAAGCTCGGCCGCATCTACACCGGCAAGGTCGTGCGCATCGAGTCCTACGGCGCGTTCGTCGAGATCGCGCCCGGCCAGGACGGTATGGTGCACATCTCCCAGTTGGCCGACTATCGCGTGCCGAGCGTCGAGGAAGTCGTGCAGTTGGGCGACGAAATCACGGTCATGGTGACGGACATCGACCCGTCCGGCAAGATCCGGTTGAGCCGCCAGGCAGTCATGGAAGGCTGGACCGTCGAAGAGGCGCGCGAGCGTGACCGCGGCTCCAGCGGCGGTCGGCCGAGCGGCGATCGCGGCCCACGCAGCGGCGGGGACCGCGGCGGTAGCCGGTTCGGGGATCGTGGCGGCGACCGGGGCGGGGACCGCGGCAGACCGCGGCGGTAAAACCTGACTTTCGGGAAAAGCGAATGGATCAAGCGACGTCTCAAGCGCCGGAGCCCAACGCTCCGGATGCGGCGACGACCACTGCCCCTGTCGTGGGCGGACCGGCCCAGGGGCCGGTCCGTCCGGCAGGCGACGGCTGGTTCAAAGCGATGCTGCGCGATGTAATGGGCACAATCGTGCCCGCCATCATCATCGCGCTGCTCATCCATGTGTTCCTGGCCCAGGCCACACGCGTCTACGGCCAGAGCATGGAGCCCAACCTGCACACGAACGAGCGATTGGTTATCGAGAAGCTGTCCTACCGCTTCCACGGGCCGCGGCGCGGGGATGTCGTGGTGCTCCATGACCCTGGCGGCAGCCCGGAGCTGCTCATCAAGCGCGTCGTGGGCCTGCCCGGCGAGCGCGTGACTGTCGCAGATGGCCGCGTGTTCATCGACGGCGTGCCGCTCGACGAGCCGTACCTCGACCAGGACACCCTGGGCGGAGGCCGTTCATGGGTCGTGCCGCCGCTGACCGTGTTCGTGATGGGCGACAACCGGTCGGCCAGCCGGGACTCGCGCACGTTCGGCCCGGTGTCGCTGGATCAGATCATCGGACGCGCGCTGGTGCGCTATTGGCCCCTGGACGAGGTGGGCTTGCTACACTAACGACGGTCGGTCGCGCTGTAGCACTGCTTCGGGACCGCCGTGACAACACATGCTTGTCACGGCGGTCTGATCTTTAACAGCCGCCCCCGATTTCTTTGAACACGCGCGGCCAGATATGGTAAGATGGGACTTCGGGCGGAGCCAATGCCGATGAATACGCGCTGGAATCCCTTCTTCAAGCAACTTGTCATCATCGTCGTCCTCGTCGCAGCAGTCTGGCTGCTGACCAGGACGAGCGTGATTCTCGCGCCTGTCATCCTGACGCTGCTGCTGGCGTATCTCGTGTCGCTGCCGGTTGACCGTTTCATTCGCAACAGCGGCTGGCCCCGCACACCGGTCGTCTTCATCACCGAGCTGATCGTGGTCCTCCTGCTGCTGACCGTGCCGGCGACGATCACACCCTGGCTCGTCAACGCCCTGACCGCCTTCGGCAACACCCTGGTCAACATCGTCCAGGAACTGCTTGAGGCCACCCCCAAGCCCATCACGATTACACCATCGTGGAGCATGGACCTGGGGCCGTATTACGAGCCGATCAACGAGTGGCTGCGCGGGCTGATCGGCCCGGAGTTCACAAGCATTGTGAGCCTGCAAAGCATCCTCGGCTCAGTGGCAACGGGCGCGGCGGGTGTCGTCCGCGGGGCCATCAACGGCGTTTTCTGGGCCTTCCTGATTCTCGTCGTGGCCTTCTACATCGTGCGCGACGGGCCGGTCATCGGCAAAGCCGTTGCGGAGCAGGTACCGGCGCCCTGGCGGCCCGAACTGGGCCGGCTGTGGCGCGAGTTGTGCCATATCTGGGACGCGTTCGTGCGCGGCCAGTTGATCCTCGGCTTCATCGTTGGGATTGTCGTCTGGCTCGCCATGACCATCCTGGGCGTCCGCAACGCGCCGGTGCTGGGGCTTATCTCCGGTCTGATGGAATTCGTGCCCGCAATCGGGCCATTCCTTGCTGCCATTCCCGGCGTCGCGATTGCCCTCTTCCTCGGGTCCACCTGGCTGCCCATCCCGAGTCTTTGGTTTGCCATCCTGGTGATGGGCGTCTATATCGCCATCCAGCAGGTCGAGAACCTCTATCTGCTGCCGCGCATCGTCGGGCGCCGCGTGCGGCTGCACCCTGCGGTGATTATCCTGGGCGTGCTGGCGGGCAACGAGCTGGGCGGCGTGCTGGGCATTCTGCTGGCCGCACCGACGATAGCCGCCTTGCGCGTGCTGATCGGTTACATCTTCCGCAAGCTGTTCGATATGGAGCCGTTCCCGCCGGAGATCCCGGCGCGCAATCGCGCGGCGCAGTGGCCAGCGCTCGTGCAGCAAACGCCGGTGCGCGGCATCCTCTTCGACCTGGACGGCACGCTGCTGGAAATCGACCACGAGCGCGAACGCGAATTGGCGCACCGGTTGGCCTTCCTGTCGAACTTCCTGTCCGAGCCGCAGCGCCGGCGGCTGGCGCGGCGCGGCATGATGACCGGCGAGCGGTGGGTCAACCGCTTCCTGAGCCTGCTGATTCACCTCAAATTGGAGGCCTACGCAAAGCAATGGGAGCCGGCCTTGCGGCGTTTTACCGGGACACGCGTGCGAACCAATTTCGCGGTGACGCCGGGCACGCCCGATGCCCTGCGCATCCTGGCGCGCAGTTACCGGCTGGGCATCGTGACTGCGCGCGGCCGGGAGGATGTGGCCGCGTTCCTGGCGCGCTGCGGGTTGAGCGGGTTGTTCAGCGCGATTGTCACGCGCGAGGACCAGCGGCGGACGCGACCCCCGCAGCCCGCGGTGGTGGTGGCTGCCAACCGGCTGGGCATCCCGGTCAACCAGTGCGTCGTGGTGGCCGATACGAAGCCGGTCACGCAGGCAGCCAAGCTGGCCGGTGCGCTGGCCGTGGGGGTGTTATGCGGGTTCGGCGCGGAGAGCGACTTCGAGGATGCCGACCTCGCGCTGAGTTCCACCGCGCAGTTGCGCACGTGGCTGTAAGCGTGACCACGGAATACGCGGACCACGCGGAAAGATCATTCCTATCTTCCGCGTGGTCCGCGTATTCCGTGGTTGTATTTGTCGCCCGCGCTAGATCTCAGGCCCGCCCGGGCATCCGGCGTTCGAGCCAGCGGACGAGCAGCGCCAGTCCCACGGTCATAATCAGATAGAGGAACGCGACGACATTGTAGGTCTCGAAGAAGCGGAAGGTGCTGGAGGAGTAGACCTTGCCGATTTGGGTGATGTCCTGCACGCCCAGCACGGAGACGAGGGACGAATCCTTGAGCATCGCGATAAAGTCATTGCCCAGCGGCGGCAGGACGTTGCGCACGGCCTGGGGCAGAATGACATAACGCATTGCCTGGCCGTAGCTCATCCCCACCGAGCGCGCGGCCTCCATCTGTCCCCGGCCGATCGACTCGATGCCCGCCCGGAAGATTTCGGCCACGAACGCGCTGTACCCCAGGGTGAGCGCCAGGATCGCGCGGAACGTAAAATCCAGGTCGCGCGTCTGGATGCCGGCCAGGGGTCCGAAGACGCCGGTCAGCCCGGTGAGCGCCACCAACGTCGAGCCAACCCAGCTCAGTGCGGCTGCGAGCGCAGGCGCACCCACGAAGGCGATATAATACAGGATGACCAGCATGGGGACGCCGCGCACGATTTCGACGTAGAACGATGAGGCCTCGCGTGCCAGCCGGTTCTTCGATACGCGCATCAACCCGATCAGCAACCCTGCCAGCATGGCGAGCAGGTACGCAATGAGGGTTACGTACACAGTTGTGCCGATGCCCTTAGCTGTCGCGTTGAGAATCACACGATAGTCGGCCCGGCTCAACATCACGAAGAGGAAGACCAGCGCCAGCAGCAGCGCGGCCAGCAGCCAATAGGGCAGCCGCACCAGCCAGTTGGTGACAGGCAGGAGGCGCGATTCGCGCGGGGCGATTCGAAAGCCGGATGTCATGGCAGTGGGCAAACCGTTACAAGTTCTGACGTTGCAAGTTGCAGGTTACAGGATGAGAGCGCAGAATCGTGCAAGGTCCTGCGGCTCGTAACCTGCAACCTGCAACCCGCCAACTTGCAACCTATTCCGCGGCCGGATCGTACATGAAGAACCAGCGCGTGTTCAGATGGTCGATGAATCCATCGGCCTTCATCGTCGCCAGGGCCGCGTTGAAAGGCTCGACCAGGGGCGAGTTCGGGGTGAAGATGAAGCCGAACTCCTCCGTGCCGAGCGGCTCACCGACCAGCTTGAGCCGGTCCGGGTTGGCCCCGATGTAGCCGCGCGACGACGCTGCATCCATCAGCACCAGGTCCACATCCCCTGCCAAGAGCGCCTGCACCGCCGCCCCGAACGTCTCGAACAGCTTGATGCGCGGGTTCTGCTCGTCCCCGTCCAGCACCTCATACACGGCCACATAGAAGTTCGTCGTCCCCGCCTGCGACCCGATCAGCAGCCCCTCGTCCGCCGCAAACGTCGCCGCATCCGTGAAGCGCGTCTCGTCCGCCCGCACCAGCATGTACTGCTGCGACACCAGGTACGGCGCCGAGAAGTCTACCTGCGTCGCCCGCTCCGCCGTGATCGTGATGCCGTCCATCCCCACGTCGAACTGCCCGTCCTGCACCGCCTGGATCATGGCGTCCCACGACACCGTGCTCCACGCCACCACACAGTTCAGCCGCCGGCAGATCTCGTTCACCGCCTCGTATTCCCACCCCACCGCTTTCCCCGTCACCGGATCCACGAAGTTCAACGGCGGATACGCATTCTCCGTCACCGCCCGCACGACCTGGCCGCCGAGATTCGGCAGACGCAACGTCTTGGCCGCGTCCGCAGGCGTCTCAGGTTCCGGCGCGGCAGGTTCGGCGGCTGCGGTGGGTTCCGCCGCGGGCGCCGGCTCCGCAGCTACGGTCGGCTCCGCGACCGGCGTCGGTTCGGCAGCCACCGGCGCCGGCACCGGTACCAGCGGCATGCACGCGGTCATGACCAGGCTGACCAGAATCAACAAGGCAACGAAGGGTAGACCCTTTTTCATGCTTCACCTCCTGCACGTTTCGCAGGTGAATTGTACCGCCCTTAACGGTCATCGTCAAAAGGGATTCCGACAACAACTGCACCGTTACAAACCCGGTTTCTGTGCGAAGCGCAGCTTCACCGAGAAACTTGGTTTGTAACGATGAGCAGTTACTTCCGGCGGGGCAATCCTCTATTCCACCGTGACCAGGGGCCTGAGTGTCGCCAGCTTGGCCTCCCCGATGCCATCCACGCGCAGCAGGTCCTCGACGCTGGCGTAGGGCCGGCCGGCCACAATCTTCTGCGCGGTGACCTCACCGATGCCCGGCAGGCTGTCCAGCTCGGCCAGCGATGCAGTGTTCAGGTTGATCAGCCCAGGTGAATCGGCGGACGGTGTGCCACGGGGGGCGCCGTCGCCCATCATGCGGAGCGGCGCGGTCGAGACAGGCGGGGGTTCCTCTGCACCGCCCGGCGCGACGGTTGCACCGGGAGCGGCGCGCCGCGGCACATAGACCTGCATATGGTCATCCAGAGGCACGGCCTTATTGATGCGGTCCAGGTCCGCGTCCTCAGCGGGCCCGCCCGCGGCCGCAATCGCATCGGCAACCAGGCTGCCCGGCGCGAGTTGATAGACGGCAGGACGCCGCACTGCACCGGCCACATCGATGTGCAGCAGGCCGGGGGTCGGCGGGGGTGACGGAACGGGGGTGAGTGTCAGTGTGGGAGGTGGCAGGATCTCGATCGGCTTCGTTGCCGGTCTGCGGCCCAGCGAGACAACCGCAGCCAGGATGATCAGCCAGACAAGCGAAAGCCCAATATAGCCCAGCCACGGCGCCACGCGGTTAGGGGCCTTCATGGTGAACCTCTCGATGTGTCAGCAATGTGCGTGCATGAACAGTATACGCCGGTCGCGGCCGGTGTGACAAATGCGTGCTGTGTGATATAATGGGGTTTATGACTGCGGAATCGAAAGTGCTCACCGGGCTGATGGAGCGCCGGACGCTGGAAGCCGAATTTGCACGCCTGCTGGCGATGACAGACCCGGCCGAGCAGGAACAGCAGGCAGCCGCGATTGCGGCACACGGGCACACGGCACTGACGTTTCTCCTGTCCCTGCTGGACACTGATGATCCGCTCGTGCGCGGCCGGCTGGGCCTGGTAGCCTTGCACCTGCCCCGTGAACAACTGGTGGCCGCGCTGCGCGGCGCGGCCGGCGGTGCAGGGGCGCGGCCCCATACGGATGTCGATCGGGTGCGCATCAGTGCCGTCATCCTCCTCGATCGTTTTCTCGCTGAACCGGTGGATGACCTGGTCGCGGCCGGTGCGGGCGACCCGGATCAGGTAGCCCACCAGTCATTGCAGGAACTCAGGCGGGCCATGCAGCAGGAGCCGGTCGCGCTTCTGGAATACCTGGCCCAGCTTGCCCAGCAGCCGCCCGATGTGCCGCACCTCCTGCTCAAGGCCATCCCCGGCAGCGGCAACGGCTGGCAGATGATCGCCCTCCTCCGCATGTTCGCCCAGGAGCACGATCCAGCACTGGCGCGCGGCGCACTGGACCAGTTAAGCCGCATCCGGTCGGTGGCGGCTGCACAGGCGTTGACCAGCCTGGCTGCGACGCTGCCGCCGCCGCTTGCCGTCCTGGCCGAGCGTGGGCGGCGCAAGGTGCAGATGAGCATCGGGACGGGCCGTGCCGAGCCGGAGCCTGACCCTGCACCGTGGCACGCACCGGGACACATCTGGCAGGTGCTGGTGTCGCCGGTCGAAGCCGCAGGCACGCAGCTCGTCTGGTTCATCGGCCAGACTGCAGATGCTGCGCCGGGGGTATCTCTCTCGGTCGTTACCGATGCGACGAGCGGGCTGCGCTTCGTTGCGCCGGGGCAGCGTACGGACTTGCTCGAAATCCCGCCCGCCGCGGGCAGCGGGACCCTGCACCGTGTCAAGCTGGCGGACGGCAACCTACTGCTGCTCGAAGTCGCATTGCCGGTGGGGCGTCAGCTCATCCGGGAGGCCCTGGCGCTGCACTGGGCACAGGGCACGCTGCCGCCGGTCGAATACCGCCTGTTCAACCCGCTCATCTGGCTGGCTGAACCGCTGCCAGGGGAAGCCGACCTCGACGCGACAGACACGGGTGCGCCGGAGATTGAGCCTGCGCCGGATCACGCCGCCATTGCCGGGCTGCTGGACCATCCGGCCTTCGCGACCTGGCCCTGGTCCCTGGCCGAGCTGCCGCCCAGCCAGATTGACGGACCGGCGGCGCGCGCCGAGCGGATCACCAACATCGCGCGCACGCAGTTTGGCCCCGAGCTAAAAGCAAGGTATGCTAAGAGCCTGCAGAAAATGGCGCGTTGGCTGCTGCTGGCGGGAGATGTTGAGGCAGCGACGGTTGCCCAGGCCGCGGCCCACGATGTGCAAACGCAGCCCGCGGAGGAATCCATCTTTCTGCGGCGTTTGATCGGCATGGGGCTCGATCTTGCGCTGGCGCGGCAGATGTTGTTCGCCAGCCGGGCGGCACATGGCAAGCAAACGTCACCGAAACGTGCCCGGCGCGCACGACGTGCGCCGGCGCCTGAATCTGACAACTCATGACGCCTGACATCCTGGCAGGCGCAGTACCAATACCCTCAAGGAGTGTTCAATGTTCAACCTAGGTGGTTGGGAGTGGGTCATCCTCCTGGTCATTGTGCTCATCGTGTTCGGCGTGGGCCGGCTGCCGGAAATCGGCGGCGCGATCGGCAAGAGCATCCGTGAATTCCGCCAGGCGTCCAGGGACGAAACGGCGCCCGAAAAGCCGGCGGACAAGCCCACGGACGAAAAAGTCTCCTGATCCGGGCCAAGTGAGGCGTGCGGTGTGAACAGCCCCGCAGACGCGCTGTTGCACCGTACGCCTCATGTCCGGAAGAGGCCATAGCTACCAACTGCGATGGATCCTCCTGCCTCCCCACAGCCCGTGTCCCTATCATGGCAAGCTTCTGAGGAACAGCGACGCGTGCAGGAGTTGGCCGCGCTCTATGCTGTCTCCGCGGCCATGAACCGGGCGCTGAACGAACAAGCCGCGCTCTCTGAAGCGCTGCAAGAAACCCTCGCTGTCCTGGCCCTCGACAGCGGCAAGATCTACCTGCTGGATCGTCTGACCGGCCAGCTTGCCCTGGCCGCAGCCGAAGGCGACCTCTCCCTGTTCGACCCTGCCGAAACGACGATCACGCCCGGTGAGTGCCTGTGCGGCCAGGCGCTGCTGCGTGGGGAAGAACTGCAGGCAGCCGACGTCGTCAACGATGCCCGCATCGTGCGCGAGGGCTGCCGGTGTCATGGCGCGCACGCGTGCGCAGTCGTCCCGCTGCATGCCAAAGAGCAGCCCCTCGGCGTCTTGCACATTGCAGCGCGACGGCTCGTCACCTTCTCCGATACCGACATGGCCCTCCTCCGCTCGATTGCCACACAGATTGGCACGGCGGTCGATAACATGCGGCTGCGGGAAGAAGCGCGGCGCGCCGAAGCCCTGGCGACGCTGGTGCAGGAGATGCACCACCGCATCAAGAACAACCTGCAAACGGTCGCAGACCTGCTCAGCCTGGAGATGTCCTCCAGCCCCAGCCCAGCCGCGCGACGCAGCCTGCGCGACAGCGTAACGCGCATCAAGAGCATCGCGGCCGTCCACGAACTGCTGTCGGCGGACCAGGTGCGGCTGACCGACATCACCGAACTGGCGCGGCAAGTATGCGATATCTCGCTGCGTCACCTGGTGCGCCCCGACCGCCCGGTGCAGGCCGAAGTGACCGGCGAGGCGATTTATCTGCCTTCAAAACAGGCCACGGCCTTTGCACTGGTGATGAATGAGCTGATTGCCAACGCGCTGGAGCACGCGTTCAGCCTCAGCGCGCGCGGCGGGCAGTTATGCATCGACCTCGCGCAGGAAGGTCCCCAGGTCACGGTGGTGGTGCGCGACAACGGTCGCGGGCTGCCGCCTGACTTCGACATCGAACGTGCGCGCGGGCTGGGTCTGCGCATCGCCCGCACCCTCGCCGAAAAGGACCTCGCCGGTACGCTGCGCCTGCACAATCTGCCGCAGGGCGGCAGCGAGGCGCAACTGATATTCTATAAATAACGAGGTGCCGTGGACCCTCTGCGCATCCTCATTGCCGACGATGAGAGCATCCGCCTGCTGAGCTTGCGGGTGCAGCTCAACGCGCTGGGGCATCACGTCGTGGCCGAAGCCTCCACGGGCGCGGATGCGGTCACGCTCGCCGCAGCCACCGAACCGGACCTGGCCATCATGGATATCAAGATGCCGGTCATGGACGGCATCGAGGCGGCCGAGCGCATCACCCGGGCGCGGCCCATCCCGATCATCCTCCTGACCGCATACAACGAAACCCAGTTGGTCGAGCGCGCGGCCCAGGCCAATATCTCCGCTTATCTGATGAAGCCGGTGGCCGAGGAAGACCTGCTGCCTGCGATTGCCCTTGCGCTGGCGCGCTTCCGCGAATTCAAGGCGCTGCACCAGGAAGTGGCGGACCTGCGCGAAGCCCTTGAAGCCCGCAAGCTAATCGAGCGCGCCAAGGGCATCCTCATGCGGCGCCTGGACCTGACTGAAGAGGAAGCCTTCCGCCGGCTGCAGAAGCAGAGCCAGGACACTAACCGCAAACTCTCCGAGGTCGCCCAGGCCCTGGTGACAGCAGACCAACTCCTGTAGGCCTGCGCTCCATGTCAGGGCGTTTTGTGAAAATACCTTCTAATTCGTACATGACGCGCGTCATATTGCTCGCGATGAGTGTAACGTAAGCTGTTGACCATTGTGTCATATCTTGCAGACTGACGATGGTTTGCAACCTTCCCAGGTGATGAAAGCCTGCTCCGCTTCTGCGCGGGGCAGGCTTTTTTGTTTGGCTATGATGAGCATCATAGCCAAATCCACCACATCGTGCAAAACTGCACGATATCAGCTTATACGCACGGCGGCGAGAGCCATCCGCAGGTGGTGAGACAGACATGCGCAGATGTTGGGAAATCCGGCGTGAACTTCAAGCCAGGCACGCATCCGGCAAGAACGGCTGGGTGGTGGCGTGCGCCGATTGCGCCATCTATGCGGGAACACAAACCTGCTGGGAAGAATGCGCGGGGAGTTCCTGTTGCTGCGCACCCCTCTCTGTCACCTGCGACTTCTGCGAAATCTATATCGAACACCGGCGCGAAATCGCGGACCTGCTCCACGCTGAAAAAGCCAACGCCACAGCGGGTCCCCGCCTGGAGCCGAAAAAGCCTTTGAACAGCCCCCCTGAAGGAGGTCAGCCACTCATGGAGAAAATCCAGTTCGGCGTGCCCAATCTCTGGGCCGATCATCACACGCTGAAGGTTCGGGAAGCCCTGTCGCAGTTGACCGGCGTGCAGGATGTCCTTGCCAGCTCCGCCTTCCGCATGGTCATCGTATCTTACGACCCGGCGCTGGTCACGCCGGGCGCCATCATGGCCGCGCTGGATGAGGCCGGCTATCCGGTTGCATCCGACGGCGCGAGCGTCATGGCACAGCCCGTTCCCGTGCAGGATGGCCGCAAAGATCCCGCATGGGATCGCCTCGGCCTACGCCAGACCCGCACCGACCTGCGGGATGCCAAGAAGTAGAGGAGATACATCTCATGGCAAAACAGAAAATCACGCCCAGCATCGATCCAGCCGCATGCTACGTGCTGGACGTTGCCGAACTGATGGGCATCTCGACCTCATTTAGCCGGGCGGCAGACCATAAGCCCTGCACCGTGGGCAGCGGGCAATCGGGCGTCTGCTGCAAAAATTGCTATATGGGGCCTTGCCGCATCACCAAAGAAGGGCAGGTCGGCATCTGCGGTGCGACGCTGGAAACCATCGCGGCCCGCAATCTGGCGCGGGCGATTGCGGCTGGCGCGGCGGCTCACTCCGACCATGGCCGTGACCTGGCGTTTACCCTCCATGCAGTGGCGACCGGCGAGGCCCAGGGTTACCAGATTCGCGATGAGGCCAAGCTGTATGCCGTCGCGGCCAAACATGGCATCCCCACGAAAGGCAAGACTGTCATAGAGGTCGCGCTGGACGTGGCCAACAAAGCCATCAGCGAATTCGGGCAACAGCGCGGGACGCTGAGTTACATCAATACCGCACCGCCCAAGCGCCAGAAGCTCTGGCGCGACCAGGGTGTGGTGCCGCGGGGCATCGACCGCGAAGTGGTGGAGATCTTGCATCGCACGCACATTGGCGACGACCAGGATGCCAGCCACATCTTGAGCGCCGCTGTGCGCACGGCCCTATCCGACGGCTGGGGCGGCTCGATGTGGGCCACCGACATCTCCGACATCCTCTTCGGCACCCCCAGCCCGAAGGTTGGCGGAGTCAATCTCGGCTGCCTGGAAGAGAAGCAGGTCAACATCATCGTCCACGGCCACGAACCCACGCTCTCTGAGATGATCGTCACGGCCGTTCAGGACCCCGATCTGATCGAGTATGCCAAGAGCAAGGGCGCGGACGGCATCAACCTGGCGGGCATCTGCTGCACGGCCAATGAGGTCATGATGCGCCAGGGCATTCCTTCCGCCGGCAACTTCCTGACGCAGGAACTCGCCATCCTGACCGGCGCGGTCGAGGCAATGGTGGTGGATGTGCAGTGCATCATGCAATCCCTGGTGGGCGTTGCCGAGCACTTCCACACCGAAATCATCACCACCAGCCCCAAAGTCAAGATTACCGGCGCCACACACATCGAGTTCGACGAGCATCACGCGATGGACATCGCCAAAAATATCGTGCGCCGCGCAATCGACAACTATGCCAACCGGGCCGCCGAGACGCACATCCCCCATGGCATGTCCGAACAAATGGTGCCGGGCTTCAGCCATGAGTATCTGGCCTACATGCAGGGCGGCAACTATCGGGCCTCCTTCCGGCCGCTCAACGACGCCATCGCCAGCGGGCGCATCCGCGGCGTGGCGGCGAATGTCGGTTGCAACAACCCCGCCTTCACCCACGACCAGGTCCACATGGATGTGGTCACCGAACTGCTGAAGAATGATGTCCTGGTGGTGAGCACGGGGTGCGGCGCGATTGCAGCCGGCAAGTATGGCTATATGAAGGGCTCTGCGGGCCTCGATCCGGAAAAGGTCGGCCCCGGCCTGCGCGAGGTCTGCGAAGCGATCGGCATCCCGCCGGTCCTGCACCTCGGTTCCTGCGTGGATAACAGCCGCATCCTCACTGTGTTGAGCCAGATGGCGACCGAGGGCGGCCTGGGCGACGACATCAGCGATATCCCGGCGGTCGGCCTGGCACCCGAATGGATGAGCGAGAAAGCTTTATCCATCGCCACTTACTGTGTCGGCTCTGGCGCGTACGTCATCATGGGCGTGCGCAACCCGGTTGAGTTCTCCGATGCGGTTTCCGACATCCTGTTAAGTGAGTGGGAAGACCGCTACGGCGGCAAGCTGGAGTTCGTTATCGAGGCCGGAGACATCGTCCAGAAGACACTCGAGCACATCGACAAGAAGCGCGCGGCGCTGAAGCTGCCTGCCTACGATCCGGCCCGCTTTGGCGCATCCGGGGATGCGGCGATGGAGTCATACAGCGAACTGCCGGTCGAAGAGCAGATGGCGGAGATTTACGGGTGATGAGAAATCAGTAACGAGTAATGAGTAACGAGTAAGAAGTGACGCTTACTCATTTCTCCTTACTCGTTACTCGTTACTCGTCTCTCATTCCGGTTCACGGAGGAACCAACCATGTCGCGATACATCGCTACTCGCGCCATCCGCGGCGCCAACCTGATCGTGCAAGAGGCGGCCGAGCTGCTCAACAAGGCGCTCGCAGAAAAGGGTGCAGACTGCCCCGTCGCCTTTCCCAATACTGCTTACTATCTGCCGACCATCTACGGCATGACCGGCCGCGAGGTCACCAAGCTGGGCGAGTTGACGCCGGTGCTGGAACACGCGAAGGACCTGCTGCATCCCGTCCCGACCGCCCAGTGCTGGACGCCCTACCTCGGCGAGACGCTGGACTCCGGCATGTCCACGCTGCTGGCCGCGGAGATCATCGAGGCCATCCGCTTCGTCTACGGCGAAGAGCCGGGCCGCCTGGCGGGCTTCCATGGGACCGGCGGCAGCTTCACCAGCCCGGATGGCGGGACCTCCGGCGGCCCTGACAGCAACGGACGGTTGAACGGTCCGATTGATGACGTGCAGTTGCGCGCCTGGGGCATCCAACTGGTGGACGGCC
>JAKPQT010000002.1 GCA_029555885.1 Chloroflexota bacterium | reverse complement strand
TCGCTCTCGTTGAGCGGGATGTTGGCCGGCCAGAAGTGCAGCTCGTTGCCCCCGCACCAGACGGCCAGCGACGGGTGGTTGCGCCGTCGTGGGATGATCTGTTCGGCCTCCGCGACGATCTTCCGGAGGAACGTGGGGTCTTCCGATGGTACGTTGTCCACGCCGGAGCTCGACTGGGTGAACTCCTGCCAGACGAGGATGCCGAGCCGGTCGCACAGGTCGTAGAAGGCCTCGGTCTGGATCAGCCCGCCGCCCCACACGCGCAGGAAGTTGCCGTGCGCCGCCTGCACCAGCCGCAGCAGCCGGGCCAGCTTCTCCGGCTGCGGCACGCCGTACAGCACGTCGATGGGCACCCAGTTCCACCCCTTGATGTAGACCCTGCGCCCGTTGACCGCCAGGGTATAGGGCCGGGCCGTGATGCCCGGTACATCGTTCTGCAGGAACTCCACCCGGCGGATGCCGAAGGTGACGGCGCGTATGTCCGATGCCGCTCTGGCGCCGGCCGCGGTCGCGCTGACATCGCAGCGGTAGAGCGGCTGGCTGCCGTAGCCGTTCGGCCACCAGAGCGCCGGGTCTGCTATGTCGAAGGTGAAATGCACGGTGCTGCGTCCGGGGTCAATGTGGACGGTCTGCGCCTGCCGGTCACCCGCGTCTACGCCCTCGGGCCTGATGGCCGCATCGATCTCGTACTCGCCCGCCGTGTTCACGTCCACCTCGACGGCGACGTGGACCGTCGCCCGGTCGAGCGACGGCGAAAGTTCAGGCCGGACCCATACGTCCGCCAGCCGCGCCGGGCCGGTGATGCGCAGGCAGACATCGTCCCAGATGCCCAGGTGGACCATGCGCGGGCAAAAGTCCCAGCCGTAGGTCATGCGCGCCTTGAGGGTGCGCACGCGGCTCGTCCGCCCGACCTGCGGCACCTCCTGCGGTGCGGGCTCGATCGCGACGACCAGGTGGTTGTTTTCGCCGTATCTGAGCCGGTCCGTCACCTCAAAGCACGCGCGGGTGAACATGCTGGCGTGGCGGCCCAGGCTCTCGCCGTTCAGGAAGAATTCGGCCTCGTAGTCGACACCCTCGAAGCACAGCTCCACCCGCTGACCGGCCAGCGCCGGGTCCGCTACGAACGTCCGGCGGTACAGCCAGCTCCGCTGCGGCACCCACTCGATGGCGAGGCTGTTCAGCTCGCGGTAGGGATCGGGGATCGCGCCGGCCTGCCACAGGTCGTGCTGGACGCTGCCCGGCACGCTGGCGGGCCGCCAGCCGAACGCATCCTTCGTTTGCGGGAGATGCTCGTTGCGCCAGCGCCACTCCTCGCCGTTGAAGCCCTTGAACTGCCAGTCCGTGCCGTTCAGTGTGATCTGCATGGTTCCTTCTCTGCTGCATGGGGATGGGTGATGTAGGGTCGGGAACTCGGTGACCTCATTATCGCCAGGCTGGCGCGGCTGGCAAGTTACTGACCGAGTCATATTGTATTTGTGCCGACCGCCGTGAAGGCCCCGCTATTTGGCTGTGGGGGCTGAATGTCTAGGATGATACTTGGCTGACCCACGCGATGCTGCCGGCCAGGAAGCGCCGGTCGAGGGCTACCTGGAACGGTACCGCGGCGAATCAAGCGCCGGGTGAAGCGCATCAGCTCCTCCGGGGCGTGGGTGGAGAAGCTCGTGGCGTGGGGCGTCACCACGATCACACCACCGGCGATACTACCGAGCAGCGCAACATAACGCTGCGCTGCCAGGTTTAGAATCCCTAACAAAACCGCTGGGGCCGGTTTCGGCTGTCGCAAAGCGACAGCCGAGACCGGCCCCAGCGGCTTCAGCCACTTCACGGATTCTGATGCGAGAATTCCTTCCGCGCATGGGGCTGCTCCAGCGATTGTCGGATGGTTGATTTCTCAGAAATGTTCCCGAGGAACGTACCATACGCAGCGCCGCGTGTCGAGAGTCGTGTTAGGGAAGAATGGTCGCTTCCGTCCTACTTGAGGGCGCTGCCCAGGAAGTCGAGAACCACCTGCACGTTTGTAGCGTCAGAGAACTGCGCACCGCCATGCCCTGCGCCCTCCAGCAACGTATAAGTGACCTTGTCGTTGCCGATCAGTGGGGCCAGAGCATCGTAGAGCAGCTGCCCCTGCTGAGGCGGCACGTTGCAGTCGGCTGTGCCGTGCTGGATCAGGAAGGGGGACGCCTTGGCCGAGACGTAGGTGATCGGGTTGGCAGCCTGGGCCTTGTCAGGCACGGTTTGGATCGCCGCGCCGATGACCATGGATTCCGGTGAGTTAGCGGCGTCATGATTAACCGGACAGGAGGTGCCGGTGAACTGCTTATCCATCTGCAGGAAGTCGGTGGGGCCGAACCAATCCACCACGGCCTGGACGCAGCTCGATTGATCGGCGTTGCCCAACTCAGCTCCCTCAAGCGCTGCTACCCCGCAGGAAGTCCCCAGCGTGGCAGCCAGGTTAGCGCCCGCCGACTGCCCGAACGCGGCGAAGCGCTGAGGGTCGAGGTTGTACTTGGCGGCGTTGGCGCGCAGAAAGCGCACTGCGGCCTTCACATCCTGGATCTGCGCCGGGTATGTAGCCTCGGCGGCCAGGCGGTAATTCACGCTGGCGACCGCGTAGCCTGCGTTGAGTAGCTCGTCCCCTAGGGCCGGGTTGGCCTTGTCTCCCACCATGAAGCCGCCGCCGTGAATCACAACGACCACGGGGAACGGCCCGTTGCCGGTCGGCAGATAGATATCGAGCGTCTGCGCTGCGGAGGTTGAGGCGTAGGCCACATCTGCCGCGATCGGGGTAGCCTGGATAGCGGTCTCGCCGCCGCCAGGACCGCGGCCGGCCGGTAGAAGCGACTGCGTGGTCGCAGCGGGCGCAGCCGGCGCGGTCGTAGCTGCCGGCGCGGCCATGAGCACGGGGGCAGCAGTTGGAGTGGCTGCGGTGCAGCCGGCGATGATGCCAACTGAGGCCAGGGTCAGCGCACCGATCGTCAGGCGCTGTAGGGCCCGGGGCAACCGCGGGGTTGCACCAACGATTTCCGAGAACAAGTTCATAGTAGCGGACTCCTGTACGTGATAACGCAGGGGCATTCCCCTGACGATGCTGAGTGTGCCACAACAATCTGGAGAAACTCCCAAGATCATCTGCACGGATTCTGGAGGTCACCGCTGAGAGTCGTGGGATCATCTTGACAATCTCTTCGGAATCTTGTGGTACGATGCATGCCAGGCGCGGGGGAGGGGGATCTGATGGCACAACGCATCCTGGTGGTTGACGACGACAAATCTATCATCAAAGTGCTGCGCGGCTACCTGGAGCAGGCTGGCTACACTGTGTTTGCTGCAGCCGACGGCGAGACTGCGCTGCATATGCTGCGCCACGAGCGGCCCGACCTGGCGATCCTCGACCTGATGATGCCGGCGCCCGACGGCTGGGAGGTCACACGCATCGTGCGGGCCGACAAGCACCTGGCTGCTACACCGATCATCATGCTCACTGCGCGCGTGGAAGATACTGACAAGATAGTGGGGCTGGAACTGGGCGCGGACGACTATGTTACCAAGCCGTTCAACGGGCGCGAAGTGGTGGCACGCGTCAACGCGTTGCTGCGTCGCACGCGGCTCGACCAGTTGCCGGCCGCCGCACCACACGTGCTGACGACGGGCGGTCTGCGGCTCGATCTTGACCGGCACCTGCTGACAGTTGACGGCCAGCCAATTGAGCTGACCCGTACCGAATTCAGCTTGCTGGCGGCGTTCATGGAAAACCCCGGCTACACGCTCACGCGTGATGACTTGCTGGAGCGGGCGATGGGCTACGCCTACGAAGGGCTGGGCCGGGCGCTTGACACGCACGTTCGCAACCTGCGCCGCAAGATCGAGCCTGACCCCGACACGCCGACCTACATCCAGACCGTCTACGGGGTAGGCTATCGCCTGGTCGGAGACCGACGGCCTAAGCCGGGCCCTTCAGGAGGACGTCCATGAACCGGCTCTGGGTTCGTATCAGCCTGATGATCGGCGGAGTGCTTTTCTTCGTCTTCTTCCTTCAGTTCGTCTCCATCATAACCTCGCCTGACTTTGCGGCACCTGGTGCGCCCGGCATCCATGCGCCAGACGACGACGGACCGCTCCAGGCCGGTCGCGGGGAGATCGCCGGCCGGTTGATGGACTTCATGCTGCTCTCGGTGGTCGTGGGGCTGGGAGGAGGCGCGATCATCGGCCGGGTCATCAGCGCGCCGATCAGCGAACTGGCGCGCGCCGCCCATCGGATCGGCCAGGGAGAGACCGCGGTGCGCGTCAGACCGCACGGCAGCCGCGAGATGGTCGATCTCGCGACGTCCTTCAACAGGATGGCCGCTGATCTGGAGAACGCTGAGACGCTGCGTAAAAACCTGATGGCCGATGTCTCGCACGAACTGCGCACGCCGCTGGCCGTACTAGAAGGCAACCTGCGAGCCGCACTAGATCACGTCTACGCAATGGAGGAGTCCGAGATCGCTAACCTTTATGGCCAAACCCGCCACCTGATCCGATTGGTGAACGATCTCCGCGAGCTAGCCCTGGCCGAAGCGCGACAACTCCCGCTCGAAAAGCAGTTGACCGACCTGACTGCCCTGGTTGCCGAGACACTGCAGGCCATCGAGCCGCTAGCGGCTGAAGAGGACGTGCATCTGGAAAACGATACGGCGCAACTGCCTGAGCTCTTCGTGGATGCGATTCGCATTCGGCAAGTGCTTTTCAACCTGCTGTCCAATGCTCTGCGTTACACGCCGGCTGGCGGCCAGATCACCGTGAGTACCAGGGCCGCGGCCGGTGAAGTGCTGCTGTCGGTGCAGGACAGTGGTGAAGGGTTGGATCCAGAGGAGCTCGCCGCGGTGTTCGACCGTCTCTACCGGGTCGACAGATCGCGCAGCCGCGAGACAGGCGGCTCAGGCCTGGGACTGGCAATCGTCAAGGCAATCGTTGAGGCGCATGGAGGCCGGGTCGCGGCGCAGAGCGCAGGGAAGGGGCAGGGCTGCACGTTTGTGGTCACGCTACCGCTGGATCGTCGGCCTGCGCGTGAGAGGATGAAGCGCCCGCCTTATCGAGGATAGACCGTGAACTGGCATCCCGTGCGCAGAGAACCCCTGGCCAGCCCGAAGATCCCTCCGGGCTATCGCGCCGGCCGCCTGGTAACCGCCCACTGTAGAGATAGCAAGTCTCCACCTATGTTATCTTCGTAGGCACTCTGTAGGAGTACTCTGAGGACACATGCAGCGTTCAGTGACTCAGTCAACACCCGCACACGCTGCAACCTGCAAGATGAAGGAGGATTCCGGCCATGCCATTTGCCAAGAAATTTCGCGCGATGATGGATTTCCCGTTCCCCGGCGACACGATGGGCGATTTCACCGTCGAGAGTGTCGACGTCCGTGACGAGCACGGCGGCGGGGAAGGGTATGTGTATGGGGTGCGGATGGT
>JAKPQT010000007.1 GCA_029555885.1 Chloroflexota bacterium | reverse complement strand
GGCCGTCCAGGCTGTCTCGAACTCCTTAGGCAGCTCAATGCGATTGCGGCCGAAGAACGGAACGATCACGTCGGGCCCGCCCAGTTCGGCAGATGCGGCAATCGCTCTGCGGACAAGCTCCGAAGACTGGGAAATCACAGGCGCAGGCCCGATCAAGGACTCATCCGCGCACAGGATACCCAGGTACAGACCGGTGACGGCCAGGTCAAAGCGTTCGGCAAGCGAACGCACCTTCTGCACGTGGCGAGGATCGCCCAGGCAGCGGGCTTCATCGGCCGTGCGGTAGCACAGGCCAATGCCCTCGGCCCCGGCGCGCCTCGCGCCGACGAAGCACTTGGCGAGGCTGACGTCTCCAAAGCATGTTTGTTGCATTCCAATTCTCATGGCGTACACCTTCATTTTCTGTGATTGCTTGGCCTTGAAACGATTACGCTGCCGGATCGGGCTGTGGGACTCCCGCCGGCAGGTGAATCACTGGTTCGCGCTTCGGTGCCTTTCTGATCGTGAGGTTGTGGGTGGCCTCCCGGGCCAACAGTTGCATCGTCTCGGTGCGTTTCTCGTAAAGCCGCCGCAGCCGCCGCGGCTCGTGGCGCGACAGGGCATAGTGCGTCAGCAGCGGCAGCACGATGGTCGTGTCGGCGTAGCAGACGACGGCATCCGGCAGGCTGGCCGGGTCCACCTTGCCCCAGCTCACCGCCTCCTGCGGCGTCGCGCCCGACAGCCCGCCCGTGTCCGGCCGGGCATCGGTAACCTGGAGGAAGTAGTCATGGCCGGCCTCCAGAACGCGGTAGGACTCCTGGAGCTGGGGCTCGGTCTGGAGCATGAAGTTCTTGGGACTGCCGCCGCCCATCAGCATCACGGCGCTCTTGCCGCCCGACCGTTTGGCCGCCAGGACGTAGCTGGCCGTCTCGTTTACGTCGTAGAACGGGTCGATGCGGAACTTGTGTCCCAGCAGGCCCAGCTTGGCGATCATCATGCCGATGGTCGAATCGCCGGGCGATGAGGTATAGACCGGCACGCCGGAGCGGTAGGCTGCCGCCAGGATGGACACATCCCGCGCGCCGTTGGCCTCTTCCTCCTCGGCGGCGTACTTGCCGAGAAGGTGGTGGAGATAGGCCATGCCCATCTTCTCCCCGAACTCGGGCTTCTTCAGGATTTCCTCAAGCACCTCGTCCGTCCGAAGCAGGCAGTCGGTGTAGTCCAGCAGCACGTCATAGATGCGGACCACGCCATTGTGGCGCAGGTCGGCGTCATTGACGTTCGGACTCCCCGCGTGGAGCGGACAGTCGAAGGCGAAGTGCAGGTCGTGGTACAGGTTCGCCCCAGTGGCGACGATCCAGTCCACGAAGCCCGCCTTGATCAGCGGCACCACGCAGGACCGGCCCAGGCCCGCCGGGGTCAGCGCACCGGCCAGCGTCAGGCCGACCGTGACATCCGGCTCGAGCATCTTCTTGACCACCAGCTCGCAGGCCTCGCGCAAACGGGCCCCGTTGTAGGCGAGCATCGTCCGCTCGATGACATCGGAGAGACTCTCCGAGCCGGTCAAGCCGGGCGGGGCTATCCTCCGCCCGGAAAGATAAGCGCTCTTGCGAGGGCATGCCTTTCCTCGCAGCCACACTGGCGTATCCATGTCGTGCATGATTCACTCCCGTAGTCACTTCCGTGTTCCAAAGCCTGTGACGCGGCACCCGGTGCGCAGCGTCGACCAAGAGTCCGGGCGTCGGCGTCGAGAGAAGCGGCGGACGCGACCGTAGTCGCGATGCCACTGTCAGGCCGCCGACAGCGGACATAGGCTTCCGCTGCGGCTGGACAGTGCGTCACGTGGCCGACAGTGACGATGGGAGGGCACGACGGCTGCCGTCCCGCTACGGAAACCAGTAGATGATGTCATAGGCATCGCTGCACCTCTTGCGAAGCTCAGGCTTCGCGCCAACGCGGCATGGCTCTGCGGTCATTGGACTCTCAATTCTCCGCTTGGGATAACTGCGTATAAGCGACGATCTTGTAGGCCAGCCGGGCCGCCAGGAACTCCGAGACCTTCTGGCCGGGCAGAGGGACGACCTCGACGATGTCGGCGCTGACGACCTGCCGCTCGGCGCAGACTCGTCTCAACAGCGTGGTCACCTGCCGCCAGGTCAGCCCGCCTGGCTCCGGCGTCCCGGTGCCCGGCACATAGGCCGGGTCGAATCCGTCGACGTCGATGGTGACGTACACCTTTTCTCCTAGGAGCGGCAGCACCCGGTCGATCCAGTCGGGATCGCTCTCGATCATGGCCGGGGTGATGAACTTCTCGACCTGTCGCGGGCACTCCGCGCACTCCTCCTGCGAGAAGTTGCGGATGCCCACCTGGGCCAGACGATCCGTCACCTCCAGCACCCGCCGCATTACGCAGGCGTGCGAGTGAGGGCTGCCGTCATACGTGTCGCGCAGGTCCGCGTGGGCGTCAATCTGGAGGACGCTGATTCCGCCATGCTGCTCGGCCGCCGCTTGCACCAGCGGGGCCGTGATGCTGTGCTCTCCGCCGAGCGTCAGCAGGAACTTCCCACTGCGCATCACGGCCCGCGCGGTGCTGGCGACGCGGCGCATCTGCTCTTCCGGCTTTTCCGCCGGCATGATCGACGACAACGTGACGATGCCGGCCGCACGGAAGTCCTGCGCCAACTCGTCGTCGAACTCCTCGACTTGAGCCGACGCGTCGATGATTGCCGCCGGAGCGTCGGCCGTTCCTCTCATGAACGTGACGGTGCCCTCATACGGCACCGGCAGCACGGCGTATCGCGCCTTGGCTGCCTCGCACGCATCCGGCGGCAGGTCCATAAAGTTGTATAGTGGCAGTTTCATGGTTCACCTGTCAGTGCAGCAGCATGACGGCCGAGGCGACGACGGTCGTCCAAAGGCCGTTCTTGTCGCCTTCGGCGGTCTGGACGCAGGAGCTGGTCCGCACGATCTTCCCCGACATGCGGAAGATCTGCCTGCGCTCGTCATAGGCGGTCTCAGGATCAAACGTGATGCCCAGTGTGGTGGCCAGCATGGTGGCCGCCATGTCCTCGACCATGTCGCCCACACGGTCCTCGTTCATGCCGAAGCCGTGGTGCTCGCTGATGTACCCGTACTGCTCCCCGTTGGCTGGTTGCGCCAGTCCGATGCCGGCGCTGACCAGCCGCGAGGGTTCATTCGTCGAAGCCTCGGCCAGCACGCAGAAGGTGATGGCACCGGGCTCTAGCTTCGCCAGTCCGTCGGCTCGTGGAACAACGCAGCACCGGGGCGGCAGGATGCTGGACACGCGAACCAGGTTGCCACGCTCGATACCCGCCTTACGCAAGGCGAGCTCGAAGCTCTGAAGGCGGTTGCGGTGCCTCCCGACGCCTCGGGTGAGGAAGACTTCCTGCGGTACAAGCGGCATCTTGCTCAATTCAAAGGCCCTTTCCGAATCAACATGGAGCTCTAGCCGCGACAACGCTGGTCTGCAAGCGACAGGCCGCACGGACGTCAAGCAGCAGACACAGCGCGAACCGGTGGCCTGTAATTGACGCCGTTGAAAAGGCTTATGGCAGGAAAGTCAGGAAAATGCGGCAGGGCACGAAGTACCGGGAACCGCCATCAAGACCTTCCAGCGGCGCAGCGTAGATAGCCGCTGACGCTGGAGAGTGAACTGCGAGCCTTAATGTAGAAGCGGTGGTACATTTCTAGTCTCTGCCTCAATTACCCATCTTATACGAAACCCGGCACCCCGTGTCAAGCCTTTCGCGCGGATTCCTGGCTCGGCCCTGGCTCCGGGCTCGCCGCTCTTCTCGCCGCGGTGTCTCGCCACACGGTACACGGTGTCCTCGCCGCGGTTGAACTCTGCGGGGATAGCGGTTATTCTCTCGCTGCGGGAGTCGCTCCCGACTGTCCGCGAAACAACGCGAGAACCCTATGAGCTTGCCAGAGGAACTGTCATGGAACGGCATCGTCTGCGGTCGACGCTCTTTGTTGGCGTCTGTGTTTTGGTAGCTGCGGCCGGGCTGGGCGTTGATCGCGCCCTGCCGGAGCTGTCCAGGCTTACCAGCGGTCTGAGCTGGCCCGGCCTGGCGGGGATCGTGGCCGGCGTCATGGCGCTGTGCGGCATCTTGACGCTGGTGACTCACTTTCTGCTGGCCCGCAAGGGCAAGCCGCCGGTCGAAGGGGTGATGGTGGGCAGGTTGTACTGGCTGCTCGGCCTCCTGGCGGTGCTCATCTCCCTGGCTTACGGCTTTGGCGTGCTCGGCACGTTCACCACCGCATTCAGCCTATTCGGCGGCATGCTCCTGGGCTGGTCCCTTCAGGCCCCGGTCAGCGGCTTCGCCGCGTGGGTGCTGGTCTCGCTGAAACGTCCCTTCCGTCCCGGCGACCGCGTGCAGTTCCCGACGCTTGGGCTGACCGGCGACATCAAGGATATCGGCCCCATGTACACGGTGCTGAACCAGGTCGGCGGGTCCATCGCCAGCGAGGAAGCCGTCGGCAGGTACATCCTGGTGCCCAACGCGATGCTCTTCAGCCAGGTCGCCATCAACTACACCGTCTCGCAGGAGGCGGCGTACATGCTGGACGAGGTGGTCGTGCGGATCACCTATGATTCCGACTGGCGCAAGGCGGAGCGAGTCCTTCTGAACGCGGCGCGCGCGGTTACGAAGGACGTCATCGAGGCGACCGGCAAGCCGCCGTACATACGAGCGGACAACTACGACTACGGGGTGTACCTCCGCCTTCGCTATCACACGCGCGTGAAGGACCGGGCTGAGACAAGCTACGAGATCAACAAGCTGATCTTCGAGGAAATCCAGAAGACGCC
>JAKPQT010000001.1 GCA_029555885.1 Chloroflexota bacterium | reverse complement strand
CGTCAACCGTCGCTGGCACACGGCCGGGCTGCGCATTGTTACCGGCAACATTGAGCCGCACCAGTTCATGGGCTTCTCGGGCGGCGTCAAGAGCGCGGCGATCGGCGTGACCGCCCAGGAAACGATCAACACTAACCACGCCTGGATGTCCGATCGCCGGAGCGGCATCAACCGCTACGACGACAACCCCTGTCGCGTGGACGTCGAGGAAATCGGCCGGCTCATCGGGGTGGACTATGCGCTGAACGCAGTGCTCAACGAGGACAAGGGTATCGTCCATGCACTGGCCGGCGACCCGGTGGATGTCATGCGCCGCGGCATCCCCTTGCTGCGGGAAATCTACCAGCGCGAAGTCGCCGCGCCGTACGACCTGATGATCGTCTCCGCGGGCGGTCACCCGAAGGACATCAACCTTTACCAGGGCCAGAAGGCGCTCGGCCATTCCTCGCTGGTCATGCGCGAGGGCGGGACGGTCATCCTTGCCATCGCGTGCCCCGAGGGGACGGGCAGCCGGGCCTACGAGGAATGGATCCTGGCGCCGGGCATGACCTCGCATGCGGCGGTCCTGGAGCGTTACGGTCGTGAGGGCTTCCGCATCGGGCCGCACAAAGCCTGGCAGCTTGCGCGCGATGGCAGCCGGGTGCGCGTCCTGTTCCTCTCGGACATGGCACCCGACTTCGTGCGCCGGCTGCTGTTGGAGCCGGTTGCGAGCCTGGACGAGGCGCTGGCGCTGGCCCTGCCGGGCCTGCCCGCGCACGCGCGCATCGGCATCATGCCCATCGCGAATGCAACTATCCCCGTGTTACGTCCCGTGTGAGGCAAGGAGACCCTGTGGCGGAGCTTCAACTGGTCAATCCACACCTGGAAGGTGATAGTTTTTTCTGGGAGGGCGGGCCGGACGGCGTGCTGCTGCTGCACGGCTTCACCGCGACGACCGCCGAGGTGCGTCCGTTGGCACGGTTTCTCTACGGTCGCGCCTACACCGTCGCAGGGCCGCTGCTGCCGGGCCACGGCACGCAACCGGCGGACCTGAATCGCGTGGCGTGGCGCGACTGGACGCGCGCGGCAGAGGAGGCCTACCGCGGGCTGGCCGCGCGCTGTCGCCGGGTCATCATCGGCGGCGAGTCGATGGGCGGGCTGCTCACGCTATACCTGGGGAGCGAGCACTCGGAGGCCGCGGCGCTCCTGTGTTATGCGCCTGCGCTCAGGATCCCGGTGACAGTCTTCGACCGGCTCAAGCTGCACCTGGGATCCTGGTTCGTGCCTTACGTTGCCAGTGCGCCCGGCCCGCGCACGGAAGCGGACGACCTGTGGCAGGGTTACCCGGTCAAGCCGCTCCGGGGCGTGCTGCAACTGCTCCGCCTGCAGGCCGAGGTGCGCAGCCGGCTGGCGGGCATCACGCAGCCTCTCCTGGTCGTGCAGGGGCGGCTGGACAGGACCATCGAGCCCGAAGGCGCGCAGACGCTCCACGACAGCGTGCGCTCTGCACGCAAGGAACTGCACTGGATGGCGAATTCCAGCCACTGCGTCATCCTGGATGGCGAGCGCGAACCTATCTTCGAGCTGACCGGCCGCTTTCTCGACAAAGCCCTGTCCGGCATCTGACCCATCCCGCAGGAGGCCCCATGTTTCGCGCGCTTCGCTGGTACGACTATATCACCATCAACATCTTCTTCTTTGCGCTGACGGCCCTCTCGCAGACGAACGGACTCGTCTTTCCGCTGCTCATCCAGCAATTTGTGGGCGAGGAGGTCAAGGGCACGTACCTGGGCCGCCTGCGGCTGTGGACGCTGATGGTGGCCCTGCTGTGGCAGGCGCTTATGGGGATGCTGT
>JAKPQT010000667.1 GCA_029555885.1 Chloroflexota bacterium | reverse complement strand
GTTTCTGTTTTCAGGGGGTTGCACGTGAATGTATCGATGTGGGCGCAGGCGCTGCGCATCATCCCGCGCCTGAGCAAGAGCGAGTGGGATCGGTTGGATGTGGTCGCCCGGTGGCTGATTGCCACGCGCGCGGCCGTGTTGATTATGACCTTCATCTCTGCGGCCATCGCGGGGATTTTCGCGTTTCGTAACGGTGAGTTCCACCTGGGGCGCTGGCTGCTGCTGGCGCTCGGGCTGGTCCTGTCGCACGCGACCAACAACCTGCTCAACGACCTGACGGACTACCGGAAGGGCGTGGACAAGGACAACTACTTCCGCACACAGTATGGCGCGCAGCCGCTCCAGCAGGGCCTCTGGACGCAGCGCGAGTTGTTGACCTATGCTGGGATTACCGGGCTGGTGGCGCTGCTCAGTGGCCTCTATTTCGTGGCACTGCGGGGCTGGCCGGCGCTCCTGCTCGTGGGGCTGGGTGCGTTCTTCGTGCTGTTCTATACGTGGCCGCTGAAGTATATCGGCCTGGGCGAGCTGGCCGTTGTGATCGTGTGGGGCCCCCTGATGATCGGCGGCGGGTACTACGTCCTGACCGGCCAGTGGGATTGGCGTGTCGTGCTGGCGAGCCTGCCCTATGCGCTCGGCCCGACCACGGTCATCTTCGGCAAGCACATCGACAAGCACGACCCGGACAAGGCGAAGGGCATCCACACGCTGCCGGTGATTATCGGTGAGCGCGTCGCTCGCGGGGTCGCGATGGCGTTGTTTGCGCTGCAATATCTGCTCGTGATCTACCTCGTTATCACAGGCTTCTTCACGCCGGCCATGCTCATCGTGTTGCTGGCGCTGCGCAACCTGCCGCGCGTCTGGCAGATGTACCGCCAGCCCTATCCGCAGGAGCGGCCAGCGGACTTCTCGGCGGAGGCGTGGCCGACCTACTTTGCAGCGGGTGCGTTCTTCCACAACCGCGGGTACGGCCTGCTGTTCATCGTCGGGTTGCTGGCCGATGCGGTGTTGAGGCTGACGGGCGTGATGTAGACCTACGGAGAGCGTACGGAGGGGTGCACCCTCCGTACGCTCTCACGCGAGTAGACCAAGCGGCCCGCATTGCAGCTCCTCGCGCTTGCGCCGGAAGGCGATGATCGGTGCATCTCCCTGCACCAGCTTCTCCCCCATGCGCAGCTCCGTCCTGATGGGTAGTTGGCTCAATACCACGCGCTTGTCCTGGCGCAGGACCCACAGGTTCATCGGCGTAGCCAGCCAGTTGACGCCCGACCGGATGACCGGCGCGGTGGCAAACCCCTGGTAGAACCGCAGATACAGGCGCGTGTTGCTCTCGTCCACGGGGACAAAGGCCACGAAGATGCGCACCTTCTCGCCCAGGTAGTTCTGCCAGAGATTCGGAAAGATGAACTCCAGGTGGAACTTGCGCGGGTCCGGTTCGACAGCTTCCGGCGGCGCAGGCGGCTGAGTCCCGTCATCCCGCCGGTTGCGCACATAAATCGAGAAGCGGTCATCCGCAGTCCACTCGACGCGCGGACCATCGACGACGGGGCCCATGCCCCGCCCGATGGTCGTATTGTGGACGAAGGGCACGTGAATCGCGTCGAGCTGGTTCTCGATGGCGCGGGTATAGTGGACCGGCCAGTGATCCGTCGTCGTGGCATAGCTGAAGGCGTCATCCGGCAGATCGGTGAACCAGGGCACGGGCGGATAGCTGGCCTGCGGCTCGCCCCACCAGATGAAGATCAGCCCGTGCGCCTCGCGGGTCGGGTAGGATTTGACCCGGAACGCCTTCGGCACGGGCGCGTTCAGGCCGTTCGCCGGAATCAGCGTGCAGCGGCCTGTCGGGTCGAACTCGAACCCGTGGAAGGGGCACGCCACATGGTCGCCGTGCAGCTTGCCGAGGCTGAGCGCGGCGCCGCGGTGGGGGCAGAGGTCCTGCATGACCGTCACTGCGCCCTGCCGGTCGCGCCAGGCAACCAGCTTCTCACCCAGCCGCGTCACGCCGACCGGCTTGCCCGTCTTGATTTCGCCAGAATCCAGGATGGCATACCATTGGTTTGGAATCATCTTGCCTCCAATTCAGCATATAGCGCGGCCAGCGTCGCGGCGTGCTCGGCCATGTCCGGCCCGGGGCGCAGATTGGGCCGCAGCGCGGCAAGTTGCCGCGGCTCCACGATCAACCGCTTCAGCACGCGTGCCAGGTCTGCGCTGTCCCCCGGCTCGAACAGGTAGCCGGTGACCCCTTCCTGCACCTTCTCGGCCAGCGCACCCAGACGGCTCGCAATGACCGGCACGCCGGCCGCATACGCCTCCTGGATGACGAGGGGTGAATTCTCATACCACACCGACGGCACGACCAGCGCATCGAGCTGACGGAGCGCCGCGCCGACGCTCCGGTAATCGAGCGCGCCCGCAAAGCGGATGTTGGGGTGCAGGGCCAGCGCCTTGAGCTCCGCCGCGTACTCCGGAAAGGCCTGGTCGCTCCCGTAGATGGTGAGCGCCGCATAGGCCGGGAGCTGATTGAAGGCTTCGACCAGGACATGCACGCCCTTCTGCCAGGCGAGCGAGCCGAGGAACCCGAAGTGGGGCCGCGCGGGCGGCTCCGGCAGGGGCGCGTCGGGGATGGCATCGAGCCGGGCCCGGTCCACCCCGTTTTCGAGCACGCGGATGCGGTCACCAGGGAAGCCCTGGCGGATGTACTGGCCGCGCAGAAACTCGCTCGGTGCGAGGAACAGGTCCACCTGCGCGGCCATCCGCCGCAGATAGGCGTTGCGGTAGGCGAAGGGCAGCGCCACGAGGGGCCGCGCGGCGCGCAGCGGCGCGAGGTCCGCGCGAGCCGTCGCACAGTCCACGCAATTCCAGCCGAAGCGCGGCCCGCTGCACACCTGCCGGTCCGGGCGGATGAGCTGGCTGTTGGCGCAGAAGTACCAGTAGTCGTGCAAGGTGGCAACGCGCGGCCGACCGTGGCCGAGCGCGATGAGCTGTGCGGAGACGCCCTGCACGTGCTGGTAGTGGATCAGGTCGGGCTGCACCTCTGCGAGGAAGGCGGCGAAGTCGGCCTCGATGGCGGTATCGCGGAAGGTGTGCCAGTACTGCGCGGCGGGGTTCTCGCGCGGCCGGTCTGCGGGCAGCGGAGCGCGCCAGAGCTGGACGCCGTCGCGTTGGACGCATTTCTCTGCCGCGGGGACATCCGCCAGCGGGTAGAACACGCTGACGTCGTGACTCTGTGTCGCGAGCGCGCGCGCGACGCTCCAGGTGTAGATCTCGGTCCCGCCCAGGCTCTCCGGCGGGAATTTGTGAACGGTAAAGGCGATGCGCATGGTCGGTAGTTATTTCAGTTACATGGACTGGTAGACGCGCAGCAGCGCGCGGTAGGTGTGCTCCCAGGTATATTCCTGCAAGGTGCGGCTGCGGCCCGCGGCGCCTAGTCGTGCTGCCAGGCCGCGGTCGGTAATCAGCCGCCGGATCGCGCGGGCCAGGCTGTCTGCTTCGTCGAAGGGCACGAGCAGCCCCGTCTCCTCCGCGCGCACCAGCTCAGGAATGCCACCCGCATCTGCGCCGACGACCGGCTTGCCGTGCAGCCACGCTTCGAGCAGCACGATGCCGAAGGTGTCCACCTGGCTGGGCAGCGCCAGCAGGTCGCACGCGGCGAGCAGGGCATGCTTGGTCTGCTCATCGACCAGGCCGAGCAGGTGGATGTGCCCGTCGAGCGCGTCGCGCACGGCGTCGGGCTGGCGGGCGAGAAATGCCCTGAGACCATCGCTGCCCGGCCCCGCGTACGCGATATCGACCGCATCGCCCGCCTGGTTCAGCGCGGCGGCGGCCAGCGCCAGCGTGAACGCGCCTTTATCATACGTCTGCGCGCCCAAAAACGCCACCAGGGGCCGGGTGATGCCCCGCGCCTGCCGGAAGGCCGCACCCAACCCCGGGTCGAGCAGGCTGCCAGGCGCATCCTGCGCGGGCGGCACGTCCACGCCCATCGGGATGCGATGGATGCGCCGCGCCGCGACGCCGAGCCGCTCGTATGCTGCGGCTTCGCGGGCTGACAGCGCCAGGACGGCATCTGCGTTGCGGTATTCGTCCACCTGGTGTGCCATCTGGAAATGCACCTGCACGGACGCCTCTCCCAGGTGCATGAGGGGGCGCACGACCAGCGGACGGCTGTGCCGCCGCGCGGCATCCGCGGCCGCGCAGAGCAGCCCGTCCCAACTGCTGTCCTCGATGTGCACCAGGTCTGCGGCGGGCGCCAACCGGTCCAGCGCGGCCGCTAGGCCCGCCAGCGGCGGCATGGCCCGGCTCAGCGTGCGCAGCACGGGCCGCTGCAAGGCCGCGGGGATGGGGCTGCGCGCCAGCCAGTGACCGGCGCGGCGCAACACGCCGAACGTATACGGCGCGGGCCAGGGATAGCGCAGGGCCAGCCGCTCGACGATAACGCCGTCGCGCATTTCGTGGCGCGGCAGGGCGGCCGCGCGGGACGGCAGCCAGAAGTCGCTGGCGCGCTCCGCATTCGTGGTCAACACGGTCACTGCACTGCCATCCGCCACGAGCCGTCGCGCCATCGCCGCCACGAACGCGACGGTCCCGCTGGTGAACGGCTCGTAGTAGGGCGTGACGAACAGGTAATGTGGCATCGCAGCCTAACTCGGCGGCTCTTCGTCCACCGGCCCGGCGGATGCGTCGCGCTCCAGCCGCGCCAGCCGCGCGTTGAGCCGCTCGATCTCCGCGACCAACTGCCGGTTGAACAGCACCTGCTGCTCCACGATGCGGTCGAGGTAGGCTTCCTTGACGTGCGTCGTGCTGTTCCGCCGCAGCCAGGCAACCAGCGGGCCGATGATGGGCAGGCCGGAGCGCACGCGATAGTCGCGCAGCGCGACGTCCGCCTGCTGATAGAGCGGCCCGTGCGCGACGGGCGGCGCTGGCCGCGGGCCTGCCTGGCTGAGCTGTACAGCTTCGGCCAGCACGCGCTCCGTGTTAGCCGCGAAATTGGCGAGATTGAAGTCCTGCGCACGCGTGCGTCCCCGCTCGACCAGCTTGCGGCGCAACTCTGCGTCGTCCAGCACCTGCGTGAGGCATGCAGCCAGCGCGTCGACATCGCCCGGCTTGAACAGCAGCCCGGCCGCGGGCTGGTCGTCCGCTGCGCCCAGCACCCACGGCAACGCGGCGCTGGCGCCGGCCACCACGGGCACGCCCGCAGCCATTGCCTCGACCAGCGGGACGCCGAACCCCTCATGCTGGGAGGCCGTCACAAACGCGTCTGCCAGGTGATAGACCGGCCACACATCCTCGACGCGGCCCGCGAACGTGACGCGGTCTGCCACCCCGCGGTCCGCGGCCTGGCGCTGCAACTGCGCTGTCAGGACGCGGTACGCGGGGAGGCTGTCCGTGTCGCCCACGACCAGTAGATTCAGGTCGTGGTAGCGATCCGCCACCTGCGCGAGCGCATCGATCAGCAGGTCGACGCGCTTGTTGCCCGCGATGCGTCCCACGTAGAGGAGCACCCGGCGGCCCGTGAGCCGCCACCGGCTGCGGAGTTGGTCCAGTTCCGCGTCGGGAGGCGGGGTTGCAAACCGTGCAACATCCACGCCCAGGGGCACGACGCGCACGCGCTCGGCGGGATAGCCGGTGTAGCGGCGGAGTTCCTCTGCGATGAACGGGCTATCGCAGACGGCCAGGTGTGCGTGCCAGGCCAGCTCGGTGCCGGCGACGGAACGCGTGAGCACGTCGCGGTCCGCGGCGCTGCTCCATAGCTCCGGCGGAGTGACGCCGTGATACCAGAAGAGGGCCGCTCCACTCGCCACGCGCAAGGTTTCGGCCAGCGGGAACCAGATGGGATATTGCAGGATGGTGAGTTCTGCAGGCTCCTCGGCGCGCGCCAGGCGGTTGCGCCAGGCGGCAGGCACGCCGCGCGGGTTCTGCAGCGCGAGGCCGACCTCCCAGCCCAGGCCGTCCAGCACGCGGGCCAGCGCCTCGGTGTGCAGGCCCAGGGCCGACCGCACATCCCAGCCTTCTGCCAGCACGCACGCGCGGGGCATCAGCGCCTCCCGATGACGGCGCAATCCACATGGCCGAAGATGAGTTCATTCAGCCGCGTGAGGTTGCGGTTGAGCAGGGCTGCGGTGGGATCGGGGCTGTCCGCGGGCAGCAGCGCCAGCTTCAGTTCCTCCGGCATGTCGGACAGCGAGTGCGTCTCTACCTCGCGGAAGCCGTTCGCTTCCAGCAGGAAGCGCAGCAGGTCGGGGTGCAGCGGCCGTGTGTGCGTCAGGTCCTTGTAGAACGTGGCATGGAGCGGCGACAGCGCGCCGCCGTGCGGGGTGATCCACACGAGCGCGGCCCCCGGCTGAAGCTTCTGCCTGCACAGCGCGGCCAGTTCGGAGAGGCGCACGCGGGGCAGGTGCTCGATCACATGGGCAGAGAAGATGCCGCCCAGGCTGGCGTCCGCAGTCCGGTGCAGCGCATCGAAAACGTCGCCCACCTCCGCTGTCAGGCCCGCGGCGCGGCACACGTCCACCATGTCCCGGTCCACGTCCACGCCATAGCCCGCGCGTCCGGCCTCGCCCAGCACGCGCAGGAACGCGCCCTGGCCGCACCCCAAGTCGAGCACCGGCCCGGTTGCAGCCTCGAATAATGAGGCGAACGGCCGGTAGAGCGCCATTTCGTCCGCCATGCTGCCGCCGACTGCGAAGTTGCAGCGCAGGTAGTTGATGCCGTACTGCGCCTGGGGCTGCGCGTCCAGGTCGCCGGCGGGCGCGGCCTGTGACTCTTTGGCCGCGCGGGGGCTGTCTGCCAGGCGGGCCTCCAGTCGCGCCACGGCGCTCTCCAGCCGCTGCAGCGCGAGTTCGACCTGCTCGCTGCGCGCCTGCGCCGCTTCGTTGGCTGCGCTGCCGGCCGCGGCGAGTTGTTCCAGGCTATCTACGCGCGCGGCCAGCGCAGCCATGCGCGCCTGGCTTTCGTCCAGCCGCCGCGTCAGTTCCTCTATGATCCACGCCGCGCGCAGGTTGAAGCCCTGTTGCCGCTGGAGGATCGGATCGACATACGGTTCCTTGAGGTGGCTGGTCAGGTTGCGCCGCACCCATACGATCAGCC
Source organism: Chloroflexota bacterium (assembly GCA_029555885.1). The sequence goes on along the minus strand of JAKPQT010000667.1, from coordinate 7,602 downwards.
CGCCGACGAGCGGCAGCTTGCTGCGGACGGTGTACTCCGGCATGGTGATGCTGGCTTCTGCGGCCAGTTCGGGCCAATAGGCATCGGCAGCGTCTTCGATATCGACCGGGGCCGCGGCCGGTGAGACACGCGACTGAGCCGGTTCCGGAGCTGCCTCGGCCAGCAGCGCGCGCGGCACCGGCTGCACGCGCAGGGGGAGGTTGATCCAGTACCGGTCGATGATGGCCCCGAAGGTCTCCTCGTAGCGTTCGAGGGTGTAGGAAGCGGCCCGTGCCAGGCCCGCCGCGCGCAGTTCCGCCGCGCGGGCCGGGTCGTCCAGCAGCGCGGCCACGGCATCCGCCATCGCCGGCACATCCGGCTCACCGGCCCAGGAGGAACCGTCGGCCGCAACCACCTCTTCCGTGCGCGGCGCGACGAGGATGCCTGCATCGCCCACGGTGTCCGGGATGGCTGCGCCCGCGGAAGCCACGACCGGCACGCCGCTTGCCATTGCTTCGATGAGCGGCAGGCAGAAGCCTTCGTGCTGGCTTGTTGTGACATAGACCGAGCCGAGCCGGTAGTAGTCCGCCGGGTCCACCCGGCCCGTGAAGACGATTGCTGATGTCACGCCGAGCGCGCGGGCACGCGCCTGCACCTGCTCCGTCACCAGCCGGTAGGCCGGTGCGCTGTCATAGTCGCCCACCAGCAGCAGCCGCGCGTCGGGGTGCGGGTGTTGCGGGTGCCCGCGCACGGCGGCCAGGAGATCAACCAGTAGGTCGACGCGCTTGTTCGGCGCCATGCGCCCGACGTACAACAGCACCGGCGCATCGCCCAGCTTGTAACGCCGGCGGAGGTCAGCGGGCGGCGGGCCGGGGCGAAATGCGGAGATGTCCACCGGCAGCGGCACGGCATGGAGCCGGTCCTCGGAGACGCCGCTGATGTGCGCGAGCTGGCGCAGGTTGTACTCGCTGTCACCGATCACGAAGTCGGCCTGCGCGGCCAGCCGGACGCCTGCAATGCCCCGGCGCAGCGCAGCTTTGTCTTCCTCCCAGTTCCAGAGGTCGGGCGGCGTCACGTTGTGATAGTAGAAGCAGACCACCCCGCCGTCAATGGTCGAAAGCGAGTCTATCAGGCCGTGGCGACCGCCGTAATGGTAAATGTAGAGGTCGGTGGCCGCGAACCGGCCCTCAGGGTCGCGGCGGAGCGCAGCAGGCGTGACCACATGGCACAGCCGCGCGATGTCCGCGGGCACGTCCTCCGGCGCCTGCTCCACGAAGATTTGCACGATGTCCCCGCGGCGCTGGAAGAAGCGGGCCTGCGCCATGATGGAGCGGCCGATAGCGTCCTTGCCGACCAGGTTAAGATTGAGCAGGCTGACGCGCATGGCGCCTCCTCTTGGCCTCGACCAGGCGCAGACATGCGCCTTCGATGCGATCCACGATCCGGTCCAATGTGTACTGCTCCAGCACCTTCTGCCGGCCTGCGGCGCCCATCTCGGCGACGCGCGCCCCGTTCTCCAGGTAGCAGCGCACGGCCTGGGTGAGCGCGGCGTCGTCACCCGGCGGAACCAGGAAGCCATCCTTGCCGTTCGCGATGAGGGCCTGCACCGCGCCCTTCGCCAACCCTATAACGGGCCGCCCGGCCAGCCAGCTCTCCAGGTAGGTCACGCCGAACGCCTCGCCGTGGGAGGGCATCGCCATGATGTCCGCGGCGGAGAGGGCGGCGAGCTTGACATCCGGCTCGACGCGGCCCAGGTTGCGAATCCAGGGGGCGCCGGCATACTGCGCCATGATGCCCTGGCTCCACTCGCTCTCCGGCCCGGCGATGAGGCACAGCGCCCGCGGGAATTCGGGTTGCAGGCTGGCGACCGCGGCCAGCACCCTGTCCAGTCCCTTGTAGTCCACCTGGCGGCCCAGGCACAGCACCACCTGCGCGTCTGCCGGGATGCCCAACCGCTGCCGCGCGGCGGCCTGGCCGGGGAACACATATTCCTCGATGCGCAGCCCGACCCCGCCGGTTACGACCCGTTCCGGGTCCTGGCCCTGGCGGATGTGAAACTGGCGCTCGTACTCGGTGTCCGCGAAGATGAGGTCCGCGCGGGCCAGGATGTCGCGCAGGTAGCCGACATCCCAGGTCTCGCGCTGCTCCACGTGGACATGCGGCGTCACGACCACGCTGCGGCCCGCCAGCCGCGCGGCGACATAGCCGTAGGCCGAGTGCGCGTAGTGCAGGCTGTTCAGGTGTACCAGGTCATACTGCCGCCCGCGCGTCGCGATGGCCGCGAACATGCCGGGACAGGTCGGGCCGTTGCCGACCAGAATGAACGGCTCGAAGCGGCGCTTCGGCTGTTCCAGGTAGCGCCACAGGCCATAACGCAGCACCTGCCACGTCCGTTCGCGGCGCGGGATGGCGCGAAAGCGCTGCACATCTACCCCGGCAATCGTCTCGCGCGGGGGCAGATTCCCCGTCCAGCTCTCGTAGTCGGTCGAGTTAGCCGTATACACCGAGACCCGGTGGCCGCGCGCGGCTAACGCCTCCGAGATGAGGGCCATGTATTCCTCGGCCCCGCCGATGGCCGGCCGGTACTGGTGGGTGACGTGCAGTAGTTTCATCATGCCTCGTTGCGTGCGCGCCGCTGGGCGTCGGATGCCCCTGCCAGCGCATCGCAGTAGACGGCTTCGAGCCGGGTCACGTGCGCGGGCACCGAGAACTCCCGCTCACCGTAGGCCACACACGCCTGGCGCATCGCGCGGCGCGCCTGCGGCGACCGCTCGAAGTGCGCGACGATGGCATCGGCCAGTGCCGCCGCGTCTTGCGGGTCGTACAGGTAGCCGGTCTCGCCCTCGACGATCAGCTCCGGGATGCCGCCGATCCGCGCGCCGACCACGGGCGTGCCGGCCATCAGGCTCTCGCAGACGGTCAGCGGTGAGTTCTCATGGATCGTGGACGGCATGACCGTCAGTCCTGCGCCCGCGTAGACCTCCACAATGTGCGTCCGCGGGACCTGGCCGAGCATCACGACCCGGTCGCCCAGGCTGCGCAGCCGGTTCTCCAGGGCTGCAGGGCCGCGGCCCGCAATAATCAGCCGGAGCTCTGGCAGGCGCGCCGCGGCCAGCGGAAAGGCCCGCGCCAGCACTTCCACGCCCTTGCTCACCGCGACCGCGCCGACAAAGGCCACGCTGGGTGCGCCGATGTGGTGCGGGCCGATCGCGGGTGGCGCACCTGCGGGCGGCCGCTCCAGCCGGTGCAGGCCGTGGCGCACCAGCACGAACCGCTCACGTTCGTAACCGCCCTCCACGTGCAGGTCGATGAGCTTGCGGCTAGGGCTGATGAACCTATGGACGGATGCGGCCAGCCGGCGGAATACCTCGCGCCGCGCGGGCAGCGGCGCCCAGTAGTCGTACTGGCGAAAGCAGCGGCCACACGGCGCCTCGGCGGGCGAGCACAGGCTGTAGTCGCGGCGCAGCAGCATGTTGTTGGCGCACAGCAGCCAGAGATCGTGCAGTGTCGCAACGAGCGGCACGCCCATCTTCTGCGCCACGACGAACGGCGCGAGGCTCGTACCTGACAGGTTGTGCGTGTGAATCACATCCGGCCGGAAGTCTGCAATCTCGCGCTCGACATACCCCGCAATCTCACGGTCATACGTCTGCTGCACGCGGTTCTTCCAGCGGCGCACCAGGTTGACCTCGTGAACGTCCACGCCCTGCACGTCGCAGCGCAGGTCTGACGCTGCATTGGCCCGCGCGTTGATGCTCAGGACGCGCACTGTGTGCCCTGCGGCCAGCAACCCCGCCGCGGAATTATACGCTGAGATCTCTGCGCCGCCCAGGTGATGCGGGAGGAAGAAGTTTGTCACCATCAGCACGCGCAGCGGCCGCGATGGACGCGCCGCAGCCTCCGGCGGCTCATTCCCCGGCCACATCGACCACCTCGATCCGGTCCAGCCAGATTTCGCCTTCTGCTTGGTACATTACCGTGAATTCTACCGTATCAGCCGCCTCGAGCGCGAACGGCAGGATCACGTCTGTGTAAGCTGCGACGGGCGGGGCCGCTTGCGCGGCCAGTTGGCCCGCGACTGCGGCCTGCACGGCCAGTCGCGGCGGCGCGGCGTTCTCCCCAGTATAGCGCAGCCGGAAATGCGCCTCATAACGGCCTGCCGCCAGGCGCACGTACGGGCCATAGACCAGCGCGCCGCTGGCGTCAGGTTCAGCCGCCACCCGTGCCCAGCCGTTACCGGCTGCGGCATCGCGGCTCCGGGTGCCCGTCTCGCCCGGCAGGGCCTCGGCCTCATACCACCCGACCACTGCGCCCGCTGCAGCAGTCGCCTGTGCGGCGGGCAGCGCACGATAGACTCGGACCGGCAGCATGGTCGTCTCGACGGCCAGCGGCTGCGCCGCATCCCGGCTCAGGAGGCGCACCTCCGGCCAAGCTTCCCACCACTCGCGCGCAAAAACCTGCGTCTGCGCTTCAGGGGGAGCATCCCCCTCGGTGAGGAAGTAGAAGGGTCGGCCCTCTGCTGCGGCCAGCGCAGCCACCCGGTCGCGCAGCGCAGGGGTGAACGCCGCGCGGTCCGCGGCGCCGTAGTAGCTCAGGACCTCCCGGTCGTTCCGGCTGAGCGCGGGGCCGAACAGGTCCAGCAGCCGCGAGCCATCGGACAGGATGACCGCGCCGGGTGGAAAGACCGTTTCGAGCGTCAGCAGTTCGGCCTGTGCACCCACAACTTCCATGTGCCGGAAAATCGGAATGTCGCGCCAGGCGAGCGGCAGCAGCAGCGCGGCGGCCAGGGCGACGCTCACGACCCGCTGGCCCTCGCGCCCGAGTGCCCCTATGCCTCGCGTTCGCGCCAGCGCGCCGCGCAGGGCATCCAACCCCCATGCCGCAAACAGGACCAGCGCGGGGATCGCCACGGAGACGGCCCGGCGGATGGCCCACGGGTGATCGGTCCAGTAGGTGCGCGTGATGATGAACAGGCCGCCGGTGAAGAACATGGCGAGCAGCACCCACGCGACGCGACCCTGGTTCGGCCACACGATCAACTGCCCGATGCCCAGTGCCGCGGCCAGCAGCAACACCGGGCCAAGATAGGTGTTCAGGATCGTCAGCGACCGCAGCACCGGCACGTTGGACGGCAGGGACCAGGCAAAGAACAGGGTCAGGGCCAGGCACAGGCCGGCGATCGCGACAGTCCTGGCCGGGAGGAAAACATCCTTCGACTGCGTGCCGCACGAGCCAGGCGCAGCCTGGTCGTGCGGCTCTCCGCTCAGGATGCCTTTGTTGCGCGGTTGGTCGTAGTCTCCGCTCAGGATGCCTTTGCGCCTTGCGCGGAGCACGTCGGGCAGCAGGCCTGCGACGGTGAGTCCGGCCAGGTACAGTCCGGTTAGAGCGATTGCTATGCGATGGTCAAACGGCACGGCGATGCCTTCGCCCGCAAGGATGCCCAGCATATAAGGGTAGCTGTAGCGCGCGACCATGACGAGATAGCAGGCTGCGACCAGCATCCACGCCAGCCAGGGCACACGCGACTTCAGGGTCCCGCGTGCGGGATGGTAGACCAGCAGCGCGACGAGGACCGCCGGCGCGATATACCAGCTATCAATCTTGGTCAGCAGCGCCGCGCCGAAGGTCAACGCAGCCAGCGTCCAGGAGAAGGCGCGGCCCGGTGTGCCTCCATGAGCGGCATCCTTCGACTGCGTGCCGCCCAGCCCGGGCGCAGCCTGGTCGTGCGGCCCTCCGCTCAGGGCGCTTGAGCTCTCAGCCTGACTCATGCGCTCAGCAGCCTCCGTGCGCGCCCAGAAGAGCAGCGCGGCCCAGACCCACAGCCCGAAGAGCACATCCGCATTGGCGTAGCGCCCGAACCAGTAGCTCGCCGGGTTGAGCAACAGGCCCAGCGCTGCGACCGGCGCGCGCCACCTGACGCCCCAATATGCCGCGCCCGAGATGTGTTCCGCCAGCTCAGCCAACACCAGCGCGAACAGCAGGCTGACGAGGGGCAACACTGTCAGCGCGCCCCCGTGGCCCGCCACCGCGTAGCTCGCGGCCATCAACGCGGGGTAGAAGTAGACGAACTGCGGCGTGACCTCAGCTCGCTCCGCGTTCCAGAAGAAGCCGGGCCATTTGTGGGGCACGAAATCCGGCAGCCAGGGCGGTTGCCATGTGAGCAGGGCTTGGTCCTCCGCCGAGAGACGGGCAAAGAACGGATCGGGCAGCGCCAGGCGGCCCGTGGTGGCAATCTGCGCGGCGGTGTTGACGTAGATGCCCGGATCGCGGCCGCCGACCACCAGCTCGAACGGGCGGGTATAGAGGAGCAGCCAGAGCAGCAGCAGGAGCGGCAGCCAGCGCGGGAGCGGTGCGGCCGCCCGCCAGCTTGCGAGGGCGTCGCGCCAGCGCCCGCTGCGCACCGCGTGCGCCAGCCCCAGGCCGAGCGCAGCCGCCCACAGCGCATAGAAGCTGGCGGGAGAGAACCATCCGGCCAGCGCGAGCGCGAGCGCGAGGAAGCCAATCAGCAGGCCAGCCAGAAGGCTCGCAGTCACCAGGATGCCCGTGCGCCGGGCGAATGGCCCCGCATGGCCTCCCAGGCTCAACCACAGCACCGCAGCCGTTAGCCCAGAGAGCGCGAGATTGAAGGCCAGCCCTGGCAGGAAAGGTAGCGCCTGCTGCTCCAATCCAGCACCGAGCCGCCACACATCGGTCATGGCCGTCACTTCAGTCCCGGAAGGTCCAGCGGTGTTCGATGCGCGCCACGCCCACATCGCGCTTGAGGGAGCCGACCGTCAACCGCGCGCAACTGCGGCGGTAGTCATGGTCGCCGCCCGTCGGTTTCTGCAGGGCGAGATCGAGGGTGTAAGTGCCCGGCAGCAGGGTGAGCGCAGGAATCGTCACAATGACCGTGCCGTGCGTGTGGCCCGGCGCGCACATATGCTCGGCCGGAATGGATTCGATTTCGGTGTTGGTGCCGAAGGACCAGATGCCGTCATGCCGGATGAAGGCGAAGCCCACAATCGGCGGGTCATCGAGCGGTCGCTGCACCGTATACTCGGCCTCGATGGTCAGGGGGTCGCCGGTGTAGAGGAACTCGCACGGCTGGCCCGCGCCATTGAGCAGGCGCACCTTATCGAACTGCACCGCGCCGTCGCCCCACCGGTTCGGGTCATTCGGCGCCGCCGCGGCGGCTGTCGCCGGGACTGCACCCGTTGCGTCCTTGCCCACCCGCGACTTGCCCTGGGGGTTCGCGCCCGCTTCGGCAGCCTTGCTCCGGCGTTCCTGCTCTGCAAAGCGTTCCTGTTCCTTCTTGTAGACGCTGCGCATGTACTGCGCGATGACATCCGAGGTCGCACCGTCCGCCTGAATCCGCCCATCATCCAGCCAGATGGTGCGACGGCACATATCGCGCACCAGCTCCACGCTGTGCGAGACGAGGATGAGCGTGCCGCCCCGCCGCCGGAAATCGTGAAACACCAGCACGCACTTGTGCTGGAAGTCCTCGTCACCCACCGCGAGGACTTCATCTACGAGCATGATATCCGGCTTGACGAAGGCCGCGATGGAGAAGCCGAGCCGGACGCGCATCCCCGACGAGTAGAGCTTGACCGGCACGTCGATGAACTCACCGATGCCCGCGAA
>JAKPQT010000662.1 GCA_029555885.1 Chloroflexota bacterium | reverse complement strand
CTGGCTGGCGCTGTGGCTGCCGGTACGCCGCAGTTCATCGGCTCGAACGCGGATCGAGCAGTGCTGGAGCAGGGCGGGCTCAGTGAGCAGTCTGCGATGCGCTCCATCACGGTAGCGCCGTTCCAGTCGGCAGCGGACGCGGCCATCGCGCGGTTCCTGCCGGGCGCCGGCAAGGTTCTGGGTGATGCTGCGGCGACGCAGGCTGGCGGCTTTATCCGCCGCACGGCTGCATCGATCGTCAAGGCTGGGGCGACCGAAGCTGTGACCGAAGCAGGCCAGCAGATGGGCGAACGCTACGCTGCAGGTCAGGACATTGGCAGCGCCGACGCGGTCGGAGAGTACGTCAACGCGGCAGTCACCGCGTTCGCTGTTGGCGGCGTGCTGGGTGCGGGTGGTGGATTCCGCCGTACTCCGGCAGTAGCGCTCCCGGCAGATCAAGTCGCACAGAACAACGATGTGATGGCGAGCCACGTCGACGGTATCCTGTCCGGGGAGATGCGAGCGCTCCCGTCGCCTCAGATGTTCGGACGGCAGCCGCAGGGTCCGGAGGTCAGCTCCGGGCCTGCGATTGTGCAGGACGACCGTCCGATCCAGTCGAACCCCGACTTCATCGTGGATAGTGAGGGACGCACAGCACCGCCAGGATTCGAGGGCGAGCAGGCAATTGCGATTGACCGCAACCTGCCGCGGCCGTCGGTTGTGCCGCCGACGCTGGAGGATGTGCAGGCACGCATCGCGGCGATGGCGCCCGAGCAGCCCGCGATCGGTGCTCCGTTCGTACTGCGTGACCCCACGCAGGGTGGGACGGTCCAGCTGCCTGCTGCTCGGGTCGATCCTGACACAGGCACGGAAATTCCGTTCGCAGACTTCCTTGCCGAGCAAAAGAAAGGCCTTCGGGGCGGGTTCGTGCAGCAGGTGGATGCTGTCGACGAGATGGACCTGCTCACCAAGGTCTACGATCAGGTGTTCACCGAGCAGGACACGCGCGCCAACACGGCGAAGTTTGCGCAGCGCCTGGGCATCCTCGAC
>JAKPQT010000625.1 GCA_029555885.1 Chloroflexota bacterium | reverse complement strand
CAGGAACGGCAGGTCGGGCTGGCGCTCATCGGCATCGAGTACGAGAACCTGCGCACCGCGGTGGAGCTGGCGCTGGCCGCGCGCGCGTCGTTCTTCGTAACCTATGCGGCGCTCAGCGACTACCTTGACTCACAGCACGACTTCCCTCGTCACCTGGCGTTGAGCGAGGCGATCTATGCGCGGCGCACGGAATACGAACCGGTGACCCTGGGAGGCGAACTGGGGCTGGACTTTGCGCGCTGCCTGGAAGATGTGGCGCTGTGCCGGCTGGAGCTCAAGCAACTGGATGCGGCAGCCCAGGCCTACCGGGATGAGCTGACGGTGCTCGGTGACGTCAAGGGCGAGTGGGCGTCCCAGGCGCGCAAATGGCGAGCGACTGCGTACCACCAGTTGGGCCGGGTGGCCGAGGAGCAGCGGCAATGGGCGAGTGCGGAGGATTATTACCGTAAGGCGTTGACCATCTACGTGGACTACAACGACCGCCACAGCCAGCCGGCGGTGTACCACCAGTTGGGCATGGTAGCCGCGGAGCAGCGGCAGTGGGCGCAGGCAGAGGCGCACTACCGGCAGGCGCTGGCGCTCAAGGTCGAGTTCGGCGACCGCCACAGCCAGGCGCGCACGTACCACCAGTTGGGCCGGGTAGCCGCGGAGAAGCGGCAGTGGGCGCAGGCGGAGGCGCACTACCGGCAGGCGCTAGCGGTCTTCGTCGAGTTCAACGATCGCTACAGCCAGGCGGCGGTGTACCACCAGTTGGGCCGAGTGGCCGAGGAGCAGCGGCAGTGGGCGCAGGCGGAGGCGCACTACCGGCAGGCGTTAGCGATCTGTGTCGAGTTCAACGCCCGCTACCGCCAGGCGGGCACGTACCACCAGTTGGGCACAGTGGCACAGGAGCAGCGGCAGTGGGCGCAGGCGGAGGCGCACTACCGGCAGGCGCTGGCGCTCTACGTCGAGTTCGGTGACCGCCACAGCCAGGCGTCGGTGTACCACCAGTTGGGCAATGTGGCCTTAGAGCAGCGGCAGTGGGAGCGCGCGGAGGCGCACTACCGGCAGGCACTGGCGCTCTATGTCGAGTTCAACGATCGCTACAGCCAGGCGAGCACATACGGTCAGTTGGGCAATGTGGCTTTCGAGCAGCGGCAGTGGGCGCAGGCGGAGGCGCACTATCGGCAGGCGCTAGCATTGTTCATCGAATTCAACGATAGGCATGGTCAAGCAAGGCTGTATGGCAGCTTGGGATTGCTGGCGGAAGCGCAGGAGCAATGGCCGCAAGCGCGTGAGCACTTGCTGCGCACTCTGGAGCTCTTTGTCGAGTTCACGGATGAACATAGCATCGGTGTGACGCTGCGTAACCTCGCCCGGCTGTGGCAGGCGAGCGGCGATGCGGGCGTGCCCGCGGGGGTGGCGCGGGTGTTCGGGGTGACGGTGGAGCAGGCGGAGGAGGGGTTGCGGGGGGGCGCCGTCAACGAATCCGGCAACGAATGAACGAATGCGGTGGGGTGGGACGATTCGTTTATTCGTTGCTCTATTCGTTGACGGCTGCTGCCTCTTGCGCTATAATGGCGGACGTATGCGTCCGCGTGGACGTGCACGTCCGCTGGACACGGGCGAATAGCTCAGTCGGTCAGAGCGCCTCGCTTACACCGAGGAGGTCGGGGGTTCGAGCCCCTCTTCGCCCATGCTGGTACTGGAAGCTGGATACTGGAAGCGACATGATGATGAGGGCCTGGTTCTCTGCGGCTGGGGCGGGGGAGCCGGGCCGTTTGTTTATGGGGGGATGGGATGACCGACGAAACGAAGGTCGATGTGCGGCGGCGGCTGCCCGGGGTGGATCGGCTGCTGGCACACCCGGCGCTGGCCGGGCCGCTGGCTGAGCACGGCCGCAGCCTCGCGCTGGACGCGGTGCGCGAGGTGCTGGCCGAGGCGCGGGAGCGCGCGGCCGGTGCGGGCGCAGCCGTGCCCACCGCGGAGGCGCTGGCCGCGGCCGCAGCGGAGCGGCTCGCCGCGCTGGCACGCGGCACGCTCGCGCCGGTCATCAACGCGACGGGCGTCATCATCCACACGAACCTGGGCCGCGCGCCGCTGAGCGACGCCGCGCGCCGCGCGATGGACAGCGTGGCCGCGGGCTACAGCAACCTGGAATATGACCTGGCCGCGGGCGAGCGGGGCTCGCGCTACATCCACGCGGAGGCGCTGCTGCGGCGGCTGACCGGCGCGGAGGCCGCGCTCGTGGTCAACAACAACGCGGGTGCGGTGTTTCTCGTATTGTCTGCGCTGGCCCGCGGCCGCGAGGTGGTCATCTCGCGCGGGCAGCTCGTCGAGATCGGCGGCGGGTTCCGCATCCCCGACGTGTTGCGGCAGAGCGGCGCGCAACTGGTCGAGGTCGGCACGACCAACCGGACGCACCTGCGCGACTACCGCGCGGCCATCGGCCCGGATACGGCCATGCTGCTGCGCGTCCAATCCTCGAACTTCAAGCAGATCGGCTTCACCGCAGAGGTGGCCCTCGCGGACATGGTGGCGCTGGCCCGCGAGCACGGCGTGCCCGTCGTGGACGACCTGGGCAGCGGGTCGCTGCTCGACACATCCCGCTTCGGCATCAGCCCGGAGCCGGTGGTGCAGGAGAGCATCGCGGCCGGTGCAGACCTGGTCACGTTTAGCGGCGACAAGCTGCTCGGCGGGCCGCAGGCCGGCATCATCGTCGGCAACGCCTACCTGGTCGACGCGCTGCGCCACCACCCGCTGACCCGCGCGCTGCGGGTGGACAAGAGCACGCTGGCCGCGCTGCAGGCGACCCTGCTGCACTATGTGCGCGGGGAAGCGGAGACCGCAGTCCCGGTCTGGCGGATGCTGGCGATGCCGCTGGAGACGCTGGCCGGCCGCGCGGACGAGTATGCCGCACACCTGCAGGCCGCGGGCATCCCTGCGACGGTCGTGCCTGCCACGTCCACGGTCGGCGGCGGCTCGCTGCCGGGGGAGACCCTCCCGACGCACGCCGTCGCGCTGGCGACCGCCCGGCCCGATGCGCTGGCTGCCGCGCTGCGGCGGGGCGTGCCGCCGGTCGTTGCCCGCATCGCGGACGGCCAACTGCTGCTCGACCCGCGCACGGTTGCGCCGGCGGAGGATGCCGCGCTGTTGGCCGCGGTCGTGGCCGCCTGGCAATAGGTCGAACCACTGACTTTGGAATTACTGCTGCTGAAAAGGGGAGTTTTGCCGGTTATACTGATACCGGGTATAATAATTGTCCCCATCAGTGCGCGGCGACCGGGCAGGCGCCGCAGGCCGGTGCGGAGAAAAACGTGAGGAAGGCATGGGTTTGACCTTACTGTCGTTCATCCTGGTGATGGGCGTCGTCGTTTTCATACATGAGTTGGGCCATCTGCTGGTTGCCAAGCGCAACGGCATCATCGTCGAAGAATTCGGGTTCGGGTTCCCGCCGCGCGTGGTCAAGCTGTTCGAGCGCGGGGGCACGATCTACTCGCTCAATGCGATTCCGTTTGGCGGCTTTGCGCGGATGCGCGGGGAAGATGACCCCACGGATCCGGGCAGCTTTGCGTCAGCGTCGCGCGGGGCACGCGCGGCCACGCTGCTCGCCGGGCCGGTGATGAACTTCATCCTGGCCGTCATTATCTTCACTGTGCTGGCCTTTATGCAGGGCGTCCCCGATGCCAGCAAGCCCGGTGCGCTCATCATGGGCATCGCGCCGGGTTCGCCTGCCGAACAGGCGGGCCTGCGGGTGGATGATCGCCTGATCGCGGCGGATGGTCAGCCGCTCATCAACATCACCGATTTGCAGACGTATACCAGCGGGCATCTCGGCCAGCCGGTGGTGTACACCGTGGTGCGCACCGACCCGGCGACCGGCGCGGAACAGACGCTGGACCTCACGATGACCCCGCGGACCAATCCGCCGGCGAACCAGGGCGCACTGGGCGTGCAAATCGGCATGGCGATTCGCCCGGCCCGGCCCCTGGAAGCCATCTCCGCGGGCGTGCAGAGCCTGGGCAACATCATCTATCTGACCTTTGCGATTCCTGCGAACCTGATCCGCGAGGGCCGCCCCATTGCCGATGCCGGGTTCATGGGGCCGGTGGGCATCGCGGCCACGACCGGCGAGGTGGTGCGCTCCGCGCTGGCAGTTGAGTCCATCCAGCCGGTCCTGTCGTTCGTCGGGCTGCTCAGCGCGGCCCTCGGCCTCACCAACCTGCTGCCGCTGCCTGCACTGGACGGCGGGAGGTTGCTCTTCATCGTCATCGAGGCACTGCGCAGGCGGCGCATCGAGCCTGCGCGCGAAGGCATGGTGCACCTGATCGGCTTCGGGCTGCTGCTGCTGTTGGTCGGCCTGCTCACGGTGCGCGAGATTAGCTCCCTGATCAACGGCACGTTCCCGACCCTCGGGATTCGTTGAAACCCGGACGAATGACGATTGAAAATTGAAGATTGAAGATTGAAGATTAGCCCAATCAGCCACCACAGAGGTTGTTTGCCAGCGTTACATCTTCAATCTTCAATCTGTAATCTGTAATTCGTCTCCGTCCATCCAAGGGGAATAACCCATGTACTGTAAACGTTGCGGAGCGCCCCTCCATCAGGGGGTGGTGCTTTGCCCCGAATGCGGCGCGCGCCAGCGGCGGCATGTGACTTCGGTTACGTGCGCAAGCTGCCACGGCCGCGTGCCGTTGGGCCTCAGCGTGTGCCCGCACTGCGGCCGCAATCTGCGGCCTGCGGGGCCGCGCTGGGGTGTCTGGCTTGCAGGGCTGGCGGTGGCCGGCGTGGTGGGGCTGTGGGGCCTGGGTAAGCTGCCGGTCGAGTCTGCGATCGCACAAGTCATGACCACGCGCGAGCGGCTCGCCAGCCTGATTCAGGTCATCGGTCCGGCCCGCGACGACGAGCAGCCGGTGGCCGCCGTGGTCGCCTCGCAAGAACTTGCCATGCTCGATGAGAAGCCGCTCGAAGGGGAGGCCGCGGCGCAGGATGAGGTGATCGTGGCGGAGGAGGCCGCGGGGCCGCTGGCCGAAGAGGCCGCTACCGATGAGAGTGCCGTCGAGGCCATGCCTGCGACTGCGGCGCTGACGACCACTGCCGAGCTGACCGGCACCGTGCCGCTGACCGCGACGGCC
>JAKPQT010000614.1 GCA_029555885.1 Chloroflexota bacterium | reverse complement strand
GGCCGGCGGCCAGATCATTCAGCGCCGCCGAAATCGTTCCGGCCTGGAGCCACGCTGGCGCTTCGCCGAATGGGTCCACTCTCCAGCGCAGGACTTAATCGAAGTCGGCCTCGGCAGCAGCGGTCACGCTCAATGCGGCTCGATCCGAAGCCCCGGCTCACCCGCCCGCCTGCCGCGAATCCGCCGCCGCCAACCCCATCACCTTCTTGGGCGGGTACTTGCGGAACGTCTGGAAGTGCGCCCGCATGCCCAGCTGGAAGGCCTCGACGTAGGCCAGCTTGCGCGTCAGGTAGTTGTGCGTTTCCTTGGGGTCCAGGTACAGGTTGTACAGGCGCGAATACGCGAACTGCTGCAGCACGCCAGTGAAGCCGCCCGGCCCCGCGGCATCGGTGTCGTTGTCGCTGATCGCCATGCGCATCAGCTTGTACTCACCGCAGCGCAGCGCCGAAAAATTGTCCTGCAGCCAGTAGTAGTGGTACTTGCGGTTGGACAATCCATCGGGCGCCAGCAGGAACGAACTCTGGTCGACGCCGTCGATGTAGCGGTCCGAGGGCAGCCGTGCCGATTCGCCCGCCAGGCCGAGCAGCGTGGGCAGGATGTCGTTGAAGTCGAACAGCCCGTCGCTCTGGCGGCCGGGCTCGATCATGCCCGGCCAGTGCAGGATGCCGGGCACCCGCACCCCTCCCTCCCATGTGGAGCCTTTGGCGCAGCGAAACGGCGTAAACGCGGCATCCGGCCAGGTTTCCATGTGCGGACCGTTGTCTGAGCTGATGAAGATCAGCGTGTCTTCGAGCTGGCCGGTCTGCGCCAGCGCATCGGTGAGCCGCCGGATGATCTGGTCGAGCTCGAGCAGCGTGTCCTTGTAGGGATGGCGCGCCGGCGACTTGCCCAGAAAGGGCTCGCTCGGATAGTTGTCGAAGTGCGCGCCCCGCGTGCAGTGGTAGAGCAGCCACGGTTGCGCATTGCCGGCGCGCCGGCGGATGAACTGCTCGGAGTACTGGCACCACTTTTCGTCCAGCAGCGAGAGCACCGGAATGGTCACCTCCTCGACATTCTCGGCCTTGCCGCCGCGGGTGGCATGGACGAAGCAGCGATTGAACGGCATGTTCTTGATCCAGTCGCTGCGCGCCGCCGAATAGACGATGTCCGGAAAGTAGTGCGGGTCACGCCACTCCGAGTACATGTCCGAGACCGACAGGAATCCGTAGAAATCATCGAAGCCCACGTTCTGCGGCTGCGAGACCTCGCTCTCGCCCATGTGCCA
>JAKPQT010000612.1 GCA_029555885.1 Chloroflexota bacterium | reverse complement strand
CGCTGCCGCAGCCCAGGTCCAGCGCCCAGCCGGGCGTCAGTCGCCCCGACCCTACAAGCGCCACGACCTCCGGCGGCACGATGCCGGTGTCCCAGGGCGCATCACCGCTATCATATCGGGCGTCCCACCATGCGGGCGAACCGTGTGCCGGGCCTGTGGGGTCGATTTCAGCCATCGAGAGCGTCGAACTCAGCCAGCACGGGGAGGTGATCCGAGGCTGTGCGGGCGGTGGGGTGGTCGAAGGGCCGGCACGCCAGCAGGCGTTCTGCGGCGGCGGCCGAGGCGAAGATATAATCGATGCGGCGCTCGGGGTCCGCAGCCGGGAAGGTGGCCCCATCCGGTGCGCCGGCGGCCTGCCGGAAGCGGCCGTAGGCATCCGTATACCCGGCCTTCTGGACCTGGTCGATCAGGTCAAAGGCGGGGACGGGCCAGTTCTGGGCCTGCTGGTAAGCCGCCAGCCGTTCACGCGCCTCGGCAGACGGATAGTCGGTCGCAGCCAGCGCATTGAAGTCGCCCAGCAGCAGATGGGGGCGGGTGCGGTCGCGCTGCAGCCAGGTCAACGCCGCAGCCCACTGCTCCAGCCGCAGCGCCTCGACGCGGTGATCCAGGTGAATGACGTAGACCGTGAGGGGCCGGTCGGAGGGCGGGAGGACCCGCACCTCTAACAGCCCGCGCTTGCCGTAGGTGGTCATGGGAGCGAGATGATGTGCCGCATAGGCCAGGACGGGCCAGCGCGAGAGCAGCGCATTGCCGTAGGGCGGATGGTCGTGCGGACTGTCGGGCCGGCCCTGCGCAGGCTGCGTAGGCCCGAAGGCCCAATGCATCCCCAGCCGGGCGGCCAGGTCCAGCAGGGCCGGTGCGCCGGCAGGCTGGCCGGTCGGTTGGCCGACCGGCTGGGGGTGGAACACCTCGTTCAGCCCCACCAGGTCCGCGCCGCTGGCCGCAATAACCTCCGCCACCTGCGTGACATTGGGTGCGCCTTCCGTCGTACGCCAGCCGTGGACGTTGTAAGTGAGGACCTTCATGACGTCACTCCCCTGCGCATTGCAGAGCATCCTGAGCAGAAACGTAGGACGGGTCGCCAACCCGTCCTACAAGCCCGCTTGCAGGGCAGGGCGACCCGCAGTTTGGGCCGCATGTAATCGAAGATTAGTTTTGCGTGTCCAGGATACCTATGCAGGCAGGGCCTCGCCCTGCGGCCACGCCCACTCCACGATCAGCGGGCGGTGGTCGGAGGCCTGGTGCATCACATCGCCGCCCAACGCGCGCGCAGAACGCAACCCATGAGCCCAGCGCAGCGGCAGGAACAGGAAGTCGATGCGCACCAATGGGGAATGTGACGGGAAGGTGCGGCCCGAACCGTTGCCCACCGCATGAAAGGCATCCTGATAGCCTGCTGCGGCCAGCATCCGCAGCACCGGCGGCAGCAACAGGCGCGTGTTGCGCCCGACAAAGCCCGGCGTATTGAAGTCACCGACGAGGAAATGCGGGCCGTGCTGCGCCATACGCTTCAGCACCCCCTGGATTTGCAGCAGTCGGGTGCCCTCGAAGGCGTGATCCAGGTGGGTGACGAAGGCGGTCAGGTCACGGGCCGCGCCGCCGGCGAGCGTAGCGCCTAGCAGCGAGCGCTGTTTGCTGCTAGGCAGGCGCGGCAGCAGGGTGTTGGTCACATCGCGCAGGGGAAACCGGCTCAACAGAGCGTTGCCCACCGGCCCCTGCCAGCCTGGCCCATAGTCCAGCCAGCCGCTCGGCCCGAAGGCATACCGCATGTCCAGCTTGTCGGCGAGTTCGGCCAACGGCGCGTAGGTACGCCCGTTCATGGTCACAGGATGCAGGACCTCGTTCAGCCCGACGACATCTGCGCCGGCATCACGAATGACGCTCGCCAAACGGTCCAGATCAAGACGCTGATCTCGCCCGGCCCACCGGTGGATGTTATAAGTCATCAGGCGCACCGGGGCAGTGTCCCGGCGATTCTCGAGGGGTTTGGATGTCCGCAAGAAGTGTTCTCCACACATGAATAGCAGCGCCGAACCCGTGGTGGCTCCGACGCTGCACACTGGCCTAGTCTAGCACATTTCCGAGATACTTCAAAACCGCCATCCACAGCCTAAGTGAATAACCTTGTGAATAGCATTACATCTTGCCCACATCTATCCACAGGCGATTCTGAGCCGCGCAGCACGCCATCGCGGCGGCAGCAGACACTGGACCCTACATCTGGGCGCGTGCACAATTTCACACGCGAGATAGGGCGCGCATGGCCGATCCCTTCTCTGGATTTGATGCCGCCCGCGGCCAGCAGGTTACTCACAGAGGATACACAGGCCGCGGTGGGGCGAGCATGCGCCATATAGGGCCTCCGCCCCTACCAAAACCCACCTATCGGGGTGACCTCGCGCAGTGCGCACGGAACTGCACGAGTTGTACACATATCCCCAGGCTCTACTATGACGATTAATCATTTATTTGCCTCCGAGAAGTATATTCGAGTGATACACCCCATGCAGCCTGGATTTGTCAACCTTAATATTAGCGCAAATCTATTGACAAATTGGGGCAACTCTGCTATATTACATCTGCCACTTGAGAAGGACATCGAAAATAGCAGTGTAAACTCATGAATCGACCGCAAAGTCGTAGAGGGATAGGATCCAAAGCGAGACTGGCAGGGAAACAGAGGTACAACTGAGAAATCGGTTACGGAACAAGTGGTAAGAGAGCCCCGAGAAATCGAACGGCGATTCTAAGCTCGAAGCTGACCAGGAAACTGGCATTCTCGAAGGTCTGTAGTAAGGGTGACGTCTGCGTAAGGCGAAGTTCAGAACGAGACCTCAACGAGAATAAAAAGCGAGCAAGAGATCGGGAAAGCCAGACGGTTGCTTGGGGCCTCTTCTTTTAAGCTCCTGATGGGCTGGCCGGCTACGCAATACGCGTCCGGCCAGCCTATTTGTCTATTCGCCGTCCGATACGTAGAAGTTGCCGCGCGCTTCCATCTGCTTGAGCCACGCGGCCAGGTCCTCGCCGGAGGCTCGCACGCGCGCGATATGGTAAGGGTCGAAGGTCTCTGCCCAGGGCGAGGTCGCCAGCCCCTGGTTCGTGCCCACCGCAGCCGAGTAGCTGTAGGCCTGCTCGCCGTAGGTGCCGCCGCGCAGCAGCGCCGGATCCCGCGGGAAGTTGCCGTCCAGAAGAGCCAGCGAGGTCACGGCATAGTCGCCGATCCACTCTGCCACCTGGGCCGCCGGCTGGCCGAGCGCCTGCTGCACTTCCTCCGGCGTCATCTCTCCCAATGGCTTGCCGGCCAGTGGCTGCACCCCCACCTCCATGCCCCAGCTCCGCAATAGTTGTAGCTTGACCGGCGCCACATCGTTGGTGCCGAACAGTCCGTCGCCGGGCCGACCAGCCTCCTGCCGGACGAAGAAGGTCGCGCGCAGCGGCCAGTCCGCAGGGTGCTCGGTGTTGAATGCCAGCAACACGCCGACCGCGCTCTGCGGGTCCACCTGGCCGCCCTCCAGCAGGCGGAACTGGCTGGCGAGCGAGTCATCGAAGGTCAGGACGGCCGCGCGCTTGCCCGCAGGCACGGCGGACAGCTTGCCGGGCGCAAGGTCGCGGAGGTTCACCGGGAAGAACCCGGCTGCCAGCAGCGCCTCCAGGTCCGCGCGTAGTTGCTCCGGCGTGAGCGCCCCGGCCGCGGCCGCTTCGCCGGGCAGCGCGAAATCGCGAAACGCCAGCACGAGCACCTGACCGGCAATGTTGGGTGGGAAGCTCGGCTCCGCGTTGACCAGCGCCGCGCGGCTGTAGCGCACCGCAGGGTCCCACAAATACCAGCCGCGGGCCCCGGCCTCGCGTGCGCCGTCCATTTGGGCGCGAATCTCGCCGGGGGTGTAGTCGCGCCAGTCGAACGCATAGTCTCCGAAGTCCTGGAGCCAGGGGCGTATCTCGATGGCGGGGTTGACCGCGCGTGCCCGCTCCACCGCACGACCGGTGCTCAGGTGGACGATCTCATACGGGTAGGCGATGGCGTTGGCGTACTTGGCGTTCTGGCCAGGCAGCCCATTGGCGAACGTCGAGGGATAGACCATCGGCGCGAGGTAGTCTACGTAGGGCGCCAGCGCTTCGATGTGCTGGCCGATGCCCACATCGTCGTTGACCCAGGGCGCATAGCCGAAGATGTCCACGCCGAAAGTGACTCCGTAGGGCGCCAGCGCGGCCTGTGTTCTGCTGAGCAGTCCGGTAATGGCTGCGATGCGGTTTTCATAGGTGTTGGGCAGCGCGTAAAGCGCGGTGTGCAGGTTGCCGTCGGTCGGAAAGCGCACGTAGTCGAACTGCACTTCGTCGAATCCCAGCCTGGCCGCCTCGACCGCCAGCGCGATATTGTAGTCCCACACCTCTTGCCGGTTAGGGTCCACCCAGGCCTGCTGTTCCTGGTCGCGCCACAGGTCGCCGGTTGCGGCGTCGATGATGGCCAACGAGGGATAGGTGCGCGCCAGCATGGTGTCTTTGAAGATGACGATGCGCGCGACCGTATGCACGCCGCGGTCTTTGAACCACTGGAGGAAGATTGCCGGGTCCCGGATGACCGGCGCCTGGTCCGCCTCGATCTCCTGTGCCAGGGGGACTTCGGTCGGGAAGGTGAGCAGCCCGCGATCGCTCTTGAAGTCCATGACGACCGCGTTCAGTTCCGTGTTTTCCAGCAGGTCGTGTGCGTGCGCGATGAAGTCGGCGCTGCCCAGCGCCGCGTAGGAGATGTAGAAGCCCTTGATGTAACCGGTCTGTTCCGTTTTGCTGCCGGCGGACTGGGACGCAGCTTCTCCGG
>JAKPQT010000599.1 GCA_029555885.1 Chloroflexota bacterium | reverse complement strand
ACTGCATTACGCCCGCCACGGCCATGGCTACCGACACGCAGAACATCGGCAGCCCCCGCGCATAGTTCGTGGTGCCGTCCAATGGATCCACGTACCAGACGGGCCGCTCGGGTTCGGCCTTGCGATCGCTGTCGGATTCCTCCGACACGATCAACCCCTCGGGACAGCCCTCGCGGATGATGGCCAGTGCCGCCTGCTCCGCAGCCAGGTCCGCCTCCGTAACGATGTCGCGCGGGCCTTTGACTCGCACCTGGTGCGGACGGCGATAGCGCGCGGCGAGCAGGACGCCTGCTTCCCGCGCCGCTCGCACGGCGATCTGGAGCATGCTGTCCGCGGTTGGGCTGCAATCGGCTGTCATGCGACGAGCTCCCCGACCAGGCCGCTGGCGTCCGCGGCCACGCAGCGCACGGGCACCATGGCGTTCACCAGGTTCGCAGGCGACGCAGCGCGCACCCGGACATAGTGGTCCGACAGGCCGTCCCAGACGGGCAGGCCGGACGCGTCCCGCCCGCGCTGCCGTTCAAAGAGCACTTCGATCGTCCTCCCCAGGAAGCGCTCGTGGAATCGTCGGGCCAGGCGCTGGCCCAGGGCGATCAGTGCCCAGCTGCGCGCTGCGGCGACGAGGGGGTCAACGGCATCGGGCATTCTGGCGGCAGCCGTCCCGGGGCGGGCAGAGAAGGTAAAGACGTGCAGGCGCGACAGGGCCAGGGATTCGACGAGGGCCATCGTTTCTTCGAACTGCGCAGTGGTCTCACCCGGGAAACCGACCATCACGTCCGTGGTGACGCAGACGTCCGGGACGCGCGCACGCAGTGCACCAATCAAGGACGACACGTGCGCGACATCATAGTTGCGGCCCATGCGCAGCAAGACCGCGTCGCTCCCGCTCTGCAGCGGCAGGTGTACGTGCCGGCAGAGGCGAGGACGTCCAAAGCATTCCAGCAGATCGTTGTTGAGATCCCAGGGCTCGATCGACGAGAGGCGCAGCCGTTCGACGCTCGTCTCGGCCAGGAGCATGCTGACCAGACGCGCCAACGACCAGCCACGCTCGCGCGGGAGGGGCGCGCCAGGGGCGCTGTCCCTGCCGTAAGCGCCGATGTGCACCCCCGTAAGGACGATCTCGCGATAGCCCTCGGTCACTCGGCTGTGCACCTCCTGCAGCACGTCCTGAGGCGCCGTGCTGCGCTGGCTCCCGCGCGACAGCCGCACATAGCAATAAGTGCAGGCGTTGTCGCACCCGTCCTGGATCTTGACCAACGTGCGAGTATGCCCGACGGACGCGCCCGGCACAGGTCGGGGCTTGCGCAGCGTTGTACTCTGGCGTGCAGCAGCCTCCTCAAGGCGCGCGAGGAGCGTGTCCTTGTCGCGATTGGGCACTACAAGCGCGACACCAGCAAACGACCCGACGCCCGGACCGGGCACTTCCGCTTGGCACCCCGTGATCGCGATGCGCAGCGCCGGGTTGGCGCGATGAAGCGCGCGCAGGAGTTGCCGGCCCTTGCGCTCCGCGACGTGTGTGACCGCGCAGGTGTTGACCACCGCCCAATCCGCAGCGACGGGGTCAGCCACGACGGTCCAGCCGGCGGTGGAAGCGCGGCGAGCCAGATCCTCCACTTCGGCCTGATTCAGTTTGCAGCCCAGGCTCGTGCACAGGATGTTCATCGGTTGGTCATCATAGCATCGTCGCGGCGAGGCGCCAACAAGCGCCTCTCGACGCGGATGGTATTGCCGAAGTACACTGGCTGTATGCTGTTTTCCGGTCTGCTGAGGTCTCGTAAAGAGCACCGGTGACTCTCATCTTCTTCACCCTGGCGGTTCTGATGGGCATTGTGGCGGCGCGGCAAGGCACGCCATCCCTTCCCGCGCTGCTGGCCGGCGGTGCCGCGGCCGCCCTGTTCGCGGTCTGGGCCTGGCGTGCGGGCCGTGCCAGGCAGGTGGCCGTGATCTGCGCCGGGTTGGCTCT
>JAKPQT010000585.1 GCA_029555885.1 Chloroflexota bacterium | reverse complement strand
GCGACGCGCGACCCGTTGGCCTGCTTGACCACGTCGATGCGCGCGCCGAACTGGTCCTTCAGCTCCTCGATGTGGCTGATCACCACGATGAGTTGGAAGTCGTCCTTGATGGAATTGATGGTCTCGACCACCAGGCTGAGCCCGCGCGTATCCTGCGAGCCAAAGCCCTCATCGATGATCAGGGTCTGCAGCTGCGCACCTGCGCGCCGCGCCAGCAGCTTGCTGAGCGCGATGCGCAGGGCCAGGTTTGCACGAAAGCCCTCGCCCCCAGAAAAGAGCTCGTAGGCTCGCGAGCCCAGCTCATCGCCGATGATAATGTCGAGGGTCTCCGCAACGCCGCCGGTGACCTTCTCGCGCTGCGTCTCAAGGCGCACGTTCATCCGGCCTTCGCTCATCCGCTGGAGCAGCCGGTTCGCCTCTGTCTCGACCTCGGGAATGGCGCTCTCGATGATCATCGCCTGAATGCCCTTCTTGCCGAAGGCCTCGCGCAGCTCCGTATAGATGCCGATCTCGACGTTGAGAGCATCCAGTTGTTCGCGGAGCGCATCGCGGCGCTCGACGAGCCGGTCCAGCGCATCCAGTTGCTGCTGTGCCGCGCCCTGCTGTTGCTGTGCGCGGCGGCTGGCCTGTTCCGCGGATTGCACCTTCGCATCCGCCTGTCTGAGCACCGCCTCCAGTCGCGGCAGCTCAGCGACGGCCGCCTCCAGCTCCGCGCGGCGCGCCTGGTCCTCGGCCAGTTCTTCCGCGCGCCGGCCAACCTGGCCCGCCAGTGACTCGCAGCGACCTTGCGCCTCACCCAGGCCCTCGAGCGCGGGGAGCAGTTGGCGCTGGTATACCGCGTCGTACGGCATCAGCCGCTCGACTTCCTTGCGCGCAGCCGCATGGGCCTGCCCGTCATAGCCCGTCTCCGCCATCGCCGCCAGGATGCGGCTCAACTGTTCACGAGCCGGGCCGCCGTAATCTTCCCCTGCCAACCGCGCTTCGACCTGGCTGAGCTGCTCGGCCACGCCGGGCAGTTGTGCGGCCGCAGCTTCGCCGTCTGCCACGAGGGTTTCAGTCTGCGCAGCCTGCCGCTGCCGTGCGTCGCGGGTGTGGAGGCCGCGTGCGAGCTCGCGATCCTCCGCTTCAAGGCCGGCCTTACGCTCAGACAACTCCTTGATGCGTGTATTCGCGTCCCGGAAGCGTTCGGCGAGCGCATCGCGCTCTGCAGCGAGCTGTCGTTCGGCATGCGCGCGATGTTCGGGACTCAACGACTGGTTGCACACCGGGCAAACTGCATCTTCCGACTCGTGCAACAGGGCCAGGCGCTCCTTCACGGCCTGTCCCTCGGCCTTGACGCGCTCCATCTCGTGGCGCAGCCCGGCCGCGACCTCAATCACTTCGTGCAGTTCTGCGGCAATCGCCTCGCGGCGAGCCTGCTGCTCCGCCATCTCCGCAAGCAGCGCCTGCACCTGGACCAACGTGCGCCGGTGTCCTTCGACGGCAGCCGCCTTACCTTGGAGCTCCGCGGCTTGCGCCTGCAGCCGGCGCTGCTCCGCGACGAGATCCGCGCGTGCCTGGTCCACCGCGCGCTGCGCAGCGTTGAGCCTGTCCTGCAACTGGCTGTGGCTGAGCAGCCGGCTGTTCCAGCGGGCCTCAGCCTCCCGCGCGCTGCCCAATTGCTGCCAGCCCGCCTCGATCTCGGCCCGCCGCGCCAGCACATCTTCGAGCGACTTGAGCCGCGCCTGCGCCTTCCCAAGCTGCGCCCGCAGATCCGCCAGTTCCTGCTCGCCCCGCGCCATGCGCGCCCGCAGGTCATTGAGCTGCGCCTGCTGGCTCC
>JAKPQT010000565.1 GCA_029555885.1 Chloroflexota bacterium | reverse complement strand
GGCCGCAGCCGCATGCGCGAAGACCTAGAACGCCACAAGCCGCTGGTTCAGGCCGTCGAGTGGGTAGTGGAAGAAGGCCACATGCACGTCGAAGACTTGGCGCGGCTGCGCGCTGCGCTGGATGGATTGCGGCCTAACGTTCGACATAAGCGGGAGACGCCCCATGCAGAACCCTGAAGCACCCACGACCGCTGCCGGCGGCTCTCCGCTTGATGGAGGGGTTAGGCCGCTCGCCGGGCCGAACATGCGCCGCATGCTGCGAGCCGCCAGACTGTGCGAGGAACTGGGCCACGCTGGCGACACGCTGGCCGCGCTGGAAGAGCTGAAGGAACTGCGAGACGCCGCCGCGTTCTACAAGCGCCGCTGTGATGCGCTCCAAGCCTGGCAGAGCAGCATGCGCGACCCTGAGCGCACCGTGGTGTGCGACATCCTGGCAAACGGGTTCACGCTGGATCAGCCCTTCGCGGGCGACAGATACGGTGGGCTGCGGCCTAACGTTCGAGGTAAGCGGGGCCAAACGGCGCCGCAGGAGTAGGAAGATGAGCAAACTTGGCCCGCCGTTTGGACTCCGCTTGACCGAGGGGTTAGGCCTGCCGCCGGAGCGTGATGAGTGGGAGCACCTGAAGCGCTACGGCTACGCGCCCGGCAGCTACATGAACAAGTGCCACAACTGCGAGCATGTGGTGACTGGCGTGGACAAGCGCGCGGTTACCTGCCGGCCCTGCGCCGAGGCGCTGCACGAAGCGTGGAGCAAGCCGCCGTGCCAGCAGTGCGGTGCGATGACGGCCGACGAAGCCCTGTCGCGCTGCATGGGGAGCCGCGCAGAGGGCGGATGCCACGGAAACGACCTGTGGCCGGATTGAAGGCCTAACGTTCGAGGTAACGCGGACCCAACGGCGTGACGGCGCCGGAAGAAGCAAACACTGCGGGCCGCCGTTGGGGCTCGCGTCCGAGGGGTTAGGCCCCTGTAACCGGAGCGAGAAAGACCATGCGAACCAACCTGTACGCGCACACTGAAGCGCACCACCCGTACCCGGCCTACGTGAGCGTGAACCGAGAGGAAGACGGCCGGGTGCTTATGACCGTGCGCGAGCGCGGCCACAACGGCGAACGGATGGCGACCATTGAACTAAGCGACGAACTGCTGGACGCCATGAGCTTGGCCTTCATTGACGTTCGCAACGTGCCCGACGAGTGGGCCGACCGCGCGGGCGTTGCCATTCAGCAGGCGCTGGACCGCGCGGCGGGGTGGACATGCCCCAAGTGCGGCACTGACCGGACCAAGGCGGCATGCCCAAAGGGGCACAGCGCCGCCTTGACTGGCGACTGCCCGAT
>JAKPQT010000754.1 GCA_029555885.1 Chloroflexota bacterium | reverse complement strand
CGCACTGATGTTGCCGCCGGTCCACATGACCAGGTTGTTCTTGGGCAGCTCCATGTGCAGCCGCCACAGTTCTTCGCGCAGGGCTTCCAGCATACGGTTCCTCGCTCTTGATAAGGTTTGGATGCGAGCCATTATAACGCGGGTTGCTCGCCTTTCATCAACTTGTCATTGCGGCGTCACTCGCGCTTCACGCTGCCTCGGTATGCTCCTCCATGCGCAAGCGTATCAATCTGCGAGGTAATGTCATGCCTGGTGATAGTAGAACTCAACTGACCGATCCGGCGTTCTGTCTGCGGCGGGCCGCCGAGCTGATCATACCGGTGACCGATGATAACTGGTCCCTCGTCCGTGACGATGCGGAGGAGCTGAATATCCTGCAGGCCGCGGCCACGCACCTCGTCTACCTGGACGCGGAGCGGACCGAATTCCAGGAAAAGCTGCTGGAGATCGTGTTCACGGCCTATCTGATGGGGCGGACGGCGGACGAACGCCACCGGATGCCCGACCTGGAATGCTTCCATGAGCTCATCGAAGGGTTAGACCTGTCGGGGTTGTAAAAGAAGCGTGCGATGTCTCTCGCGAGTGCATCGCACGTTTTTCATCCGGCTATACGGCCGTTGGCGCGTCATGCGCCCTGGCTGTTCTCCGGCTGATACAGGATCTCCTTGACCAGGAGCGTACGCTTGCCTGCGGGCACCTCCCACTCGAACCGGTCCCCCACGCGATAGCCCAGCATGGCCGTACCGATGGGCGCAAGCACGGAGATGCGCATCTGCGCAATATCGGCCTCATCGGGAAAGACCAGCTTGCACACCATCTCCTCGCCGGTCTCCACATCGACCAGCCGGGCCTCGGAGTGCATGGTAATCACGTCGTCCGGCACGTGAGCATCATCGACCACGACCGCACGATCCAGCTCGGCCTCCAGGCCGGTAAGCTCGGAGCGCTTGCGCGGGTCCTCCCAGGTGACATCTTCGATATATTTGCGCAGTTGTGCCATATCACGCGCGGTAATTCTGATCTCGCGTGCTGTCTTCATAAGTTCTCCTCAATCGCATATTAGAATCTATCCGAACACTCGTAGCCTAGGGCCTTGTGCCCGTCAGGACGCCCACAAGGGGCTATACTACCCCTTTATCGGATAGACAGTAAGTCGCCAAACACGCCGGGCCGCGGACGCGCGCCACGACGCCATGCCGGACGTCCGAGCATGACGACAACAAGTCAATGTTAGCAGATGAAAATGAAGGGACGATGAAGGGACGATGACGACTCAATGAAGGTGGTTATCTGGAGACGGCGGTCGGGGTCTCGCGCAGCCGGGGCAGGAGAACGGTGAACGTGCTGCCAGCGCCGAGCCGGCTCGTCACGCGCACCTCGCCGCCGTGCGCTTCCGCCACCTGCTTGACGATGGGCAGCCCCAGGCCGGTGCTGCTCTCGACGCGCAGCCGCGCCCGGTCCACACGGTAAAAACGCTCGAACAGGTGGGGGATGTGTTCGGCGGGGATGCCGATGCCCGTGTCGGTGATGGTCAGTTCCACCTGCTCGCCTGCGAGGCGCGAGCAGAGCGTGACGCGGCCGCCTTCGTTGGTGTAGCGCAACGCATTCTCGACCAGGTTCCACAGCATCTGGGTCAGCCGGTAGTGATCGCCCAGCACGACAACAGGCTCGTTACACGCGAGCACCATCTCATGCACATCCACGTCGAGGCTGCACGCGCGCTGCCAGACCTCCGCGACGATGTCCTCCAGGTGGACAGGCTCCGATTGCAGCCGTGCGTGGGCGTCTTCTTCGGCCAGGAACAGGAGGTCGCCGACCAGCCGGGCCATGCGGTCCGCTTCTTCCGAGGCCTCGCGGGCCCCTGCCTTCCGCTCATCTGCGGGCAGGTCCATCTGCAGCAGGTCCAGGTTGCCGCGGATGACCATCAGGGGGCCGCGCAGCTCGTGCGAAGCATCTGCAAGGAACCGGCGCTGGCGCAGCACATTGCGTTCCAGCCGGGCCAGCATCGCATTGAGCGTGTTGACTAGCTCCTGCAGCTCGTCGTGCGCGGGCGGCAGCGGCACGCGATCTTCCAGCCGGCCGGTCGCGGCGATTTGCCTGGCGACGCGCGTGATCTCGGCGATGGGGCCGAGGGTCAGCCCCACCAGCCAGTAATTGACCGCCAGCACGCACCCGCCCGTCAGAGCGACTGCGGCCAGCGCAACCGGCCAGCCCACCATCCCCAGCGCTAGCAGTACGGCACCACTGACGGCCGCCAGGATGACCGGCGCGAGCGAGTGCAGCAGGGCAAGCCGCAGCCGGGCGGGCAGGCGGGCCGGACGTGACACGGCCTATTCCTCCCGCAGGGCGTAGCCGATGCCGCGCACCGCCTGTATCAGGCGCGGCGCGCCGCCGGCCTCCAGCTTGTCGCGCAGCCGCATCACGTGCACGTCGATGACGTTCGAGCCGCCGAGAAAGTCCGAGCCCCAGACGCCGTCAAAAATCTGGTCGCGCGAGAGCACCTGCCGCGGGTGCCGCATGAGGTATTCGAGCAGGTCGAACTCCTTCGTCGTCAGGTCGACCGCGCGGCCCGTGCGCTCGACCTCGCGCGTCCGCGGGTCCAGCGACAGGTCGACGAAGGAGAGGACTTCCGCCTCCAGGGGCCGGGCGCGACGGAGCAGCGCGCGGATGCGCGCGAGCAACTCGTCGAACGCAAACGGCTTGATGAGGTAGTCATCCGCCCCAGCATCCAGGCCCGCAACACGATCGGGCACGCGGTCCTTGCCCGTGAGCATGAGGATGGCGAGGTTGGGTTCGCCCGCGCGCAGCCGCCGGCACACTTCGAGGCCGTCCATGCCGGGCAACATGACATCCAACACGACCAGCGCGGGGGGATTGTCGCGCGCGCGCGCCAGGGCCTGCTCGCCATCGGGGGCCAGGTCCACCGTGTAACCGGCAAACGCCAGCCCCCGGCGCATGAGACTCAGGATCTTGGGATCATCATCCACGACCAGGATGCGGGTTACGGCCATCAGACGCTCTGCCTCCAGATGTTCTGCCTGGCCGATTATATCATCATCCGGGTCGAACGGGGATTCAGATGGCGCCGTGTGCAATGGCGTTGCTCAACGCAGAGTAGCATTCGGCGCACAGCTTGCGCATTGACGTCCCTTTGTCGGGATGCGAACGCAGCGGCCGGTTGCACACGCTCACGCCATTGATGTAGAAGTGATGCGCGCCGCCGTCGCGCGCCCAATGACCGGCCTGCGCCTCATCGACCGACAGCTTGCGGATGACCCGCTCCTTCTTGGTCCCTGTCTTGGACTCCTGCCGCTTGATTCCGAAACTTGCCACGTCAACCTCCGATGCCCTCATAAATAATCGGCGCGCCGTATCCGGTGCGTGGGTGTATGCCCACGCGTTCGCTCATGTGCGTAACGCCGCGGGGCAAACAGGGCAATTCTGCCAGGAGTGAATGAAGGCGCGATGAAGCGGGGATGACGAAAGGGTGACAGTCGCGGGATGCTATGTGCTATTTGCCGTAGGCCGACTTGCGGACGCGCGGCCAGGCATGCACCGCGAAGGCAAGACAAGCGACAGCCTGCAGGACGCCTCCCACCGTGTTGAGCCACGCGGCGGGCAGCCACGGCGCGAGCGCTACAATCCACAAGGCAATGTTCAGGCAGCCGTAGGTCAGGCCGGCCAGCCAGACGCGGCGGCGCTCCTGGCCCCAGCGCGGCAGGATCCAGTAGGCCACGCCCATCGTCAGCAGGAGCAGCCAGCCCCATGTCACCAGGGCGATGTGCGCGGCCAGCCACTGCCAGCTCCCTGCGATGGTCCAACCCTTATTCCACAGGATGAGCGAGCCCAGGAAGACCCCGACCACGAGGTAGACCAGCGCGGTCTTAACATACCAGCGGGCAAGCGTGGGCATGACGGCTCACCGGTCCCGGGCGCTCAGCCCGCGCACGCGCGGCCAGGTGATGAGCACGAAGCCCACGACTGCGCCGAGCTGCAGGGTGGCCGACAAGGGCAGCAGCGCGGCGATGACCGGGTTCGGGCGCAGCGCGACCCACGGTTCCGCAATCGCGCGCAGGAGCAGCCCGGCGTTGAGCGCCCAAAAGATCGTCCAGATGAGGCGCTCGTCGCCCCGCGCGTTGGCATCGCGCGGCTGTGACCCGGCCATGTGGGGGAACATCCAAAAGGCGACGCCGAAGATGAGCTGCGTGGCCCAGCCCACAGTCATCAGGTGCCAGGCCAGGGGACGCAACGCCAGCAGTACAGGCGGGAGGCTCCCCGCGCCGCTGAGCGCCAGGCCGGCAATCATGCTGCCGAGCACGAGATAGAGCAGGGCGCTCTTCACGAAGAAACGGGCCAGTTTGGGCATATCGTATCCTCGGAAGGTCTTCGAGGGGTTCGGCCAACCGAAGGTTGGCCGAACCCCTCGAACGTCAGTCAAATTTATACCCCGCCGAAGGCCGAGAAACCGCCGTCCACCGGCACGGTCAGGCCGGTGACGAAGGCAGAGGCGGGCGAGAGTAGCCAGAGCACCGTACCGAGCAGGTCCTCGGGCACGCCGAAGCGGCGCATGGGCGTATGGTCGATGATTTGCCTCCCGCGCTGAGTCAGCTCGCCCGTGTCCCGATCCAGCAGCAGGAATCGGTTCTGCTCGCCCAGGAAGAAGCCCGGCGCAACCGCGTTGACTCGCAGTTGCGGGCTGTAGTTCTGCGCCAGGTGCACGGCCAGCCACTGCGTGAAGTTGCTGATGGCCGCCTTTGCCGCAGCATACGCCGCGATGCGGGTCAGCGGGCGCAGCGCAGCCATCGACGAGAAATTGAGGATGACGCCCTCCCCGCGCTCGGCCATGTGCCGGCCAAAGACCTGACAGGGCAGCAGCGTGCCGAGCAGGTTGAGGTCAAAGACCATGCGCAGCGCGTCCTCCGGCATGTCAAAAAAACTCAGGTCTGCGCTGGTCGTCGCGGCGGGCCGGTTGCCGCCGGCCGCGTTGACCAGACCGTAGATGGGACCGAACTGCTCAGTGATGGTCTCGACGGCCTGTGCCAGCGCATCGCGATTCAGGACATCGCCGTGGACTGCGGTCGCCTGGCACGCGTGCGGGCCCATGCGTTCCAGCACGCCCGCGGCCGGGTCCAGGTTGCGGTCGAGCAGGACGACGTTGGCGCCCACGCCCGCCAGGGCGCAGGCCACCTCGCCGCCGAGGACGCCTGTCCCGCCGGTCACGACGAAGGTCTTGCCGGTGAAGTCGTACATCTGGGTGATTTGTGCGAGATCCATGTGATGCTCCTCTATGCCACGATGACCCGCCGGTCGCGCGCCCGCAGGAAGTACTTGGTGATTTCCTCCGCGATGGCCGGGATGATCGCCAGACCCAGCACGACCAGCCATTCACGGCCGGACAGGAAGTGCGTGTTGAAAATGGGCTGCAGGAACGGCGTGTTCACCACGAGCAACAGCAGCGCGACGGACAGGCCGACCGCGTACAGCATCCAGCGGTTGGACAGGAGGCCCAGCCGGAAGATCGAGACACGCTCAGACCGGACGGTGAACGCACGGAACAGCTCGCAGAGCGACAGCGTGACGAAGGCCATCGTCTCTGCAGTCTGGACATTGACCCCACGCCAGTCGTAGCGCAACAGGTGGGCCAGGACATTTTCACCCGGTGGCAGCGCCTCGGTCAGATGCCACGAGAGGCCGAGCACGAAGGCCAGCAGCACACACCCGGCCTGCGCAAACGTCTGGATGACGATGCCGAGCCGCATGGAGCTGTTGATGATCGGCTCCCGCTTCGGCCGCGGCGGCCGCTGCATCACGTCGGGGTCGCCCCGCTCCATCGCCAGCGCGAGCGCGGGTGCGCCGTCGGTCAACAGGTTGAGCCACAGGAGTTGGATCGCAGTCAGCGGCATGGGCAGCCCCGCGAGCACCGACACGAAGATGATCACGATCTCCGCCACGTTCGACGAGACCAGGAAAAAGACGAACTTGCGGATATTCGAGTAGATAATGCGGCCCTGCTCGATGGCCGCAACGATGCTGGCGTAGTTGTCGTCCGTCAGCACCATATCCGCGGTACCCTTGGCGACATCGGTGCCCGTAATGCCCATGGAGACGCCGATATCCGCGCGCTTGATGGCCGGCGCATCGTTCACCCCGTCGCCGGTCATTGCCACGACCTCGTCGTTGCTCCGCAGCGCATCGACGATCCGCATCTTGTGTTCCGGCGAGACGCGGGCGAAGACGTCTGCGACCTTCACCTCCTGGGCCAGCTTCTCATCCGTCATGCCATCGATCTCTGCACCGCTGTAGACCTTGTGGCCGGGCTGGAGCAGCGAGATGCTCTCGGCAATGGCGCGGGCCGTGGCCGCGTGGTCGCCCGTAATCATGATGGTGCGGATGCCGGCCCCGCGTGCCAGCTCCAGCGCGGGCTTGACCTCCGCACGGGCAGGATCGATCATGCCCACGAGACCCACGAAGGTCAGGTCCCGCTCCACGTCGCGGGCAGTAAACTCATCGGCCACCTGCGGGACGATACGGTAGGCTAGGCCGAGCACGCGCAGCGCCTGGCTGGACATGGCATCGTTGGCGGCGAGAATCTGCCGACGGCGCTCGTCGTCCAGGTCCACCACCCGGTCGTCCAGCGTCTGCATGCGGCTGCACAGTTCCAGCACCACATCCGGCCCGCCCTTGACGACTACCGACTTCCAGCGCAGGCTCCGGTCATCGTGGAAGGGGGAGCTGTCCTCGTCGCGCGGCAGCTCGACGGAATGAATCGTCACGAAGCGCTTGCGTTCCGAATCGAACGGGATTTCCTGCTCGCGCGGATACGCGCCGTTGAGCTCGTCCCGGTAGATACCGGCCTTCGCGCCCGCGATGAGAATGCAGCCTTCGGTGGGGTCGCCGATGATGCGGAACGTGACGCGGCCGTCCGTTGTGCTGGTTTCGAGCTGCGCATCGTTGTTCAGCACGCCTACCCACAGCGCAGTCGATACGCCTGGATAGGAGGCCAGGTCGATGGGTGCGCCCTGCACCAGGAACTCCCCGCGGGGGTCGTTCCCGGCCCCGGTGACCTCGACCGTCTGGCCATCGACCCACAGCCGGGTCACGGTCATCACGTTCTGGGTCAGAGTGCCGGTCTTGTCGGTGCAGATGGTGGTGGCCGAGCCGAGGGTCTCGACTGCAGCCAGCCGGCGCATCAGAGCATTGCGCCGCACCATCTCGCGCATCCCCAGCGCCAGGCTGATGGTCACGACCGCAGCCAGTCCCTCCGGCACGGCGGCAATCGCGAGGCTAACGGCAATCATGAAGGATTCGACGATGGCGTCGCGCACCTCGACAGAGAAGCCCTCGGTGAACAGACCGCTGCGCGCCAGGCCGAGCAGGAACACGACGCCGCAGATGGCCAGCGCCGCGATGCCAAGCATCTTGCCCAGCTCGTCCAGCCGCTGCTGGAGTGGCGTTTGCTCCTCCTCGACGTTCTGCAACATGTCGGCAATCAGGCCCAGTTGCGTGGTCATGCCGGTGTTGACGACGACGCCCCGGCCCCGCCCATACGACACGGTCGTCCCCATGAACGCCGCGTTCTTGCGGTCACCGAGCGAGGCGTTCTCGTCCAGGATCAGCCCCGCGTTCTTCTGCACCGGGACCGATTCGCCGGTGAGCGCGGCCTCTTCCACCTTGAGGTTGATTGCCTCGACCAGCCGCAGGTCGGCGGGGATGAAGTTGCCCGCCTCCAGCAGCACGATGTCGCCGGGCACCAGCTCGGCGGCCGGCACGGATCTGCGCATGCCGCTGCGAATCACGTGCGCTTCCGGCGCAGACATCTTCTTGAGGGCCTCGAGGGCCTGCTCGGCCCGGCTCTCCTGCACCACGCCCAGGATCGTGTTCAGGACGACGATGGCGAGGATAACAACAGCCTCCACCCAATCACCGAGGAGGGCCGAGATGACGACGGCCACGAGGAGCAGGATGATGATGAAGTTGTTGAGCTGGGCGATGACCAGTTGCAGGAAGGTGGGACGCGGCTTTTCCTTGAGCTCGTTATGACCGTACTGCTGCAGCCGGGCGGCGGCCTCTTCGTTGGTCAGCCCATCTGCGGGATGGGTCTCCAGCCGCCTGAGCGCGTCCTCGGCGCTCAGGGAGTGCCATTCCGTTGCAGCGCCCCGGCTCTTATGGCGGATGGCGGTGACCTGCTGGTCAACCATTGACGATCTCCTGATGTGATATATCGGCGCGCGATGCTCTGATGTGGCGTCTCAGCGGTTATGGATGCGGGCGGAGTCGAGGCTTCAGCCGGTCAGCCTCGGTGCAGGCGTATACTCCTAATCCGGCTAAAGCCTCGACTCCGCTTAAGGGATGGGCCCCCAGCCCTTACGCCTGGTAGGTGCGGGCGGTGACGTCGCCGCCGCGGCCGGTCCAGTTGGTGTGGAAGAACTGGCCGCGCGGCTTGTCGATGCGCTCATAGGTGTGCGCACCGAAGTAGTCCCGCTGGGCCTGCGTCATGTTGGCGGGCAGGCGCTCGCGGCGGTAGCCGTCGAAGAAGCTCAACGCGCTGCTCATGGCCGGGACGGGGATGCCCGCTTCAATGGCGGCGACCACAACCCGGCGCCACGCACCCGCGGCCGCGGTCACGGCCTCCTGGAAGTAGGGCGCCAGCAGGAGGTTGGGCAGGGCGGGATCGGCCTCGAAAGCCT
>JAKPQT010000510.1 GCA_029555885.1 Chloroflexota bacterium | reverse complement strand
ATCGGGCTGGCCGATCTCCAGGTGGATGATGTGCTTACCGGCCGCTTCCAGCGCCTGTGCGCGCGCCAGCATATGATATGCGCCTTCTGGCTCCAGGTGTCCAACGCGTTCTGCGAAATCCATAGGACCTCATGATGGGATGGATTGGGAAACCGGGGCTATTGTACCATCACAGATGCTGTTAACCGTCAGCGGGCCTGACGGACAGCCAAGCTGTCCGTCAGGCCCGCTGACAACCGCAGGTATCAGGCGGCGACTTCCGGCTCCAGGAGCTCGACCACCGGCGTGGGTCTCGGCAGGCGGGCGACGGCCGGCTGGCTGCTGAACCCCAGCCCGCAATCCTCGCCGTCCACCGTGCCCTCGTTGACATATTGGGTCAGCTCGCAGACGCTCCACTGCTCGATGCCCAGCTTATCCAGTGTGCGGCCGCGGCGCCAGTAGTCCGTGCGATGGATGATGCATGCAAGCCGGATCATGGCATCCATCGCACGCACCGACACGCCGAACCGCTGGCCGAGCGCGGCCAGCGGCACGAGACTCATTGGGATGTCCTCAAAGATGTAGCGGTGATTGAGAGTCGGCGGCGCCTGGATCCCATAGTAACCGGGCTGGTTGTGAATCGCTTCGTGCAGGTCGTTGCCGGTGGCGTTGTAGGCCATCTGCAGCCATTCCAGTGCGCTCTGCGCGCGGATGCCGAGCGCAGCCGCGACCGTCAGCCGCTCTCGGTCCATCGCCTCCAGAATGCGGGCCACGGAGGGCGTTACGCCATCGATGTAGAACTGGTAGTTGCCGTGCGTGGCCTCGATCCAGCCCGCGTTGAGCAGCGTCAGCGTTGGATGGAAGATGGCGCCCATGTTGTCGAGACTGGTCTTGAGCACGTTGCCGCCGTCGATGAACTGCGGGTATGCGGGCCGGAGCGCATCCAGCACGGACTGGGTGCGCGTCGCGGGCAGCGCTGCCAGCGGCACAGCTTCCTTCACGCGGAAGATGCGCGCCTGGGCCGGGCCGTCGCTGCGGCTGGCGTAGATGAAGGTCCCGGCCTCGGCCACCGTCACGTCGGCACGGCAGCCCTGGTCGCGCAGCACTTTCACGAATTCGATGGCGCCGCAAGTGCGCCCCGGGTTCAGTACGACGATTTGCCCATCCTGCAGGTGCGGGGCGCAGCCCTGCGCCACATCGCGGTGCGCGGAGGATGGCGTCACGACCATGACGATCTCGGCATCAGCCAGTGCTGCGGCGTAGTCGGAGGTGACGCGAGCCAGCGGGCCGAACCCACCGGGGAGGCCGTCGTTGCGTTCCAGGTCGATGCCCCCGCGCAGCCGGATCGCGGCCACGCGCTCCGGCGTACGGTTGAAGAGCGTCGTATGGAAGCCCATTAGCGCGAGGTGGGCAGCCATTGCCCGGCCGCCGTGCCCGCTGCCGATCACCGTGTAGCGTGTATTGGTCTGTATCATGTGATTCCTCCTCATGCCAGTTCGAGGGCTGGCCGTTCGCTGATTACGCCGCGGCGCAGCCCGGCCAGCCGTTCGGCCTCGCTGCGTACCCGGCCCGTCGCCGGGTCCACCGCGACGCACGCGCCGCGCTCGTCGATGCGCGTGACGATTGTGCCCCGCGCGTAGGGGTTCCCCTTGAGTTGGGGCGCATCCAGGATGCCATGCTCGACCGCCGCGGCGAGTGTCGCCGCGTCCGCCAGCGGGTCGTCCACCGCAGGCGCAGCCAGGCCGCGGATGGCGTCCAGCGTCAGGCGTGTCTCGGCAATGAGTTCGGCCTTGCGTGCCTGGACGGCCGGGTCCGCGGTCATGTCGGGCGCGCCGGCCATGGCGTTCTCGATGGCGCGACGCGCCACCTTGCAGGCCGCAATCACATCTGTAGCAGTGGCCGCATGGTCGGCTTCCGTGTGCCCGACGACATGGACGATGTGCGGTGCGAGCTGCATCTGCAAGTAGGTGGCCGCAGCCAGGTGACCGCGTGCGGCTTCCGGGTCCAGCGGGAAGCTGAGCAAGCCCGTGCGCGTCTGTCGCCAGATGCGGAAGTCCTCGGTTTCCAACTCGGCTACCATCTCCAGGACGGCGAGCATCTTGGCGAGGTCCATCGCGTCCGAGAGATCGTTCGGGCTGTTGAACATGAGCTGCGCGATATAGTCACGCACGCCGCAGGCCCGCGCGTTGTACGCGGAGAGATAGGCCGCCGCGACGAAGACCGCGTCCGGCGCGTCGCGCATCCCCCAATGGTGCGGCTCGTTGGCCTCCACGGGCACGCCGCGCTGCGCATACCAGGCCATCAGCTCCTGGTGCAGGGCCAGCGACTCAGCCAGCCTGTGCGGCCCGCGGCCGTCCATGGCATTGAACCAGAACAGCGGCACCGCGGCCCAGGCCAGGTTGATGGTCTCGAGGTACATCTCGGCCAGGCGCACGAAGTCATCGGTGCCCGAATAGGTGCGCAGCAGGGGGAAGTTGCCCGTGCGTGAGGCCGCGTAGAGGCTGCGGTAGTCGTCAGCGCTGCGCACCGGCACGCCCCCCGCACCGCGGCGTCGC
The DNA here is from genome assembly GCA_029555885.1 of Chloroflexota bacterium. The sequence goes on along the minus strand of JAKPQT010000510.1, from coordinate 4,186 downwards.
GGATCCTGGCGCTCAGGGTGGAAGAAGTTCTCCTGCGCATCCTGGTCGATGCCCAGCGAGATGACATCGAGGCTACGCGCATCCGCAATCTCTGCGATCCCCGCGCGCGTGGCCTCCAGCGACGGCAGGCCGAAATGGTGGCGCAGCAGGGGATAAGGTGCCTTCCAGGCGAGGCGCTCCAGCAGTGTCGCGGGCGGCGGGGCAGCCACGCCAGGCCCGCCGCTGCCCCGCAGGTAGGCCAGCACTGCCTCAACCGGCTCTGAGCCGTCGAAGACGGCGTCGAAGAAGCCGCCCAGGCCGCGGGCGCGCTCTGCGACGGGCGGCGTGCCGCCGAAAGCGAACCGCACGCCAGCCTGGCGAAGGTCATCGGCGCTTTCGGCAAACTCGGCCAGCAGGGCCGCGCCGTTCTCCGGGGTGAGCCGGTATGACACGCCGACCAACTGCGCGCGGTGTTCCTGGGCTGCCTGGATGAGCTGCTCCGGCGCAACAGCAGGGCCGAGAAATACGGTCTGCCAGCCGGCCTGTTCGGCCAACCGCAGGAAGCGAGCGACGCCGGCCACGTGGACGCACTCGCCGAGCGCAGCGGCAACGACAACGGGTTTGGTCTGCATGATTTTGCTCCTGTCGAAACGCGCGCCCGCGGCCAATGTAACCCATGCAGGGTGTAACGGCTGCCAGGCTGCGACGAATCACTCGATTGGTTGGATAGAAGACAGGAGTACGGAGAGGAAGGCCGGAGGGTCGCCTTTCTCAGAGGTGAAACTGGGTTCCTGTCTCTTCCAATCGCCTGCGGGGTTAGCTGACGGGTTCGGGCTGGAAGATGGTTGCCCTACGCACGAGCCGTGCGATTCACCCCACTACGATGGTTCCCCCGTCTTCCTTCCGGAAGTTCGGCTATAGCATTACATTGGCAAGATTATATCATGAGTCCGGCCAATTCTGCAAGCTATTATCCATTGGTAACTGTCACCGTTACAAACCCCGGTTTCTCGGCGTGCTGGCCTTGTGTTACGAGGTAGCGATGAACACTTGCGCGAAAATTCGCACTTGACCTGCCGCGCGGCCTGTGCTATAGTCACCATAAGGACGCGTAAAAGCATGCGACGCAGTAGTTACCGCGTCGCATTTCGATTAAAGGACCGGGCAGCGCCATGACATGGGAAACTCTGCTCAACCAGCTTCCTAAAAGCTACACGCAACAGGACGTTGCGCTGGTCCAACGCGCCTACGAAGTGGCCGAGCGCGCCCATGGATCGCAGTTGCGCAAGTCGGGCGAGGCCTATATCGTGCATCCGATGTCCGTGGCTCAGATTCTGGCCGACCTGCGGCTGGATGCGAAGACGGTCGCGGCCGCGCTGTTGCACGATGTGGCGGAGGACACTGCGGTGAAGATGCCTGAACTGGCTGAGGAGTTCGGGCCCGAAGTCGCCAGTATGGTGGACGGCGTCACCAAACTGAGCAGTATCGCCGACATGGCTTCTCTGCCGACCGATAGCCGTGACCCGCGCGTCGAGAGCCTGCGCAAAATGCTGCTAGCGATGGTCAACGATGTGCGCGTGGTGTTGATCAAGCTGGCCGACCGCCTGCACAACATGCGAACGATCAACTACATGAGCCGCGAGAAGCAACTGCGCATCTCGCGCGAGACGCTCGACATTTATGCGCCGCTGGCGAGCGTCCTGGGTATCTACCAGGTCAAGTGGGAACTGGAGGACCTGGCGTTCCGCTGCCTGATGCCAGATACCTACGAGAAAATGCAGCGGGTGCTGATCGAACAGCGCCCGGAACGTGAGGCGTACATCCAGGGCATCGTGACCCAACTGCAGAACGAGCTGGCACGGCACAACATTCAGGCGACGGTCACGGGTCGCCCCAAGCACATTTACAGCATCTACCGCAAGATGAATCGCAAGGGCGTGGACATGGAGCAGGTCTACGACCAGCAGGGCGTGCGCGTCATCGTGCCGGAAATCGGCGACTGCTACGCGGCGTTGGGGGTCGTACATACCCTCTGGCGCCCGATCAAGGGCGAGTTCGATGACTACATCGCGACGCCCAAGGAGAACCAGTACCAGTCGCTGCACACGGCCGTCTACGGGCCGTTCGGCAAACCGCTCGAAGTGCAAATTCGCACGCCGGAAATGGATCGCATCGCAGAGGTCGGCATTGCGGCGCACTGGCGCTACAAGTCACAGACGCGGCATGATGACGCCTACGAGCGCAAGATTGCGTGGCTGCGCTCCGTCATCGAGTGGCAATCGCAGGAGCAGAGCGGCGGCAGCGATTTCCTGGCAACCGTCAAGGAGGACCTGTTCAAGGAGCGGGTCTATGTCTTCACCCCGAAGGGTGATGTCATCGACTTGCCGGCCGGAGCCACCCCGATCGACTTTGCCTACCGGGTCCACACGGAAATCGGCCATCGCTGCCGCGGCGCGAAGGTGCGCGGCAGGCTCGTTAACCTTGACTACCAGTTGTCGAGCGGTGACCAGGTCGAAATCCTGACCGCCAAGCGCGGTGGTCCCAGCCGCGATTGGCTCAACCCTAACCTGGGCTATGTCAAGACTGACCGGGCCCGCACGAAAATCCGCCAGTGGTTCCGCCAGCAGAATCGGGATGAGAACATCACTGCGGGACGCCAGATTCTGGAGCGCGAGCTCAACCGGCTGGGTGTCGACAACAAGTCGTACCAAGAGGTTGCTTCGCTGTTCAAGGTCGAGAATCTGGACGACTTCCTGGAGAAGCTGGGCACCGGTGATCATACGCCTGCGGACGTCGCAGAGCACGTGCTCCAGCTCGGCAAGGTCGAGGAACCGCCGAAGGAAGCTGCTGCGACCCTGCCGCCCCAGGAATCCCCTCAACCGCCCGCGGTTACGCTGAGCGGCGACGGCGTTGCGGTGATGGGCACGGGCAACATGCTGACGTATATCGCGCGCTGCTGCAACCCTGTGCCGCCCGACGAGATTACCGGCTTCGTGACACGCGGCCGCGGGGTAGCTGTCCACCGCAGCGACTGTCCCAACGTGCTGCGGCTGGATGGGGAGCGGGTCATCCGGGTCAGTTGGGGCGCGAGCCCGCCGAAAATCTCGCGGGTCAAGATTCGCGTCCAGGCGTATGATCGGGCCGGGCTGCTGAACGAGATAACGGGCGTTCTGAAAGAAGAGAACATCAACCTCGAAGACGCGTCCGCGGTCACGGCGCGGCAGGACAACCTCGCCCTCATCACTGCAACCCTGGAAGTGCGCGATGCGGAACAGTTGAGCCGGGTGCTCACCCGGATCGAGCGTCTACCCAACGTCCAGCAGGTCCGACGGCAAAACGGCTAGGTGTCTGATCTGAACATGGACTGCCGAGCACCAGCTCGCGTAACTCCACCCCATTTTCTGCCCTCGTTGTCCCGCCGCGTGGGGTGAATGTCTATTCCGAGCAGAGCAAGCCATGATCCACGTCGGGTAGTGTACAAAACAAAAGGGCGCAGAGAAACCTGCGCCCTTTGGCTTGACCGGTCAGGCCGGCCTTTATCTTACGACGCCCGCTGACGGTGTGGGCGGAACCTTGTCGATCGTCCAGTTGCGCGTGACCGTGGCCGTATTACGCAGATTGGTCAGCCATTCCTGGTAGGCAGTATATTTGTTCTGCGCAACCGTGTAGTCATCCAGCGGCCGGGCCGGATCGCGCTCTTCGACCTTGATCAGATGATAGCCGAACTGCGTCTTGACAGGCGCGCTGACCTCGCCCGCCTGCAGCGCAAAGGCTGCATCTTCGAATTCCTGCACCAGCCCGGCGCCGCGCGGGAACCAACCCAGGTCACCGCCGTTGTCTCTGCTGCCGACGTCATCCGAGAACTGGCGCGCCAGCTCCGCGAAGTCCTCGCCTGCACCCACACGCTGCTGAATCTCGATGATGCGTGCCAGCGCTTGTGCATCGTCCCGCGGCTCGAGCGTCGGTGTCGGCGCCGGCGCGGCCGGATCGGGCGTAGGCGTGGCTTGTCCTTCAGGCAGTGGCGTCGGCGTCGGCGCGGGCGTGCGCACGGATACCAGGATGTGCCGGGCATGTACCTGCTCGCCGGTCGTCGGCACGTCCTTGGTGACATCCTCGTACAGCTTCTCGCGAATCAGGTCCCGGCGAATGAGCGCCCGGAAATCCGCCTCGGTCATGCCTGTGGCTGCGCTCATGCGCTCCAGGTAGG
>JAKPQT010000508.1 GCA_029555885.1 Chloroflexota bacterium | reverse complement strand
GGTTCGGTTATCGCTGTGGCGATCTCGCCCGCAGGACAGCATCAACGGGTGCTCGTCGCGACCGATGAAGCGCTCCTCCTGTCAGACGATGCAGGGACCTCATGGGCTCTCCTGCTTCAAGAAAGGAACACGCAACTGACTTGTTGTGCTGCGCCGCTGGACCTGCTAGCGGGCGGAGAAGTCTTCATAGGCACCATGGACGGCCGGGTTCTGCGCGGGACATTGCCCGCACCAGCTTAGGTTCCATCATGGAGGTAGGTGGCCCATGGAAGCTTTAGGCATTACGCCACCTGTACACAATCAACTCTGGCAATCGGTCCTGCATCAACTGCGGGTGGCCATCGTAACCGGCGCACTGCCGCCAGGCACGCATCTGGTTGAGGTAGAGCTGGCCACGCGACTGGCGGTTAGCCGGGGGCCCGTGCGCGAGGCGCTCGCCCGGCTGGAGCACGAAGGATTAGTCGTCAACTACCCGTATCGCGGCAGATTCGTCGCGGAAATCACCGAAGAGGATATCCACGAAATCTATGACTTGCGCCGGCTGATTGAAGGTCGGGCTGTCGAATCGCTGGGCGAAAAACTGGACCCAGCCGACATCGAGCGCCTGCGTAAGATCAGGGAGCAAATGGTCCTGGCGCTCAACGAGGGCCGTAACGAAGACTTTGCCGATCTGGACATCGAATTTCACCGCCAGATCATTACCATGAGCAAGCGCGAGCGCTTGCTGAAAATCTGGAATACGCTTTCGAGCGTCAGCCATGCTTTCATCGTGTTTAACGCGCGTAACGACCCTGAAGCCATCGCGCTCATCGCCGGGCCCCATGATACCATCCTCGAGGCTCTCATCCGGCATGACACCGTCGCCGCGCGAGAAGCCCTGATCCAACACCTCATCGAAGCGGAGGTGGGACTCCTCGCGGCCAAGGCGAAGACCAACAAGACGTAAGTAAGTAGTGCGCGGCGGCAATTCATGCCGCTCCATCGCCGCGCCCGGAATTTTCGTTCAGATATAGAGGGCCAGGATGGGATGACTTCAAAGTGCCGCGGCAGTGCACCCCCGCCAACAAGTAACTTTTGTCACCCGCCCCATCTCCGACTTGACAGGCTCCACGGCTGCGTTATACTGATTGCACCCCCAGGCACTTAGGAGTCACAAATGCCCATCCTCGAGGCCACGCAGCTCCGGAAGCAGTACAGGCTGGGCGAGCAACCGGTCAACGCGCTGGCGGGGGTGGACTTTGCCGTCCAGCGCGGGGATTTCGTCGCCATCATGGGGCCATCCGGCAGCGGCAAGTCCACGCTCCTGCACCTGCTCGGCGGCTTGGACCGGCCCTCCGGCGGCGAGATCACCCTGGACAACCTCCGGCTGTCGGTCCTCACGGATGACCAGGCTACCCTGGCCCGCCGGCACAACGTCGGCTTCGTCTTCCAGTTCTACAACCTCCTACCCACGCTGACCGCCGAAGAGAACATCACGCTCCCGCTCATCATCGACGGGCAGAATCCTGCCAGGTTCCGTGAACGCATCGAAGCCTTGCTGGAGCTCGTGGGCCTGACCGACCGCCGCCATCACAAGCCCGACCAGCTCTCCGGCGGCGAGCAACAGCGCGTGGCCATCGCCCGCGCCCTGGTGACCCAGCCCGCCATCGTGCTCGCCGATGAACCCACGGGCAACCTCGACTCCAAGACCGGCACCGCCATCATGGAACTGCTGCGCCGCTCGCGCGATGAGCTGGAGCAGACCATCATCATCGTCACGCACGACCCGCGCGCGGCCGCCTATGCCGACCGCGTCGTCATGCTCCGTGACGGGGTGATTCGCTATGACATCGCGTTCAGCCCCCAGCAGGACATGAGCCAGCGGCTGCGCGTGGTCATCCAGACCATGGAGGACGCCCAGAGCGAGCCATGAGCCCCCTGAATCTGCGGGTCCGGTTCATCCATGCGCGGCGCCTCATCACGCTGGCGCTGAGCTCGCTGCGCGCCCGGCCGCTGCGCACCCTGCTGACCACCTCCGGCGTAGTCCTCGGGGTGGCCGTCATCCTCGCCATCAGCGCGACCAACGTCAGCACCCTCGCCGCCCTCACCGATGTCTTCAGCCAGGCCTCAGGCAAGGCCCACCTCACCATCACACCCTCGGATGCCAGCGCGCAGGGCTTCCCCGCGGCCGCCCTGGAGCGCATCTCCGCAGTCGGCGGCGTGGCCGCACTGGTGCCCGTCGTGCGCGGCCAGGTCTCGCTGGCCGACGGGGCCGCCCCCGCCCAGACCGAGCTCAGCATGCTCGGCGCCTCCGCCGGCGGCCTGCTGCTCTACGCCGTCGACCCCCTCGTGGACCAGCGTGCGCGCGAATACAAGATCATCGCCGGCGAGTTCCTGTCGCCGGATCGCGGGGCATACGACGTCGTGCTCGTGCAGTCCTTCGCCGACGAGCAGGAGGTCCGGCTGGGCAACGAGGTGACGTTCCTCACCCCGGGCGGCTCCGTGCGGCTGCGCGTCGTCGGGCTGATGGACAAGGACGGGCCCGGGCAGCTCAACAACGGGGCGTTCGGGGTCATCCCCCTGGAGACGGGGCGCGAGATCTTCCTGCGCGGGGGCGACCTGGACCAGATCGACGTGGTCGCCCGGGCGGAGAACTCGTCCGGCCCGGCGCTGGAGCAGCTCCGCAGCGCCCTGCAGGCGCGCCTCGGCGCCGACTATACCGTCACGTACCCGGCGGCCCAGGGCCAGCGGGTCTCGCAGATGCTCAGCGGCTACCAGATGGGCCTGAACATGTTCAGCGCCATCGCCATCTTCGTCGGCGGGTTCCTCGTCTACAACGCCTTCTCCATGACCGTCGTCGAGCGCACCCGTGAGATCGGCATGCTGCGTACCCTGGGCATGACCCGGCGCCAGGTCCTGAACCAGATCCTGGCCGAGGCGACCGTCGTCGGTGTGGCCGGCGCGGTGCTCGGCCTGGGGGCCGGCGTCCTCTTGTCGCGCGGGCTGATTCGCGTCATGGAGCTGGTGGTCGCGCAGGAGGTCAGGACCGTGCGCGTGCCCCCGTCGGGGATCGTCACCGCCCTGCTCGTCGGCATCATCGTGACCCTGATTGCAGCCGCCGTCCCGGCCTGGCAGGCGGGCCGCATCTCCCCCCTGGAGGCCCTGCGCGTGCGCGGCAGCACGCGCGAGGGCTGGTTCGTCCGGCGGGGCTGGATCGCCGGCAGCATCCTCCTGGTGGCCTCCGTCGCCCTGCTGGTCATCGCGCCCTTCCCCGCGCCCCTGCGCGAGCAGATGCGCGATATGATGGTCATGAACCTGTTCCTCGGCGGCACGCTGCTGATCCCCGCCATCGTCGACATCGCGGAGCGTGCGGTGCGGCCGGGCATGCGCCGGCTCTACGGCGCTGAGGGCCAGCTCGGCAGCCGCAACGTCCAGCGCGCCCGGCTGCGCACCGCCCTGACGGTCGCGGCCCTGATGACCGGCGTCGCCATGGTGCTGAGCATCCGGGCCATCACCGCCGCATTCAGCGACGACATCGGCTCCTGGATTCTGAAATACATCGGCGGCGACATCTATGTCCACTCGTCGCTCAACATGCGCGCCGACCTGGCGCGGCGGCTCGCCGCGGTGGACGGCGTGGCCGCAGTGACGCCGATCCGCTACCTCGAGGTCAAGCGCATCCTGCCGGATGGGGGCAGCGAGGACCTTTCCCTGATGGCCGTGGACCCCGCCTCCTACCGCACCGTGACCTCGTTCGTCTTCAGCGGCGAGCAAGGCGACCCCGCCCGGCTCGCCAACCGGCTGGCCGCAGGCAACACCGTGTTCATCTCCAGCGTGCTGTCGGAGAAGTACGGCCTGGAGCCGGGCGACACCATCCGCCTGGCGACACGGCGGGGCGCGCGCGACTTCGAGATCATCGCCGTCGTCGTGGACTTCTACAACCAGGGGCTCGTCATTCAGGGCAGTTGGAAGGACCTGCGGCGCTATTTCGGCATCAATAACGTCAGCGCCTTCATGCTGAAGGCGGAGGCCGGCCAGTCCCCGCGCGAGGTCCGCGACCGCATCGACCGGCTGTACGGCCGCAGCCAGCACCTCACGGTGGAATCCAACGAGGCTATCCGCTCGCGCGCGCTGGGTCTCATCACGCAGACGACGAGCCTCTTCGACGTGATGTCGATCATCACGATGATGGTCGCCGCCCTGGGTGTCATCAACACCCTCACCATGAACGTCGTGGAGCGCACGCGCGAGCTCGGCATGCTGCGCAGCCTGGGCATGACCCGGCGGCAGGTCGCCCGGATGATTCTGGCCGAGGCGGGCATGATGGGCCTAGTCGGCGGCGTCATGGGCATCCTGTTCGGGGTGCTGATGGCCCGCACGGTGTTGAGCAGCATGAACCGCATGGCCGGCTTCAAGCTGGCCTTCACGCTGCCCCTCTCAGGGGTCGTTGTGAGCCTGTTCATTGCGCTGGTCATCTCCCAACTGGCCGCCCTGTGGCCGGCCCGGCGGGCGTCTCGCATCCGCATCATCGAGGCCATCCAGTTCGAGTAGCATAGGGCCTTGTGCCCGTCAGCACGCCCACAAGGGGCGATGCTACCCTGTCACGGAAAGACACCATCGAGGAGGGTACTATGGCGTCAGGACAAGGGCCGTGTGGGCCGACACGCCGGGGCAGTCAACTCCGTTCGCGGGCCATGTGGATCATCATCACGAGCCTGCTCGCGCTGGCGCTGGCCGGCTGTCAGGCCCCGGCTGCACCTGCGCCAGAGACGGGCCTCCCGGCGGACGCGCCTGCCCCGGTCGAAGCCGACATCGTCTCCGCCTCCGCCATCGTCGTGCCTTTCCGTGAGGCTGCATTGAGCATTCGTGCCAGCGGCCGCGTGCAGGAAGTCCTGGTGGCCGAGGGTGAGGTGGTCAGCGCCGGCCAGGAGCTGGCCCGGGTGGAGGACCGCGACCTGAAACAGGCGCTCAGCGAGGCCGAGGCGGGCCTGAAGTCGGCGCAAGCCAGCCTGGCGAAGCTCAAGGCCGGCGCACGGTCGCAGGAGATTGCCGCCGCAGAAGCGGCCCTGGCGGTCACCGAGGCAGCGGCCAAAGCGGATGCCAGTGCGCAGCAGGTGGCGGAAGGCAACCTGGCCGCGGCCCAAGCCGACCAGCAGGCCGCGGAGGGTGCGGTGACGGCCGCGCGCGGCGATGTCGCAGCCGCCCAGGCCACCCTCAACAGCGCGCAGGCCGCACTCAACAAGCTGCTGGCCGGCGCGACGCCGTTCGAAATCCAGATCGCCGAGAAGGAAATCGAACGCGCCAGAAACGAACTGTACGCGCTGCAAAAGCAGCGTGATACGATCGGCAACATCCTGGAGGGCCAGTTGGGCGCGGCGGAACAGCTTGTCACTATCGCCGAGATCCGGCTGCAGCAGTTGCGGGCCGGGGCCGGCGCGGAGGACATCGCCGCGGCCCGGGCCCAGGTTGCGCTGGCCCAGGCCGGCGTGCAGACGGCGGCCGGCCGGCTGGCCCAGGCAGAGGCGCAGGCGCTGCGTGCCGCGGCAAATGTCAGCATTGCCGAGGCGCAGGTGGCCCAGGCGCAGGCGAAGGTCGACAGCACGACGGCCCAGGTGGCGCAGGCACAGGCCCAGCTCGAACTCCTGCAGGCCGGCGCCCGGCCGGAGGACCTGGCCGTGGCCGAGGCGGCCGTGGCCCAGGCCGAAGCCGCAGTCATGGCGGCCCGCAACGCGCTCGAGGACGCGGTGCTGCGCGCCCCCTTCGCAGGCACGGTCGGCGCTGTGCTGGTCGAAGCCGGCGAGCTCGTCACCCCGCAGACCACCGTCATCCGCCTGGGCGACCTCAGCCGCCTGCGCGTCAGGACGGAGGACCTCGGCGAGGGCGACGTGAACCTGGTGCGCCTGGGCCAGCCAGTGCGCGTGAGCATCGACGCCCTGCCGGAGCTGGAGTTCCAGGGGACCGTCGCGAGCATCGCACCGTTCGCCAGCGAGCGCCTGGGCGACAAGGTGTACGACGTCCTCATCGACCTCGACCTGCCGGCCGATTCCGGCCTGCGCTGGGGGATGGGCACCTTCGTCGAAATTCAGGTGAAATAGCACGACTATTCGTTGCGTCCGGGCCGTAGCCTGGCCCCTTGTGGGCGTGCGGACGGGCACAGGGCCCTGGACTACAAATCGTTCCGGCGGGAGACCCACATGCCTCGCTATGTCGTCGATCTTTCCAGCCGTACGGCGTTGCTGCCGACCCTCTCCGGGGGCAAGGGCGCGGGGCTGGCCTGGCTGAACCGGCAGGGCGCCAACATGCCTGCCGGCTTCGTCATCACGACCGCCGCATTCCAGGATTTCCTCGCCGCTGCCGGTGAGCCGGACCCGGCCGCCGTCGCGCTGCGCACGGTCGTCGAGACCGCCGAGCTGCCGCCCGCCATCGCCCGGGCCATCGTGCAGGCCTACCGGCGGCTCGGCGGGCCGGTAGCCGTCCGCTCCTCTGCGACGGGCGAAGACGCGCGCAGCGCCTCCTATGCGGGTCAGTTCAGCACCGTGCTCCACGTGGAGGGCGAGGCAGCCCTGCTGGCCGCAGTCCGCACCTGCTGGGCATCCCTGTTTGCACACAACGCGGCCGCCTACCTGCCCCGGCAAGGGGAGCTGCCCCACAGCGACGGCAGCACGGCGGCCATGGCCGTCGTTGTGCAGCGCATGGTGGCCGCCACCGCTGCCGGCGTGGCCTTCAGCGCAGACCCGCTCTCCGGCGAATTCTGCACGATCATCGAGGCCGTCCACGGCCTGGGCGACACCCTCGTGAGCGGCAGGGCAGCGGCAGACCGCTACGTGATCGATGCGCAGGGCGTGCTGGCGGAATGCGCACCGAGCACCGCGGGAGCGCCCGTGCTGGCCGAGGCGGACATCCTGCGCCTGGCGCAGATCGTACGGGACCTCCATGCGCGCGCCGGCGGCCCGCGGGACATCGAGTGGGCTTACGACGGGGCTTTTCACATCCTCCAGTGCCGCCCGATCACGTCGCTGGCCGGCCGGCACGTCTACTCCAGCCGCCTGACATCCGACATGGCGCCCGGCCTGGTCAAGCCGATGGTCTATAGCACCAACACCCACGCCATCGCGCGCGAGGTCTTCGGCAAGCTGTTTACCGAGCTCATCGGGCCCAACACCTACGATTTCACGCGCCTGACCCCGCTCATCTGCTCGCGCGTCTACGCCGATATGACCCTCATGGGCGAACTGCTGGGCCGCGTCGGCCTGCCCCCCAATTTCATGGAAATGATGTTGCGCTCCGAACGCGCCGAGCGGGAGCGCAAGATGCACATGGACCTACCTGCGATGCTTGCGATGGGCCGCATGGCCCGATTAGCCTTCCGCCACGGCCGGCTGCCGCCCCAACAGGCTGCGCTGCTCGCCCAGCAGCAAGCCCGACTGGCGCCCTATCGCAGCCAGGATTGGACGCCAGCGGCGCTGGCCGACCTGCTGGACTCGCTCGACACGCTGGTGGCATACCGCAACAGCACCTTCTGGCTCTTCTTTGTCAGCATGATGGGCCTGGCGGTGCGCAACGCGCTGCTGCGCCGCTGGGTCGAGCGGCGGGTCAAAGATGTTGCGTTCAATGACCTCATTCGCGGCCTGACCGGCCTGCGGAGCCTGGAACCCGTCCGTGAGATCGGCAGGCTGGCGGAGCTTGCCCGCCAGCTCCCGCCGGAAGCCAGGCGTGACCTCGCTCTGGTGCACCGGGCCGAACACCAGGCGCGCCTCGCCGGCTCGCCTGCAGGACAGGCGCTGCTCAGCGAGGTTGCAGCGTTCCTCGACCGCTTCGGCTACCTGAGCAGCAACGGCTCGGACTTCAGCGAAAGCACCTGGGCCGAAAACCCGGAGGTCATCTGGCGCGCGGTCAGCCGGGCCGCCGACAACCCGGACGCCGCCGCACCGGCAGTCGCCGCAGCGGCCAGGGAAAAGGCGCGCGAGCGCGTGCGCGCCCAGCTCAGCCCCATCCCGCGGCTGGTGTTCGAGCGCTTGCTGGCATCCGTCACCGCGGCCATCGATCTACGTGAGGCCGTCAGCCTGCTGATGTCGGAATATTCTTTCCAGCTTCGGCGGCTGTTTCTCGCCATCGGTGACCGGCTGACCGCCCGCGGCGACCTTGCCACGCGCGAGGACCTGTTCTACCTGGCGTACGCTGAGATGACCGCGCTGGCGCGCGGCGAGCTGCCGGCTGAGTCCGCGCGTGAGCGGATTGCCGAACGCCGGGCCCGGCTGGAGGCGGATGCGCAGGTCACGCCGCCCAGCGTCATCTCCGGCGACCTGGACCTGGCCCGCGCAACTATACCATCGGCAGAGGATGGCACCTGCCTGACCGGCATTGCGGGCAGCGCCGGTACAGTGCAAGGCCGGGCACGCATCGTGCATGATCCGGCGGCTGCGCCGGCCTTCTTGGGACGTGAGGACATCCTGGTGGTGCCCTACAGTGATGTCGGCTGGACCCCGCTCTTCTCCAGCATCGGCGGGATCGTCGCCGAGACGGGCGGGCAGCTCTCGCACGCGGCTATCGTCGCGCGCGAATACGGCCTGCCTGCCGTCGTGGGCGTCAAGAACGCCACCCGGCTCATCCGGGAAGGGCAGCCGGTCAGCGTGGATGGCAACCAGGGCCGCGTCTATCTCGACCGGCAACCCGCCTGAACGGAGGTACTGCATGGATACCGTTATCGCCGGCCTCGCCATGATCGTGGGCTACTTGCTCGGCTCGATCTCCTTCGCGCGCGTCATCGGGCACTTTGTGGCGCCGGGCGCCGACCTGACGGAGGACACCCTCATCTCGTCCACCGATGCGGAGCGGCCGCTGCGTCTGCACGCCGTGAGCGCCAGCACGCTGGGCAACCGCACCGGCCCGTGGGCGGGCGCCAGCGCGGGCATCCTGGATGTCTTGAAGGTGCTGCTGCCGACCCTCGCCTTCCGCTTCTGGGCTGATCCGGCGCAGCCGTACTACCTGCTCACCGCGGTGGCCGGGATGGTGGGGCACATCTGGCCGGTTTATTACCGGTTCCACGGCGGCCGCGGCCTGTCCGCCGCCTACGCGGGATTCCTGGCCGTGGACCCGCTCGGCGCACTCGTCACCTGGCTCGCCGGTACGCTCCTGGGGCTGCTGGTCATCCGTGACGGGATGGTCACCTTTATCGGCTGGATGTGGCTGATGATCCCCTGGCTGTGGTTCCGCACGCAAGACTGGCGTTTCGCCGTCTTTGCCCTGCTGATCAATCTGCTCTTCATGTTCGCCATGATCCCGGAGATCAAGACTTACCTGCGCTATCGCCAGGAGGGAATTGCCCTTAGCTTCGAGGAAGGCCTGCAAACCACGCACATGGGCAAGGGACTCTACAAGATGGCCGTCCGCCTCGGCGCGCTGAAGGAGAAGCCCGGCGAGCAGGCCTGAGCGCAACCGCCGCGCTGACGGCCGGCGGACGACCTCATTTGTCGCAGGTGCACTGGCAGCCTACCCTGTTTCACCCAGTTTGACCGCCTCGAACACCCGCATCCTGAACGCAAACATAACCAGCGCAGCCAGCGCGAGCACGAACATCGCGGCAAACAGCGCATAGATCGTATACAGCGCGGGCCAGGGCAGGATGATGCGGAAGGGCACCGTGCGGGCCTCGACCGTCGCGCCGACCTGCAGGAACGGGATGTATAACCGGCTCGCAGTCACGCCGAGGAGCGTGCCGGCGGCCCCGCCGGTGCCCAGCAACACCAGCATCTCCCAGCCCAGCAGCGTAGCAATCTGCTGTTTGCCCAGCCCGATCGCGGCGAGCACACCCAGTTCGATGTAACGGCGGCGCAGCGAGAAGATGATGTGCAGGAAGAACCCCAGTACGGTGAGCAAGGCCGCCGCCGCAAAGCCGACCGACAGCACGCCGAACAGCCCCTGGCGCTCGGGCCGCGCCTGCTCCGACTCGATCAACTCCTCGGTGTGGTCCGCACGTTCGAGGGTGACA
>JAKPQT010000493.1 GCA_029555885.1 Chloroflexota bacterium | reverse complement strand
TGGTCAGCGCGCGAACAGCCGCGGGGAGCGCGGCTCCGTGCCGTTCTGCAGGCGCTTGATGTTCGGGCGCAGCGACCACGTGACGGCCAGGGCCGCGCCAAGCGCGTAGACGAGGTGAATCCACGGGCCGAGGCCCAACGCCGCGCGCACCGCCACCGTCACAGGAATGACCGCGGCGATGACCAGCGACGTGACCGAAGCATAGCGGATGACGTTGAGGCCGAAGGGCAGCAGCGGAATGAGCCAGAGCGCGGACAGCGGCCACAGCGCTACGCACACGCCGATGTTCGGCCCGGTGCCTGCGCCGCCCTTGAACCCGAGGTAGATCGACCAGTTGTGACCGACCACGGCGGCAATACCCGCCAATACCTCAGCCCACGGCGAACCGCCGCCGACCCAACGTGCAACCATGATCGCGAGGAAGCCCTTGAGAATGTCACCGGCGCCAGTGAGGACTCCGGCCCAGGAGCCGCCGGCCCGGATGGCATTGGTGCCGCCTGTCCGCCCGCTGCCTTGCCGGCGGAGGTCCTGTCCCTTCATTGCGTAGATGACGAGATAGCCGACGGGTATCGCGCCGATGAGATACCCCAAGATGCCTGCCAGAATCACCCGGTACCACAGCATTGTGATGTACACCTCGATCTATAGACTGGATACTCGAAGCCAGAAGCTCGAAGCTGTAAGCCTTGCTGGGGAGCTCTCGTTTGGACTAACACTTGGGACGCGCGGAAGTTGCGCGTCCCAATAGGGACGGAGTCCGCACTCTCGAATGCGGACGACCTCCCGCCGCGGTGCACCCTCAGAAGCACCGCTCCTCGAAGGTCCTGGAGCCGGTTCCGCATGGAGCGGGCCAGGCGCTACCGTTCCAGGATATTGCTCAGAAATGCCTTGGTCCGCTCGTGTTTGGGCGCTTCGAAGAGTTGTTCGGGGGGGGCTTCCTCGATGATCTTGCCCTGGTCCATGAACACGATGCGGCGGGCCGCGGCGCGCGCAAACCCCATCTCGTGCGTCACGCACAGCATGGTCATGCCGCTCTGCGCCAGGTCCAGCATGACATCCAGCACTTCCTTGATCATCTCCGGGTCCAGCGCGCTGGTGGGCTCATCGAACAGCATAATCTTCGGGTTCATCGCCAGCGCCCGCGCAATCGCTACGCGCTGCTGCTGGCCGCCGGAGAGCTGGCCGGGGAAAGAGTCCGCCTTCTCCGGGATACCGACCCGCTCCAGCAGCTCGCGCGCCACGCGGTCGGCTTCCTCCGCGCTGCGCCGGCGCACGATGCGCTGCGCGAGCGTGATGTTCTGCAGGGCCGTGAGGTGGGGGAACAGGTTGAACTGCTGGAACACCATGCCGACCTCTGCGCGCACCGTGTTGATGTCGGTGGATTTGTGCGTGAGGTGGATGCCATCCACGATAATCTCACCGGAGTTGACCGCCTCCAGGTGGTTGATCGTGCGCAGCAGCGTGGACTTGCCTGAGCCGCTCGGCCCGACAATGACGAGCACCTCGCCCGGCGCGACGTCCATGCTCACATCGTCCAGGGCGTGGACCTTGCCGAACCACTTGTGGACATGCCGCATCTGGATGATATTTTCTGGCATGTGAATCCTTCCTACCGGCGTTCCACGGCCATGCGGCGTTCCAGGCTGGTCGAGAGGCGCGTGAACAGCACCGTCAGTATAAGGTAAAGGAGAGCGACAATCAAATAGGTGTCGAAGCTCTGGAACGTGCGGCCCACATATTCGCGGCCCCGCCGGGTCAGGTCCGGCAGGCCGAGGATCGACACCAGCGCGCTGTCCTTGAGCAGAGTCACGAATTCGTTGCTCATGGGCGGCAGGATGACCCGCACGGCCTGGGGCAGGATGATGTAGCGCATGGCCTGGATGTAATTCATGCCGAGCGAGCGCGACGCCTCCATCTGGCCCTTGGCGATGGATTGGATGCCGGCCCGGAACACCTCCGTCATGTATGCGCCGTAGGCGAAGGTGAAGGCGATGACCGCGGCGGTAAAGTCGCGAATCTTGAGCTCGCTCAGGGCCGGAATCTCGCGGAACAGCACGGGGATGCCGTAGTAAAGCCACAGCAGCCAGACCAGGACCGGCACCCCGCGCACGACTTCGACGTAGACGGACGAAATGCCGCGCAGCAGCCCGACGTTGGCGACACGCGCCACGCCCATGACCATGCCGACGAGCACGATGAACAGGAATGAAACGATGGTCAGCTTGAGCGTCAGAAAGACGCCGTCGCCTTCGCCGTAGGTGCCGATGACGAAACGGAGGATGACGCCGTAACGCTCCGGGAAGGCGATGTACAGGAAGATGGCGAGCGCGATGGCCCCGATCAGCAGGAGCCAGTAGCGGTCAAAGTGTTTCCAGCGGCTCTCGTCGCGCGGACGGAGCGGGGCCGGAAGCGGCGCAGAACCTACTGTTGCTTTGGGAATATCAGCCACCTGCAAACTACTCCTTCGGTTCCGGCGGCGGTGGCGAGTGCACACCGCGGCGACGCCAGGAACAACCATGAGATCATCATTGCCGGAATGATCGCGCGCGTCGTTGCGGTTCGCCGTGCGGCCCTACTTGCGCAGGCGCGGGTCGAGTGCGTCGCGCAGGCCGTCGCCCAACAGGTTAAAACCCAACACGGTCAGCATGATTGCCAGGCCGGGGAAAAAGACCAGGTGCGGGGCGGTGAACACCTGGTTGCGCTCCGCGCCCAACATCGAACCCCATTCGGCCATCGGCGGCTGTGCGCCCAGTCCCAGGAACGACAGCGCGGCGGCGTCGAGGATGGCCGTCGCGATGCCGAGCGTGCCCTGCACGATCAGCGGGGTGAGCGTGTGGGGGAGGATGCTGCGCGTCAGGATGCGCATGGGCGGCACGCCGACCGCGCGGTCCGCCAGCACGAAATCCCACTCCTTGACGGTGAGGACGCTGGCCCGGGCCACGCGCGCGTAGGCGGGGATGGAGACAATGCCGATGGCGATCAGCGCATTGATCAGCCCCTCGCCCAGCACGGTGACAATCGCGATGGCCAGGAGCAGCGCCGGGAAGGCCAGCAGGACATCCATAAAGCGCATGATGATGTTGTCGGTCCAGCCGCCCAGGAACCCGGCCAGCGCGCCCAGGATGGTGCCGATGATGATGGCGAAGCCGACCGTCGTGAAGCCAACCATGAGCGATACGCGCGCGCCATAGAGCACCCGGCTGAAGAAGTCGCACACGTTGCCATCGGTGCCCATGATGTGCTGCGGCCTGTCCGCCGGGCAGCCGAGGATGTGGATGCACGGCGACTCGCGCTTCTTGACATCTTCTTTGCCGATCAGCGGCTGGTTGGGCGGGTAGGGCGCGATGACCGGCGCGGTGATGGCGATAAGAATCATGAACGCCAGGATCACCGCACCGAAGATGGCCGATTTGGTATGGCGCAGCGCGCGCCAGGCATCCTGTGCCGGGCTGCGCGGGAGACGGTCGGCAATGGTCTGCGAGATGGTCGTGGCCGTGGCGTCGGTTGCGGTCATGGTGTCCTTACCCCAACCGCACGCGCGGGTCGAGGAATGCGTAAAGCAGGTCGACAAACAGGTTGATGATTACATAAGCCGCCGCGATAATCAGGGTAAAGCCCTGCACAATCGCATAATCGCGCGCCTGGATGGCATCGAAAAGGATGCGGCCCACCCCGGCCAGGTTGAAAATGGTCTCGGTCAGCACCGCGCCGCCGAGCAGGCTGCCCAGTGACAGCCCGATGATGGTTACGACGGGGATCAACGCGTTGCGCATCCCGTGGCGCAGCACCACGCGGCGCTCGTTCAGCCCCTTGGCCCGCGCCGTGCGCACGTAATCCAGGCTCAGCACGTCCAGCAGGCTGGAGCGCGTCATGCGCGCGATGATGGAGAGCGGAATCGTGCCGAGCGCCACCGCAGGCAGAATCATGTGGCGGAAGGTGTCCCAGAAGACCGGCAGGTTGAGCGTGAGCAACGAACTGAATAAGTGCATGTTGGACAGGAAGGAGATCGCTGAATTGAGCAGGCCGGGCTGGAGGTTGAGGTTCCAGGCCTCCTGGATGGTCGGCACAATCAGGCCGGGCGAGTTGCGGCCCGAAGGCGGCAACTGGAAGGGCGTGTCCTTGAGCGTCAGGGCGAACAGGTAGGCCAGCATCAGGCCGAGCCAGAACACCGGCATCGACACGCCGATGTTCGCGATAATCATCGTCACGACATCTACGATCGAGTTGCGCCGGTACGCGGACCACAGCCCGGCCAGGATGCCGACGACCGTGGCGAAGATGAGCGCGGCCAGCGAAAGCTCGACAGTGACGGGCAGACGCTCGACAATCAACTGGGTGACGGGGCGGCCATAGCGGAACGACTGGCCCAGGTCGCCCTGCGCTACATCCTTAATGTAAATGCCAAACTGCGTAGTGATGGGTTTGTCCAGCCCGTAGCGCACGTTGAACGCGTCGCAAATCTGGTCGGTGGCCTTCTCGCCCAGCATCGCGCGACAGGGGTCGCCCGGCAGCAGGCGCGCCAGCGCAAAGGTCACGAACAGGATGCCCAGCAGCACCGGCACCGCGGCCAGGACCCGCTGGCTGATGAAACGCAGCATGGTCGCTCCGAGCTCAGCAATCAGGAATTACGAATTAGGAATTACGAACACCGTTCGAGATTCCTAATTCGTAATTCTCAATTCCTAATCTGCCTTATTCCGCCGGCGGTGCGTTCAGGAACTGCCCGAACAGGCCGGGGAAGTAAGTGAAGGAACCGTCGCGGCCCACGTGCAGCGGGTGCGCGGCGTCCCACTGGACCGCATAGGACAACAGCACGTCCTGGCTGTCCAGTGCGCTGCCGTCGTGGAAGGTCACGCCCGCGCGGAGCTTGAACGTCCACTCGGTGAGGTCATCGTTGGCTTCGTAGCTCTCGGCCAGGCTGGGCTGCACCGCGGTGCCGCCGATTTCGTAGGACAGCAACGCTTCGTTGATTTGCTCGCAGACCCGCAGCGCCTCGCCGTCGGTTTCGTCTGCGCAGTACAGGCCCGCAGGCTCGCCGTTCTGCATCCAGACCAGCGTGTCGCGGCCGCCTGGATCCATGCTGGCGAAGTGCTCGTTGCCCAACGGGCTGGCGTGCGCGCCGGTTACGTCGGCCTTGAAGGCCGTCGCAGAGCCGCCGTGCGCCACGGGCACCATGGGAACGTGCTGCTTGATCAGGTTGTTGGCCTCGGCGTACAGCACGTTGCGCTCCGCCGGGTCCGACAGCGAGGCCGCCTGCTTCAGCACAGCCCAGATATCCTCGAAGCCGGCGCCGAACTGCGGGGAGGCACCCTGGCCGAAGTGGTAATCGAGGAAGTTGGTCTGGTCCGGGTAATCTGCGCCCCAGCCGAGCAAGTACATGGTCAGCTCGCCCTGGTCCGCCGCATCGAGGAACGCGCCGGATTCCATGACGGTGATGTTGACGGTGATGCCCAGGTCGGCAAGCTGCGCCTGGATGTCCTGGGCCACGATGCTGGGCTCAGGCAGGTAGCCGCGCACGACATCGCGGTAAGCGAGCTCGACCTCGAACCCGTCCGGATAGCCGGCTTCCGCAAGCAAGGCTTTGGCAGCTTCCGGGTCGAAGTCATACCAGGCCTCGCCCTCGCAGCCGCCGGGGATCGCGCAGGGCGTGAAGTGGCTCGCGACCTCGGAGCCTTCAGGATAGAAGTTATCGACGATGCGCTGCCGGTCGAGGCCGATGGCAATCGCCTGGCGTACCTTCTCGTTGTCAAACGGGGTCTTATCGCGGTTGAAGCCGAGATAGAAGATGTTGAGCGCCTGGCGCGGATACAGCACCAGAGTATCATCGTTCTGAATAGTTTCGAAGTCATCCGGGGTCGGGTTGTCGATGCCGTCCACGGTCCCCGAT
>JAKPQT010000468.1 GCA_029555885.1 Chloroflexota bacterium | reverse complement strand
TCGGAGGTCACATCGCGCCCGCCTGCCACTACGCGCACTCTAAGTGCGCCGAGGAGGTCGTCTAGGTTCACGGTAATGCTGGTCGTTCGGCCGCCCGCCAGCTGCACGCCGCGAACCGCTTTCTCGGCTGTGACAGCATCTCGGTACATCACATTGAGGTCATATACTCCCGGGGTTGAGGTCCAACGGAACACGCGTCCATCCGCTGTGTTGCGTATCACCTGTGTCGCCTGTCCTGGAGCGAGCACGCTCAGCTGACACAGGTTCGAAATGACTGCGCCCCGGTATGTCACGGCCACCTCAAGCGCCGCCGGCAATTCCCCCAGGTCTACGTCCACGTATGTATCCCGCCCGGTCTGCACCGTGGCTGTTGCTGTCCGCGTGAGCTCAGGATACTGCCTGTGGGTGACGACGATGGTGTAGTCGCCCGCCGGCAGCGTCGCAGTGGGCGGGATCCCGGCCCAGCCGGCAGCCACAGTCCTGCCTGCTTCAAGCACGCGGATATCCACGCGGTCGCTCACATCCTGCCCGGACGCGCGGGCGGTCACGCGGACTCTGCCGTCCAGCGGCCCGAAGTCCAGCCTCACGACGCTGGTCTGGCCGGGTTTGGCAATTATCCCTGCCGCCTGAGCCGTAAGGATCTGCGAGCCAACGAGGAGCCGGCCGCGCACTATGTACTGGCCCTCGTCCACCTGCGCGCGCACGACCGGCGGATCCTGCGCGGTGCGGGTCGACTGCACGACCTCGCCGGTGGACTTCACGATCTCGATCTCGGCTTGCCTTGTCACGTTGGTTGGGCCCGCCCACGCCTGCACCTCTATTTGAGCGGGAGCCACGGCGCGGGCCATGATCGTTGCGAGAGCTTGCCTGAGCGATGCTGTATCGGAGGCAGTGTAGTATTCGCCGATGCAGCGGACCTTCTCGACTTCCTGCGGTTTTAGGGCAAAGCCTACCACGTATGGTTTCATGACGAATCCATCTGCCTGCAACTTGGCGGACACTGCGCACGGGTCGCCGCCACAGCTCTCCTCGCCATCGGTGATCAGCACGATTATGTTGCGGGCCGCTTTGTCGGGGAA
>JAKPQT010000449.1 GCA_029555885.1 Chloroflexota bacterium | reverse complement strand
CGGAGTACGCATTCCCCGCGGAGGGAGAACCGGCGGAACTGGTCGCGCCCCAGCCGCCTGGCTGGCTCCTGCGGGCAGTGTTGGGATTGGCGCTGCTGGGGTTGGCCGGTATGGCCGCGTTCGCGTATCTGCATGTGTGGGCGGGGCAGCTGGTACCGGCCGGCCTGATGACACTGCTATGGCTCGGCGTGGCCTGGACGGGCGCCGCCAAACTGCGCGCCGGCTGGCCCTGGTTCGTGGTCGGGCTGCTGGCTGCCCTGGTGCTGCTGGTCGTGCCGGTGGCGTTGCTGGTTGTACTGGCACTGTTGCGAGGGTAGGATGGCCTGGCAAGTGCGTCTGTACGTGCACCAGATCGATCCGGTGCTGGAACGCCTGTGGGCCGAGCACGGCATTCGGATCTGCGGGTTCGGCCAGGACACCGCGGACGGCCGCGGCCCCTGGTATAGCGTGCGCTATGACCAACGCGCCGCGGCCGAACAGTTGCAACAGCAATACTACGCCCGCCCGCCGACCCCAGCCGGCCGGCGCTGGTGGCAATTCTGGAGGAGAGCGTGAAGACTGAGACCCCCTACGCTGATGCTCTGGCTCTGGCCGACGAGCTGCGCGCCCGTCTCGCCCCCGCCTGCGCACGGATCGAGATCGCCGGCTCGCTGCGCCGCCAGTCCGCGACGGTAGGTGACATCGAGCTGGTCGCGATCCCGCGCGTCACGTTTGATGTCAACCTGTTCGGCGAGCCGGTCGGTGAGCCGCAGAGCGCGGTCGACGCGGCGCTGGTGGACATCGTCGGCCCGCCGGATAGCTGGCGGTGGAGCAAGAACGGCCCAGCGTATAAGCAATTCATGTACGGCCCCCTGGAGGTGGACCTGTTCCTGGTCCACCCCGAGACCTGGGGTATCCAGTTCATGATCCGCACCGGCAACGCGGAGTTCTCGCATTGGATGGTCAGTCAGCGCAAGATCGGCGGCGCCCTGCCATCCGATCTGCGGGTGCACGAAGCCCGGCTCTGGCGGGCAGGGATCGCGCTGCCGACACCGGAAGAGGCCGATGTGTTCCGGGCCATCGGTCTGCCTTACGTCCCACCGCCCGCGCGGTCCGCGCGCGGCTGGTTCATGCGCGGCCAGGCCATGGCCCTGGAAGCCGCGGGAGGTGTCCATGCAGCGTCCTGACATCCGCACGTTCACATCCGCCCAGGCGCAAGCGCTGTTCGGTGTTATCTCACTGGTCGCCTTGCTCCTGTACACCTGGACACATACCGGTGCGCTGCTCGCGCGCTACGTCGAGCCGGACAAAGTCGGCTATATCTGCGCGTTCGGTGTCGAGCTGGCCGTCGTCAGCCTGAGCCTGCGCATCGGCGACCTGCGCCGTTCAGGGCAGACGTCCGGCCTGTTCGTCGGTGTGCTGGTCGCCGTCCTGGTCGTGTCCGCCCTGGCGAACATTGCCGAGGGTTACGCCGCCATGTACGACGGCCAGTTGCTCACGCTGGATCGCATCCACACGCTGGACCGGCTCCAGGCCCTGTTCGGCCTGTCCGCGACCGGCCTGATCAGCGTCATCGTGTTTGCCCTGTCCGACATCATCGGCTCGGACGTCCGCCGTGCGGCAGAGCGGCCTATGCAGCCCGCGCAGCCGGTCACCCCGCCTGTACACGTGGACACTACGTCGCCCGCGCAAGCTAAACAGCCGGCCCGGCCACCCCGCGCGGCCCGCGCACCTGAACAGACTACCGCACCGGCCCAGTCGATCCCTGTACGGCCGGTCAAGCTGACCACGGCCGCGCGCCGCGCAGAGGTCGCGCGGCTGTACGGCGAGTGGGGCCCGGACTGGAGCCTGCGCCGCGCGGCGGCCCAGTTCGACGTGGCCCCGGCCACCATCGGGGCCGACCTGAAGGCCCTGAAGCTGAACGGGTACCGCCATGCGCACTGAAGTCTTTTTGCGTGAGGATGTCGCGGTCCGGCTGGCGGCCGTCCTGGCCGCGCTCGGGGATGTCAGCCCGTATGACCGCGGCCGGCAGGCCGGCGTCCTGCTGGCGGCGGCTGCGTTCGGCATCGCGCCCGAGCACATACGGCAGGCGGCCCAGGCGGTCCGCCTGGCTGGAGCTGGGCCCGAGCTGAACGCACCGGTCAGAGTGCCGCGCATCATGGTGTGCGCGTGGCCCGATGCGCCGGCCGCCAACGCCGAGCTGCCGGCGCTGCCGTTGAATAGCTCTAGGAGGAAGTGATGGACCAGAAGACATTACGGGCGATCAGAGAACGCTGCGCGGCGGCGACGCACGGGGCTCGGCAGTGGCAGCAGCGTCCCATGCACCGGGCGTTATTCAGGGGAAGCCCTCCACAACTGGTGGCTGCAGTGTTCACGGGGGACGACTACGACCTTTTCTATCATGCGCTCGAAGACCTGGAGGCGCTGCTCGCCTATGTGGACGACCTGCGCGCAACGGAGGCGCTGGAGCAGAGCGGCCGGCTCGATGCGGAGGCGGAGGTTGAACGGTTGCGGAAGCTGTTGCGGATGGCGCTGCCGTACCTGGATCACGAGGGCGGCTGTGACACGGAGGTCCTGGGCGGTGCGGTGTGCAACTGCGGGCTGGGCGGGCTGAGGGCTGAGATCGGGCGGGCGCTGCTGGAGGTGCAGTGATGGCTCCATCTATCCGCCCGCCGCGCGTCTACATCGCTGGCCCGTACACCATCGGCGACGTCGCCAGCAACGTCCGCGCGGCCATCGCAGCCGCCGAGCAGGTCATTCAGGCCGGCGGCGCGCCCTACGTGCCCCACTTGACCCACCTCTGGCACGTCATCTCCCCGCACGACCACGCCTACTGGCTGGCGCTCGACCTGGAGTGGCTCCGCACGTGCGACTGCCTGCTGCGCCTGCCCGGCGAGTCGCGCGGCGCCGATATCGAGGAAGCGGAGGCCCGGCGCATCGGCCTACCGATCTTCTCCGGCAAGTTCGCCGTTCAGCACTACGCCAGCTGGTATGGCACCGTCTTCAAACCTTAAAATTTCGCACAATTCGCAAACTCGTTGCGCTAAAACAATGGTATTATGCTATAATGCCATTAGCTCAAACGAGCACGGCATCCCAGCGTCAAACCAGAGGAGCACACCCATGAAGGCGAAATATCCAGGTATCTGCACCGCAACCGGCCGGCACTACCCCGCCGGCACAGAGATCGAGAAGGGCCCTCACGGCTGGCAGATCGCCGGCGCTAAGCCCCAGGACCGCACCCTCCAGCCCGGTGAATTCCGGGTCGCCCGTGGCGAGGGCTACGGCGGTGCGCCGTATCTGGAAGGCCAGGTTTTCCACGATCCCAAACATGGCTACCTGTTTGTCCGTGTAGCCTGGTCGGAATACTACAGCGAGGACGGCTTGTCCTTCGGCGTGGGCGATGACAGCGGCTACATCTATCTGGCAAATTGCCGGCCAGCCACGCCGGCCGAATATCTTCCGGTGTGGGAGGCGGAAGTTAGAGCAACCAAAGAGCGCTGGCGGCAGGACGAGGTCAAGGCGGAGTTCGAACGCCAGTTCGCCATCAAGGATGGCGAGTACGTGCCATCTGACTCGCAGCTTGTCCTCGACGGCGAGCGGATCAAGATCGGCCAGGGATTCACGATTTACGGCACCGGCGAGGAGATGGTCATCGACGCCGACGGCCAGCACATCTGGCGGCTCTACAATAATGGCATGGACGGCGACGACTGGTCGCGCAACAACGTCCGCACCGGTGGCGCAGGTGCCATCGGCTACCGCTTCGACGCCACGCCCGAACGCCTCGCGGTCCTATCCGCCATTCGCAACTAGGCCAGCCCGATTCTCCCTGGCGGTAGGAGGTCAGACCGCCAACAGGAGGCCCTATGAAAACAGAGTACAACCCAGATGGCACCATCGTGCGGATCACCGGGGATTACTCACCGCACCCGGTCTTCGCAACAAGTGAACTCGTGGCGCAACTCGGCGGCGCCGAGCCGGCCTACCACGAGATCAAGCGTTTGCAGAGAGAGAACCTGCTGCCTTGTATGGGGAGCTCGGCTCATCCCCTGACCGCTCGGGACCTGCGCTACGCTCGCGACAACGAGCAGCGCGGCCGGCGGCACTGGCGGTGGCTGCAGATGGAAGGTCCCCATGTCCGGGATAGCATCGGCTATGACTTCGTCTACGGCTATGGTTTTGCCGATGGCGGCGACTTCGTCTTCGTCAACGCCGTGGACGCGCCTGTCTATCGCGTGCCCTGCGGCTTGCTCGCCTCGAATCCCGTCTCAGGAGCCATTGTCGACGCAGTCGTTACTCGCTAAAACTCGCACGCACCCTCGCCGGGTAGGTGGTCAGACCCGGAAGCAGGAGCAACCATGCACAGCATTGCCGATTTTGTCCTTGTCGGCGTCCCGCGCCGCCAGACCACCTACCATTCACCGCTGCCTGAGGAGTTGGCGCCGTTCTACTGCTACCCGCTTGACGCTGGGCACAGCATCCTGGCTGTGCCGGCTGGGCTGGGCCTCGAAAACATAGAACATCTGGAGCACTGGACCGAGTATCTTGTTCCTGTTCCGGTCAAAACGATCTTGCGGCTGGGCTGGACCTGGCAGCGCGATGTACCCGTCGTCGATCTGCCATATGACCCCGAGCTGGGTCTTGTTGTCGACCCGATCGACGAGGAATGGTAGATAGGGTGACTCAACTCATCTTCGTCGACATGACCATCAGCGTCGCGCCGTTTATCCAGGAGTACACCTCCCGGCCCGCCGGCGAGCTCGCCCTGTGTCACACCGGTGAGCAGGTTGTAGACGGCGTGACCCGCCACTACTACGCCGCGCAGCCGCCCTATCGCCTGCTCATCGTCATGCGCACTGGCACCCCCATCGAGGCTGTGCGCCCGGGCCAATATCTCAAGGCCCTACTCGGCTGGGACGCGGGCGACAGCGGCTATACGCTTCCCGGCGACGCCGGCAAGCGCCATACCAAGCTCAGCGTGGACATGATCCTCGACCTCGCGGCAGAGCAGCTGCCCCCCACGGTGCCGCTAACGGCCGTCCTGGCCCGCGTCCCCCGCTCCGACCGGCCCGGCGGCGCGCGCAGCGCGGCTCAGGCCGCCGGCCGCCCGCCCGTCGCCTGGGGTGACCGGGTTGAGCAACACAATATTACCCTGCCGTCGCGCCTGTGGCGGCGCATCGAGCACGTCGGCCAGGGCAATCGTTCAGCCGGCGTGCGCGTGCTGGCTGAGCAAGCTCTCGCCCCACAAACTCTCACCGCGGAGGATACCGTGCAACTACCTTACGAGGTCCGGCGCGCTCTGCGTGCCATGCCCGGCGGCACGGCCGCCGCGGCCGACGTCAACGGCCAGGCCGCCATCATCATCAAGATGGACCAGGCCGATGCCGACAGTGCCCACCGGCCCGGCGTGCCGGTCATGTTCCAGTCGGAGTTGGGCCTGTACCCCCAGGCGGCCGTCATCCGGCTCGTCTGCGAGTTCCGCGACAAGCCGGATAATCCGTTGCGGATGGATACCTTCCTCGACCCGGGGAAGACCAGCGACTATGCGTTGCTCCGCAAGCTGGCCGGCCAGGACACGCTCGACTTCCACATTTACGACGCCGAGCGCGTCGGCTACCAGTACACCAAGCGCATCCCCTTCCGCGAGGTCGCCCGTCGCGACCTGGATGCACTGCTCGACCAGGCCCTGGCGCACCTGGAGACGATCCCGCCCGCCGCGCGCAACTGGCAGCAGGCGCGCGACCAGATGATGGCAGAGCGACCAGCATGACCGCGCGCACCCTGGACCTGCCAGCCGACGCCTGGACCCGGCTCGACAACCTGGCCCGCCGCCTCGCGCTCCCGCTTGACGATGTACTCGCGCAGTTCGCCGGCCGGATTGAGTTGGTAAACCACGTCGCGCAGGGCCTGGTCGTGTCGGTCGTGCCGGCCTCCCTCCCCCTACGCTGCACACCGGAGGAGGGTGCCTCGGAGGTCGCCCAGATCACTGTGAGCGGCAACGTCATCAGTACCCGCCTGCGCTACCGCAACGAGGCGTTCGTCGACGTCGTGCGCCGCTTGCGCTTCCGCTGGAGCGGTGACGCGTGGGCCCGCACGCTCGACAAATTCAGCCAGCCGCTCGCCGACCGGGTCGTCGAGTTGGGCGTCCACCTCCTCGCCGCCGGTTTCATCGTCGAGGTGCCGACTGAGGACATCCAACGGCGCATCCTCGCCAGCGACTACCAGCCAGAGCAGGTCAACTGGGTCAAAGCCCGGACCGCGGGCAAGTTCGCCGGGTGGTTCGACGTCAGCTGGGACCGCGAGGGACCGGATTACTGCCGCCCGCTCAGCCTGATCCGCGGCATTCGCTGTTATCCCGGTTCGGCCCTGGTCTGGCGCGACCGCTACGATGAGGTGCTCGACTTCGCCGGCCTGCATCATTTTGCCGTTTCGGACGGCGCGCTCGACCTGGCCGCCCGCGCCCGCGCCGAGCACGAAGCCATGCTGCTCGTCACGCCGCACATCCAGCGGCTCC
>JAKPQT010000443.1 GCA_029555885.1 Chloroflexota bacterium | reverse complement strand
GCTCACGATGCCGACCTGGTTCGCCTCGTAGTCGATCGCTACGATCATGATGGTGTCGGTACGCCACGCGCGGTCGCCGGGCCGCGGGTCGATACCCATGACCAGGATATTCTCCGTCTCTTTGACCGACTTGGGGACCTTCGTCTCAGTTGCGGTGGGCGTGATGCTCGGCGTCGCCGTCTCAGTCGGCTCAGGGGTGAAGGTAGCTGTGCCTGCCGGCGTCGGCGAGGCGGGCAGCGGCGTCTCGCTCGGCGGCACTTCGGGAGTGACCGTCGGCACGGAGGTGACCACGACGGGCGTGGTCTGGATGGTCGGTGCCTGGCTGACCTCGGCCGCGCGCGGCCTGCACGCCGCGGCCAGCAGAGCCGTCAGGAGCAGCATCGCGATTGTTATGGAAAGCAGGAGCAGCCGTGCGGGAGACCCGCGCGTGCCGGGAGTCCTGCGCACACGCCGAAATCTGTTCATATTTGCCTCAACCAAGCTTGTACCCGATCATGCGCAAAAACCCCTTGCGCCAGGCCACGCCCTCCCCGTCCTCAACGCCTTGCGTGTGCATGCCATCGATCACGCCGAGGATGCCCCGGCCCTGCTCGCTCTCCGCAAGGATGACCTGGACCGGGTTGGCGGTCGCGCAGAAAATGTTCGCGACCTCGGGAACCATCTTGATGGTGTTCAAGATGTTGACCGGATACGCATCGCGCAGAAACAGGATGAAGGAGTGGCCCGCTCCCAGAGCCAGCGCATTGCGCTCGGCCAGCGCCTGGAGATCGGGAGCCGTGCCCGTGGACCGGACCAGCGCCACGCCGGAGGCCTCGCAGAAGGCCAGGCCGAACTTCGCCCCAGGGATGGCAGTCACGACTGCCTCGTGGATATCCTCCACGGTCTTGATGAAGTGGCTCTGGCCGAGGATGAAGTTGAGCCCTTCGGGGTTTTCGATTTCAACCAGCTTGAGCTGAAACAATATCTCGCTCATGGGACCTCCTGATGAGCCGCGAAGGCGCAAAGGACTCAAAGGATAATAGCGAATCTTGGCGTTCTTCGCGGCTTCGCGGTTATGCGTTCTCCAATCGTTTGAGGGCTTCCCGCCGTAAGACGTCGAGCGCGCGCAAAACGATCCACCGGCGGGCCAGCTCACCGGAGCCGCCATAGGGGTAGTGCAGCACGCGCGTGGTGCTGGGCGTGCCGAGCGCCAGGTACGTCTCGCCGGGATGCTCGCCGTACACATCGCCGGCATCGGGTGCGCTGCCCAGGACGGCCAGCCCCCACCCGCCCTCGTAGGTGTCGATCAGGCTGGCCGCGGCCTCCGCAGCCACCATTTCGCTGATCCAGCCGAACTCCGTCAGCTTCGCAGGCGACAGGTTGAGCGTCGCGGCCAGCGCATCCGGCCCGTCGACGACGAGCGAGTGCGTGACGACGGAGGCCCCTTCCGGCGTGCTGCACAGCAGCCGGGCAATCTCGCCCTGCGTCGCGCTCTCCAGGATGGCAACCGTGCGCTCCGCGCGGGCCATCAACGCACCGGTCACCGCCTCCAGCCGGTCTGTGCCGGTCCCGTAGATGGCGTCCGTACCGACCCGCGCGGTCACTTGGGCGGCCATCGCGGCAATCATCGCATCCGCGGTGGCCTCGTCAGCCGCGCGCGCGGTAATGCGAATATCCACCATGCCCAGGTGCGCGGCCAGTCCGACGGTCGGATTGGCAGAGCGCATCAGCACATCGATCTGCTCGTCGATCCAGCTCTCCGGCAGCCCGACCGTGCGCAGCACCAGCGCCTTGATGGTGCCCTGCTCCGCGCCGAGCCGCGCCTTCAGGTAGGGCAGCACCGTGTCCTGCATCAGGCGCTCCATCTCGCGCGGGACGCCGGGCACGGCGATGACCGTGCCCTGCGGCGTTTCGAGGATAAAACCGGGCGCGGTGCCGACGGGGTTGGGGATGGCCCGCGCACCCGCGGGCAGGTACGCCTGGCGGCGGTTGTTGTCCTTCAGCGGCCGGCCCCAACGCGCCATCAGCGCCTCGATCTGCGCCAGGCAATCGGCATCCAGAGCCAGCCCGCAGCCCGTCGCTTCGGCCACCGCCTCGCGCGTCACATCGTCTACGGTCGGGCCGAGTCCGCCGGTGACGATCACCACATCCGCGCGGGCCAGCGCAACACGCAGGGCCTCAGCCGTGCGCGCGATGTTGTCGCCGACGCTGGTCTTGTAGTAGAGGTTGACGCCGATGTCACGCAATGCCCGCGCAATGTAGACCGAGTTCGTGTCCACAATCTCGCCGAGCAGCAGCTCGGTGCCCGAGGTGATAATCTCGGCGTTCACCTGGACCTCCTCCGAATCGCGAAGACGCAAAAGACGCAAAGATGATCCATGAAACCCTTAGCGTCCTTTGCGTCTTCGCGGTTCCATCCCGTTACGCCAGCAGCATGGCCTGGGTGCGGATGTCGCGGAGGCGTTTGGCAGTCTCCTTCGCCTCGTCATCTTCGCGCTGGGCCAGTTCCTTCGCCATCTGGTCCATCAGGTCCAGCACTTCCGGCGTGACCACCTCGCGGTTCTCCTGGAGCATGGCGCGCGTGCCATCGGGATATTCCTCGTTGAGCAGCGCGTCCACGAACTGCACCTCCGGCGGAAGGCTCTCCTGGATCATGCCCATCACTTCGTCGTAGACCATCGCCAGCCGCTCAAAGAGCGACTCGTTCTTGTCCTGCTGCGCCTTCTGCATATTGGCCGCCAGGACGTTCATGAACACCTCGTCGATCTCGGCCATGTGCTCCTGCACCGCGGAGCGCGGGCTGGGCGAATTGATGATCTCCTGCAGCAGCTTCGCGCCCTCGGCCACGGTCTCGCGCGTCGCCTGGTCGAGCTGTTGGGTGATTTCGAGCAGATGGTCGCGCAACTGGGTGAGGCGCATCTTCTCGGCGCCCTTGCTGGCGTCGACACGCTCGCTCAACTTCTGGAAGAAGGTGTAGTCCATGAGCGGCCGGGCGGCGAACGTCATTGCGGCGACCTCGTCCTCGTCGGCTGCAATGACGCGCGCGAGGAACTCATCGGGGTCCTTCAGGTCGCGCAGCCCTTCGACGGCCGCGCGCTGCTTCTGCAGCCGCTTGCCGAACGTCGTGATGGGCATGAGGCCCTCGCGCAGCAGGGTGAGGCGCTCCGCAGTCTTCTCATCGCCCGTGGCCTCGGCCTGCTGCAGCATGTTCGCCAGGATGCCGAAGAATTCTGCGTCGATCTGCGCATCATTCCCCTTCAGCATCATCTGCAAGCCCTTGGGATCGTCGGCCATCACCATGAACTGCTCAACCATCCTGGCCTTCTTGCGCTGACGGTCCAGTTCCTCCTGCGTGAAGCCCATCGTGCCCAGCACCGCATCCATCAGGTTCTGCCGGTTGACGAACTGCCGCGGGGCCAGGAAATAGCCCTTGCGCTGGTCGGGCGGCAACTGGCGCATGATGGACTGCGTCAGGTCGCCGATCATCTTCTGCTTTTCCACCTCGCTGATGTTGAGCTGCTGCGGAAAGTAGACCGCGAAGAATTCGGCGCCCGCGTCGTGGTAGACGAGCGGCACTTCGAGCAGCCCGCCGGTCTGACAGTTGGGGCAGACCGCCACGTTGATTTGGTTCGAGAGGAACTGCTGGCGCAGCCGCGGCTCGGCGCTGACGTCGATCATCGTGCGCACCGGCACGGAATACTGCGTGCCGCAATTCGGGCACTGGATGGGGACCGCATTAGCGTTCTGTTCGGATCTCTGGTTCAATTCGGTCATGGGAAGGCCGGAAGTCCTTTCGTGTATATGAAAGCCTGTGCTTATCTTGTGTATACTGGCGATTGAAATCGCTGTCACCGCGGCAAAACCTGCCTTCGCAGGTTAGCCTCCGCCGAGTGACGCCGCCAGCGCCATCAGCCCGGCCTCGTCGATGACGGGCACGCCGAGCTGCTCGGCTTTGGCGAGCTTGGAGCCGGGTGCCTCGCCCGCCACCACGTAGCTCGTGTTCTTGCTCACGGAGTCAGTGACCTTGCCGCCGCGCGCCTTGATGAAGTCGCGCGCCGCGTCCCGGCTCAGGGTCGGCAGCGTGCCGGTGATGACGAAGGTCAGGCCGGCCAATGGCTGCGCCTCGGCAGCCGCCTCGACGCGCGCCTGCGCCATGTTGACGCCCGCGGCCTTGAGCTTCTCGACCACCCGGCGGTTCGGCTCCTGGCCGAACCAGTCCACGACACCCTGTGCAAGCGTCGGGCCAATCCCCGGGATGCTCTCCAGCTCCGCCTGTGTCGCTGCGGCCAGCGCGTCGATGGAGCCGAAGTGCGCCATCAGCGCCTCGGCCACCACCTCCCCGACGCCCTTGATGCCCAGCGCAGTCAGGAGTCGCGCGGGCGGGCGCTGCTTCGAGTTCTCGATGGCCGCCAGCAGGTTGTCGATGCGCTTGTCGCCATATCCTTCCAGGCCGATCAGCATCTCGCGCGTCAGATAGTAGATATCGGCCAGGTCCTTGATGTAGCCGAGCGACGCGAAGAGCTCCCCCTGGCGGATGCCGAAGCCCGCGATGTCCATCGCGCCGCGGCTGACAAAATGCTCGATGCCGCGCACGAGTTGGGCCGGGCATGCGCTGTTCAGGCAGTAGGTTGCGGCCTCGCCGGGCAGCCGCACCGCCTCCCCGCCGCACGCCGGGCAGGTCTTGGGCATCTCCCACGGCTGCTCGCTCCCCGTGCGCAGCTCGACCAGCGGCCGCAACACCTGCGGGATGACCTCGCCCGCGCGCTTGATCGCGACCATGTCGCCCACGCGGATGTCCAGGTCGCGCACGTAGTCCTCGTTGTGCAGCGTGGCCGCGGACACCGTGACCCCGCCGACCTGCACCGGTTCGAGCACCGCGTACGGGTTCAGCGTGCCCGTGCGCCCGACGTTGATCTTGATGTCGAGCAGCCGCGTCACGGCCTCTTCCGCCGCGTACTTGTATGCGACGGCCCAGCGCGGGTCCTTGCCGATATAGCCCAGCCGGTTCTGCAGCGCAAAGTCGTTGACCTTGACGACCAGCCCGTCCGCCTCGTAGGGCAGCTCGCGGCGGCCTGCCTGACCCCAGGCGACGCAGTGCTCGACCAGCGCATCGAAGTCGTCGAACAGCCAGCGCCGCGCCTCCACCGGGAAGCCGAGCCGCTTGAGATAGTCGAGCGCGTCCCACTGGCTCGCGGGTGCGTCCGCGCCCGCGCCTTCCAGCACAACAATCTGGTACACCCACAGGCGGATGGGCCGGCTGGCGGTGATGCGTGCGTCGAGCTGGCGCAGCGACCCCGCCGCAAAGTTGCGCGGGTTGGCGTAGGTCCGCTCGCCCGTTTCCGCCTGCCCCGCGTTGAACCGCTGGAAGTCTGCGATGGCGGTGTACGCCTCCCCGCGCACGACCAGCCGCGCGGGCGGGGCGACGTCCGCGTCCTCGGCTACCGGGATGCGCAGGGGCACGGCCTGAACCGTACGCAGGTTGGCGGTGATGTCCTCGCCCACGATGCCGTCCCCACGCGTCGTGCCGAGGACGAACCGACCGTCCTCATAGTACAGCACCACGGTCAGCCCGTCGATCTTAGGCTCCACGACATACTGGAGCCGCTCGCGCTCGCTCGCGGGCAGCAGCCGCAGGAACCGGTCGCGCCACGCGACGAGGTCCTCCGGCGTGGTCGCGTTGCCCAGGCTGAGGATCGGCGCGGGGTGCGCCACCTTCGCAAAGCGGTCACTGGCCGCGCCCGGCACGCGCTGCGTCGGGCTGTCGGGCGTCACCAGCTCCGGGTGCTCCGCCTCCAATGCGACGAGCCGCCGCCACAGCGTATCGTATTCCGCGTCGCTGATGGCCGGGTCGTCCAGCACGTAATAGCGGTGCGCGTGATAGCGGATCGCGCGGCGCAGGGTCTCCAGTTGTTGTGCGAGTTCGGTTGTGGCGATGCCGTTAGTCATACCCATCCCACCCCTGTCGATTCACTGACGGACACGCGATTATACCGTGTATTGGCGAGGGATGCAAAGAAAATCGGTTTGACAAATTCTGCCAAGTGAGGTATACCTGTCCCCACGCGCCGCTTGTGCCCCACGGCGCAAAGCACCGCCCGTACCACTCATCAAACCCCATAGGAGACAATGATGTCCCGTCCTTCACCGCGCCCTATGTGGACGTTATTACTACCGATCCTGACGCTTGCGCTCGCGGCCTCGTGGAGCCTGGCAGGGCAGCACAACACCGGTTCCACGGCTGCACTGTTCAAATCCCCCGTCCGGACCCCGAC
>JAKPQT010000753.1 GCA_029555885.1 Chloroflexota bacterium | reverse complement strand
GAAGTAGACCAGCACCCCGCGCAGCAGCGTCAGACCGAGCAGCCCGACTACTGCGCGCGCCAGCAGGCCGGTGTCCTGGCCGCCGATGCCGCGGTCGATGATCCAGCGGATGAACTGTGGGATGGCAATCGCCAGCCCGGCGATGGCGAGCAGTGCGAGATAGGAGCCTGCGGTCAGACGCCAGTAAGGCCGGAGATAACCGAGCGCCCGCCAGATGATCGCCGTGCTGCCCGACGATCTAGCAGGTGGCCTGTGCGCAGGCCGCCTGCTCACAGGTATAGCAGAACTAGTCACGAAGCTTGTTCCCAGTGCGAAGAGTGCGAACGCGCTCCATTGTAACCGAGATACGCGTTTCGCCAAAGACAAGCCGAGCATGGGACCCATGCACTGGGTGGGGTCCCATGCTCGGCTTATTGCTGCCAGGGTGTGTGCGCGGCCGGGCCCTACATCAGCTTACTTGTCGACCTTTACGACATCATAGTCGGTGTCCGGGGTGACCGGCGTGCCGAAGCGCGCGTTCACCGCATAGAGCGACTTGCCGAACGCCGCGATAGTGGTCGGCACGCGGAAGGCCGGGTCGGTGATGTAACCCGTCACCGTGCCGGTGTTGGTCACCAGGTTCACGTCGATGACCGCGATCTTGTTCAACTGGTTCTGGACCACGTACAGGGTCCTGCCCAGGAGCAGAATGCCGTCACCATTGGATACCAGCCCGTCGTGGTCGCCGCCTGCAACATCGATGCGGATCGCGCTGCCGGTGGCCGGATCAACCGTGAACAGATAGCCCGTTGCGCTCTGCACGATGATGAGTCGCTTGCCGTCCGGTGTCGCATCGATGCCGTTCGCGTTGAAGCCGCCCACCTGCACGTAGTCGCCACCGAGGGAGATGACTTCAATATCCCCTGCAGCAGGCAGGCTGCCGCCGGGTCCGAGCGGAAGTCGGTATAGCTCCGGTTGATTGGAGTTGGTGAAGTAGGCCGCGTCACGGGTCACGACGACATCGTTGATGAACGACGGGGTCTTGGTCGTCAATAGGTACTCGGCGAGCAGCGCGCCGGTTGCCGCGTCAAACACAAAGGCCTTCCCGCTCGTACGACCTGAGGCGAAGATGTAGTTGGTCCGCGCGTCAACCTTGATGCCGACGATAGAGCGGCCCGCCTCACCATCGACGAGGACAGCGCCTGTGCCGGTACGTAGGTCGCCCTTGTAGATGCCGCCATTGGCGAGCGAGCCGACGTAGAAGTCGGTCCCGCGGCCCGTCGCGATCCCTTCCGGCGCCCAGCCGTTCGGCAGGGGGATGTTCTCCGGAAAGGCAGGGGCAGCGTTGGCGGACAGTACACTCGCCAGCAGGAGCGCCGCAATGGCGGCCAGCAAAAGAATCGCGCGCAGGCTCTGGCTCGCGACATGCGCTGGCAGCGCCGTGGCGGTCGAGTTCGAACGCGTATCTGGTCTTTGCCTCATGGCTTTCGCTCCTCAGTACAGACTTTGTGTGGAGTCTGCCACGAAAAGGCTGCTATTTCAGTGGGCCACGTTCCCTTGCGCGGATTCGCACAGCGTCGTGCGCAAGGGGCTATTTGCCGCGCGGCAGCTTGAATCTGGTGCCTGCGCCGAGGATCAGGCCGAGGCCCGCGCCGACGCCGCCCAGCGCAAACATGGGCGCCTGTTCGTTGGTCACCAGCAGGACAATGACCCCGATCAGTGCGCCGATGACAAGCCAGCCCACCGTGCCAAGTCCAAGCGGGCCGCCTGGTTCCAGGCTATCATCCGAGTGGATGGGCTTACAGTTTGAAGGATACGGCATGTGTCTCCTCACAGAGTGGGGGATAGGCAAGCGCCTGGGAACACGGTCTGCAGCACCAACCAGCAGTGGTCAGCGGGGGCACGAGCAGAGAACGGGAACAACTCAGCAGGGGACCGTGTCCTGATTTGTGCCCAACATAACACAACTCTTCTTGTGCTGCAAATCTTGACCTACCAGGAGATGTGTATATAGCGCAGACACGAGGGTTGCGCCGGACGACGATTTCATCTAAACTAATCAGGGTGCTTGATATTCGAACGTTGGACAAGCAGAGGGGGTGACAGTTGCAGACTCTTGACCACTTGTGCGCGGAGAGTTTTGGCTGAGTTCGAGGAGTAGTCCCATGCAGTTTGCTATCCGGCATCTCCTTATCTCTCTCTTGCTTGCCAGCATTTGTTTTCTGCCAATACGAGCCACGTCCCGCGCATCAAGAGCCGCGGACTCCGCCCCGTCGCGCCCAGCGCAGGGTACGTGCCAGGAACTGATCCGAGATGGCGGGTTCGAGGGGGGTGGCGCGGGCTGGGAACAGCACGGGCTGTTCGAAATGGTGGATCCCACGTGGCCGCACAGCGGCAAGCTGGGCGTCTGGCTCGGCGCGCTCAACGATGTCAGCGAGTGGATCAGCCAGGATATCAGCCTGCCCCCTGGCACGAGCAGCATCACGATCCAGTTCTGGTGGTCGCTCATGACCGAGGAACACCCGGGCGCGCCATTTGACTATCTGCGGGCGCAGTTATACCAGCCGGACGGCACGACGGTCATCACGACGACGACGACCATCAATGACAAGAGCTCCTACGATTGGTACTGGAACCTCGCGACCGCGGACCTCAGCGCGTATACCGGTCAGGACGTGGAACTCCGTTTCTGGGCCACGACCGATGCGACCAACCCGACGAACTTCTTCATCGACGATGTCAGCATCATTGCCTGCACCGATGGTGCAACGCCAACGGCGACGGTGACACCCACTGCGCCGCCCACGCGGACCGCAACGCCTACATCGACCGTCACGCCCACCGCGTCCGCAACCCCGACCGTGACCTATACGCCGACCATCACCTACACGCCCGACCCCCATGCCAGCCCGACGCCCACTGCGTCCGCAACTGCGACATCCGGCCCGCGTCTCTACCTGCCGCTCGTGCTGCGATAGGCGGGGGTCGGTGGGCGCGACCGCCAGAGAGATCGAAATGAGAGCAGATAAACGCACCGATCCGAAGTTGGATGAGGGAGGATACTATGTCTTCGCTGATGGTAATTACGTTTGACCGGCAGGACGATGCTGCGGAAGTCTGGGCGGCGATGAGTGACCTCGAGCGGCGCGGCCTGGTCGATATCATGGATGCCGCGCTCCTTGTGAAGGACGCGGAGGGCAATGTGACCACGCGCGGCCGGCCGAGCGATGCCACGTGGAAGGGCGCGGCCATCGGCGGCGTGCTGGGCGGGCTGCTCATGTTCCTGTTCCCGCCGGCAGGCATCGCCCTCGGCGCGGCCGGCGGCGCCATCGTCGGCAAGTCGCTGGAGGAGAATATCGACCGCACGTTCGTCGAAGAGGTCAAGGCCGCGATGCAGCCGGATTCATCCGCGCTGTTCGTGCTGGGCAAAGGCGACGAAACTGCGGTTGTGGCCGCGCTCCGTCCCTACCGGGGCCAGCTCTATCACACCAACGTCAGCCCGGATATCGAGGAGTCGCTGCGCAGCGCGCTGGAGTGACGGGATGACAAGGTGACAGGGTGACAAGGTGACAGGGTGACAGGGTGATGTGGACGGGAGCAGCCTCTCGGAGAACGTCCGTCTCGTCACAACGTCCGTCTCGACAAGGTGGAGAGAGAACGGATACTACAAACTGCGCATGATCCTATCACCTTGTCACCTCTTCTCCTCTTCACCTTGTCACCCTGTCACCCCGTCACCTCGTCACCCTGTCAGGAACCTGTTCAGCGTCGCTTCCGCGTGGGCGTGGATGCTCGCCATACACTCCGGCTCGCCCGCGAGCAGCTCCCTCGCCGGTACTGAAGTGCCGAAGACGACGCGCGGGATCAGCTTCAGGCGGCCTGGGAATACGAGCTGGTAGATGGCTTGCAGGAACTCCGCCAGCTTGCGGCGGTCGTGCGGCCGGCGCCGGTAGCGGACAAGGGGATGGCGCGCCCACTGCGGAGCGACCACCCCGCCCACGATCGCGGGAACGAGCCGCGTCTCCGGGGCCTTCCGCAGGATGAGGTCCAGGCTGGGCGACCAGTCGGCCAGCGCGGCGCGTGCTTCTGCCGCAGCGCGCTCATAGGCCAGGGGGTCGGGGTCGAGGAAGCCGCTGGCGAAGGTGACGAGGCAGCCGCCCGCTTGCAGATGGCGTATGCCCGCGCGGACGGCCGCGAGTCGCTTGTATGGGTCCCTATCCGTCTGGATGAGGTGCGCGGCCACATGGGGCAGATAGCGAAACACGGCGACTTCACTGCTCAACACCTTGACATCAGGCCGCGGCAGACTGGCGACCAGTGCGAAGCTGTCATACGCGCCGGGATGGTTGGCGGCGATGAGCACCGGTCCCGCCGGCGGAATATGGCCCTGATCTATGGCGTCCACCCGCTCGACGAAGTGCGATAGCAGCCAGCGGCAGCCGGCCGCGGCCCCCTCCTCGCCTACGCGACGGTCGAACGCCACCGCGAGAGTCGCCAGCCGGCGCACGGGGCGCGCGACGATGCCGCCGAGCCGGCGTCGCGCCGTGCCATTGCGCGCGGCGCCGAGTGCGACGAACAACTCGTCTGTCACCGCCTGTGCCAGCGCCTCGACTGCCGCCTGATCCGCCTTCAGATGGTTCTCCCAGGGTCCACCCGCAGAGGGTGAAGTTACTCCGATGCGACTAATACCACGATGATGCGCGGGCCGCTCCGCGCCAGCCCGATTCCTGCCCTGCGCATCTGAGCGTCCAGCATCAACTCATTGTGGCTGGGGCTGTTGCGCCAGCCCTCGACGACTTTGTCTGCGACGTGCCGGATGAGGGGCGCTGTACCTCCTGAGAGTTGGTACAGATTCTCCCCCACCGTCACGAAGCTGCGCAGGCCAGCCAGCAGAACCTCGCCGGTCTGCGGGTCATGGTGTGAGAAATAGTCCCGATCGATCATATCACTGGCGCGGACCTGTGCAAAGTCCGCCAGCCGGTCGTTCCAGGCCAGGGGCGCGAGGTCGTGCTCTGCACGGTACGCGTTGATTGCGTCCAGCACGGCATGCGTCTCCTGCACCGTCTCAGCGTCGAGCACAGCCGATGTACTGTCTGCGTCTGGTGCGCTTGTTCCGCGCACCATGCCGTCCACACGTGTCAAAGCCTCGGTCAGCAGGTCAGCCAGGCCACTGGCGACTGTACTCCCGCCCTCTTCGACTGCTGATACAATCTCGGGCGACACGACCGTCTCCGCGGCCGCACGCAGTCTGGGCGCGAACTTGCCTTCACCACCCAGATATCCGACGCCGGCCAGCAGCAGCACTGCTACCAGCCCCGCCAGCCCTACCAGCCTTACTAACCCTATCAATGCCCGCAACACACCCATGAAGTGCCTCCGATACGCTCACGGTTTGCCGTGCCATTGTAACTCACCCTGCGGGGTTGCATGGTAGCGAGCCATACGCTCAGACAGCCTTAAGGTTGCCGCCCTGAAAAATCCACCCACTCAAACTTGATTTTTCAACCGTTATGTGTACAATATGAGTAGGTTGGCTGTGACAGCCGCGGCAGAAGGCCGCGGTTTTTTTGTCCAAACTGCACGAGCCGGCCAGATAGGCAGCAAGCATGAACAGACGCACGGACCTCCGCAATATCGCCATCATCGCGCACGTCGACCACGGCAAGACCACACTAGTCGATGCCATGCTTCGCCAGTCGAAGGTGTTCCGCGACAATCAGCAGGTGCCCGAACGCGTGATGGACTCCAACGACCTGGAACGCGAGCGCGGCATCACGATCCTGGCGAAGAACACCGCAGTCCGCTATGGCGGGGTCAAGATCAACATCGTGGATACGCCCGGCCATGCGGATTTTGGCGGCGAGGTCGAGCGCGTGCTGAACATGGTGGACGGCGTGCTGCTCCTGGTCGATGCAGTCGAAGGCCCCATGCCGCAGACCCGCTTCGTCTTACGTAAGGCGCTGGAGCTGGGCCACAAGGCCATCGTGGTCGTCAACAAGGTGGACCGGCCCAATGCGCGGCCCGGTTGGGTGGTCAATGCCACCTTCGATCTCTTCATCGAGCTGGGCGCGACCGACGAGCAGGCCGACTTTCCGGTTATCTACGCGGTCGCGACCGATGGCCGCGCGGGCCTCGTGCCCGACCCGCTGGAGAACCATCTTCAGCCCCTCTTCGAGGCCATCCTGAACACCCTGCCCGGCCCGCAGGCCGAGGCCGACCAGCCGAGCCAGATGCTCGTGACCAACCTGAGCTATGATGACTACAAAGGCAAGATTGTCCTGGGGCGGCTCTCTGCGGGCACGCTCCGCCGCGGGCAGCTCCTCGCGCGCTTTGACCGCGAGGGCGAGCTGCACCAGGAGAAGGTCAACCAGGTTTTCGTTCATGAGGGCCTGAACCGCATCGAGGTCGATGAAGTCACGGCAGGCGAGATTGTTGCGCTGACGGGCATCCCCGACGTCAACATCGGTGAGACGCTGACCGACCCGAACGACCCGCGGCCGCTGCCGCCTATCGTGGTCGAGCCGCCCACCGTGCGCATGACCTTCGGCGTCAACACCTCGCCCTTCTCTGGTCGCGAGGCCCAGTGGTCCACCAGCCGCAAGCTCAAGGAGCGGCTGGACCGGGAACTGGAGCGGAATGTCGCGCTGCGCGTCGAGCCGACCAACGCGGCCGACACCTACCTGGTCAGCGGCCGGGGCGAGCTCCATCTGACCATCCTCATCGAGACGATGCGCCGCGAGGGCTACGAGTTCCAGGTCAGCGCGCCGGAGGTCATCCTGCGCGAGGACCCCGATACCGGCGAAACGCTGGAGCCGATGGAAGAGGTGCACATCGAAGTCCCGTCCGACTATACGGGCGTGGTGGCGGAGATGCTCGGCCAGCGCAAGGCCCAGATGCTGGACATGCACCAGGCGGACAACGGCACGGTCTACTACACCTACCTGGCGCCGACGCGCGGCATGTTGGGCTTCCGGCAGGCGTTCCTGACCGCGACGCGTGGAACCGGCATCGTCCACTCGCTCTTTCACGGCTACGAGCCGCACGTCGGTCCCATCCGCCAGCGCAACTATGGGTCGCTGGTGGCCTGGGAGAACGGCATCGCTACGGCCTACGCGATGTTCAATGCGCAGGAGCGGGGCAAGCTGTTCATCACGCCGGGCACCGAGATCTACGAGGGGATGATCGTGGGCCGCGCCGCACGCGACGAGGACCTGACGCTGAGCGTGACCAAGAAGAAGCACCTGACCAATCACCGCTCTTCGACCGGCGATGAACTGGTCCACCTGGATGCGCCGATCGTCATGTCGCTGGACGACGCGATTGAGTATATCAGCCAGGACGAGCTGGTCGAGGTCACCCCCAAGAACATCCGGCTGCGCAAGCGCATCCTCGACACGGAGGACCGGAAGAAGGCGCTGAAGGATCGCAACATCGCGCTGGCCGCCGCGGCCAACGGAACGAATGGCGCCAACGGCAAGGCCGGCTGAGCAGTTAAGGCGTTTCTACGATCCGCAAAAGGGGCGACGAGAGTCGTCCCTTTTTGTTGCCCCTCACCTTAAGGCCGTCTTATATTGGAACCCGCCTCACGTTCCCGTGCTTCTCTCTCTGCCACAATGCCGGCCGTGCACAGTAATGACTGTAGCGACACGACTTTGTATTGAGAGTGGAGGACATATGCGTTTGTTTGGTGTTTTGGCAATTACAGCAGTGCTTTTTGGCGTCCTGGCCGGCGCCGCGGCCGCGCAGCCGGCTGCCGGGGCTGAACTCGCCCCCCTTGCGGCGGTGCCCGCTAGTATGCTAATTTCGCCGCCGGCTCAGGAGACGACCGGCACAGTCGATGTGGATGTGGATGTGCAGGCTGCTCCGCCGGCCCAGGAAGGCACGGGCGATGCCGCTCCGGCTCCCACGACTACGACGACGAACAACAACTTCTTCGTCAATATCCCGTGGTGGGGCTGGCTGGTTGCCGTCCTGCTGGTCGTGCTGGTGATCGTGGCGATCTCCGGCGCGGGCCGCGGCGGGGGGAATACCACCGTCATCAAGGACTGAGTACCCGTCCGAAATCTGTGGGGCCGGTGCAGTGTAACACACACACTGCACCGGCCCCTTCGCGTTCTTTGAGCTTTGCACCAGCGCCGGAGTACCTTTCGCCGTCTCGGCGTCGTCGTGTTCCAGCCTGACGCCCTAATAATGCATGCACTCTCGGTACACATCCAGCGCATACTGGTAAGTATCGTAATGCACCGTCGGCGGGATCGAGTGGTCCGATGCGAACACAAGGCGGGCCCCGCGCTCCTTCATCCCGTTAATGTAGTGCCGCACCTCGCGGCCGA
The DNA here is from genome assembly GCA_029555885.1 of Chloroflexota bacterium. The sequence goes on along the minus strand of JAKPQT010000753.1, from coordinate 2,125 downwards.
CCAGGTTGCGGTCGTTCGTCTCCCAGATGCGGATGTCGAACCCGCCGACGAACGCCAGCTTATCCCCGTACTTCTCCGCAAACACGAACGGCTCGTTGTCCAGCGCCTTGCGCTCCATCGGGTTGAGCGCATCGAAGCCCGCCTCCACGATCAGCGGCAGCGCCTTCGCTGTGCTGCCGCAGGAGTGCAGGACGACCGGCAGGTCGTAGCCGTGGAAGAAGTCCACCATCTCCTTGAAGTAGGGGAAGATGAGCTCGCCCAGCAGCTTCGGAGACGCGAACAGCCCGTTCTTGTAGCCCAGGTCCTCGTACATCCAGATGCCGTCAGGCAGGCCGATATGCTCGAACAGGTAGCGGTAATACTGCTGATGAAAGTCCGTGTAGACCCGGTTGAAATCGTGGACCCAGCCCGGGTCGGTGATCAGGCTCGAATACATGGTCACGTCGCCCATGCTCTGGCGCATGCCTTCCCAGATGAACAGGTGGCCGTAATGCGCCCAAGCGCCGGCTGCATGGGCCTCGTCCAGATTCTGCCGCGTTTTGCTCAGATTGCTGAAGCGTTTGACGTCGAAGGTGAGCAGGTGGGGCCTGTAATCGCGCTCCCAGATCTCCCGCGACGTCATCAGGAAGTCGATGTGCTCCGGCGTGCCCATGTGGTGCTTCCAGTACTTGAGCGCCGCGCCCGACCCATTGCGCTTGACCGTCCACTCGTCGGTTTCCTCGAGCAGCTCTTCGTAGTCGCGCAGCGGGTGGACATCGAACCAGCCGCCAACGCCGACCATGTCGTAGCCGAAGTGTTGCCACGCCGGAACCGGCTCGACATAATCGCCGGGCTCGGTGACCTCCTCCCACTGGCCGTCCTCGGGCCGCCAGCGTGAGTCGCCGGCCTCCTTGTGCACGATGCGCGTGGGATAGCCCTGCTTGACCCATTGGAAAATCGCGTCGGTCCAGGGGCCGTCCATCAGCGCCACGCGCTCCGCCTTCCTGCCGCGCAGCAGATCATCTACAACCTTGCGTCCCGGTTCCATGCTCTCGCCTCCATATGTGACGGGTGACATCGACATGTTACACCGCTCGTGTGCCCGTGCGCAAGTTGGTGCCTTTGACACCCTGCCGCGTGCGTGATACGCTGGCGCGCGTAAAGGCGTTGGACTTCCGAAGGAGGCTCCCGTGAAACTGACCCGTCACCCCGCCAGCCCGCTGATGCTTCCCGACCCCACCTCGCCCTGGGAATGCTACAACGTCTTCAACCCTGCTGTCATCTACCACAATGGCCTGTTCCATATGCACTATCGCGCGCAGGGCCTGGACTGGGTCAGCCGCATCGGCTATGCCGTCAGCGCGGACGGCCTGCACTGGAACCGGCTGCGCGAGCCGGTGCTCGGCCCGGTGGACGGCTCGGATTCGCGCGGGGTCGAAGACCCGCGCGTGACCGAGATCGACGGTGTGTTCTACATGACCTATACGGCGTATGGCCGCGAGTGGCGCGGGACGGGCGAGCCGACCCACGCGGGCGGCGGCGTCCTGCCGATGATCGCACGCAGCACGAACCTCATCACCTGGGAGCGCATCGGTCCCATCCGCGTAGGCGAGGACAACAAGGACCACGTGCTGTTCCCGCGCAAGATCGGCGGGCGCTTCGTCGCATTTCATCGCCGCCGCCCGCATGTCTGGCTGGCGCGGTCCGACGACCTGGTGACGTGGCCCGAGGAGTGGATGGCGCCCATCTACGGCCCGCGTGCCGACAACTGGTGGGACAACGAGAGCGTCGGCTCCAACGGGCTGCCGATCGAGACACCGCACGGGTGGCTGGTCATCAACCACGCGTATAACCCGGAGCACGTCTACCGGCTGGGCGTCATCCTGCTGGACCTGGACGACCCGACGAAGATCGTGCGCCGGCCGAAGGATCCCATCTTCTGGCCGGAGGAGATTTGGGAGCTGCGTGGGGATGTGCCCAACGTCGTCTTCTCGAACGCCAACCCGGTCGTGGACGGCACGGTGTACGTCTACTACGGCGGCGCGGACCACGTCGTCGGCCTGGCGACCTGCCCGCTGGACGAGCTGGTGGACTACGCATTGCACGGATAGTGGAGGATTCCCATGCAACCCAAGTCGTTGATTGT
>JAKPQT010000416.1 GCA_029555885.1 Chloroflexota bacterium | reverse complement strand
AGGGCGGAGACCCGGTCCGGCCCGAAATCCAGAGCCTGCTGGAACGGCTCGATCACCTGGTCGCGGCCAGCGAAGAATACGTACAGAAATCCTGAGAGCGGGGAGACGCCAACCATGTCCACGCCCAAGCACATCCTGATCCTGACCGCAGACGCCGGATTCGGTCATCGCGCGGCCGCCAACGCGGTTGCCCAGGCGCTCGCCACGCGCTATCCTGACGAGTGCCGGGTGACAGTGGTCAACCCGCTCGACGATAAGCGCGCGCCGGCCATCCTGCGCCGGGCACAGGATGACTATGACCGCATGATTCAGTCCACGCCCGAGCTGTACAAGTTCGGCTACGAGGCGAGCGACGGCTCCTTCACCGTCAGCATCGCGGAGCAAGGGCTGATTGCCATGCTCTATCTGACGATGCGCGACGTCGTGCAACAACACAAACCCGATGCCATCGTCACCACCTATCCGCTCTTCCAGGCCCCGCTGGCCGCGCTCTTTGCGCTGAATCGCCAGTATATCCCCGTTCTGACGGTGGTGACGGACCTGGTCTCGGTGCACAGCCTGTGGTTCAACGAGGATATCGACCGATGTCTCGTGCCCACAGAAGCCGTACGGCAAAAGGCGCTGGAGAGCGGCCTGCCGCCGGAACACATCGAAGTAACCGGCCTGCCGGTCAATCCGGTGTTTGGCTCGAATCCCGATAAGGCGGAGCTGCGCCGGCGCCTGGGCTGGAGCGAGGACCGCTGCGTGGCGCTGATGGCCGGCAGCAAGCGCGTCAAGAAGCTGGAGCCGCTAGCGCACGTCCTCAACCACAGCGGCCTGCCCCTCGAACTGGCGATTGTTGCAGGCGGCGACAAGGAGTTACACAGCCGCCTGTCAGAGGTGGAGTGGCATCTGCCTGCGCACGTCTATGGCTTCGTCGACGATATGCCCGCGCTGATGCTGGCGGCAGACTTCATCGTCTGCAAGGCGGGCGGACTGATTGTCAGCGAGGCTCTGGCCGCAGGTCTGCCGCTGTTACTGGTCGAAGCGATCCCGGGCCAGGAGACCGGCAATGCCGAATACGTCGAGCGGGGGGGCGCAGGGGTCCTGGTGGAGGATGCAGTCGCAGGCCTAACGACCATCTATCACTGGCTGATGCACGACCGCGCAGAACTGCATCAGCGTGCAGAGCGGGCTTGCACCCTCGGCAAGCCGCAGGCGGCGATGCGCGTGGCAGAACTCGCCCTGGCAGCAGCTAACGAGGGGGCCGAGCGCCGCGTACGACGTCTAGGCACCGAAACCACGCTGCTGAACAAGCTACTCAGCGGGCTGGACCTCGACCTGGGCTGAATCACGGTCAGCGGTAGCAGGCACACTGGCCGCTGCGCTGCCTGATGCAGTGAGCGGCCACTCGTCCCGTCGCGCAAGCGCATCGATGGCCGCACGCTGTGCGGCCAGTTGTTTGCTCGGTCCGCTGCCTTCTCCCACGACCGTCTCACCGATGGACACTTCCACGGTGAACGTCCTGGCATGGTCAGGGCCTTCGGCTCTCAGCGTGCGATAGCGCGGGGTGATGCCGAGCTCCGCCTGCGCGCTCTCCTGGAGGCGGCTCTTCGGGTCCTTGTCGCTCACTTCGCTGCGCGCCAACGCCAGTTCCTGCTCCATCATAGGCAGCACCCAGCCCGCCACTGCGTCCAGGCCCCGGTCCAGGTAGAGCGCGCCGACAACGGCCTCAAACGCGGCACACAGCGTGGCGGGGCGCTCGCGACCGCCCGTCTCAGCTTCGCCGTGCCCCATGAGCAGGTTCGGGCCGATATCCAACTGCCGCGCCAGCCGGGCCAGCGTCTCCCGGCGGACCAGCGCCGCGCGCAGCGCGGTCAGCTCACCTTCCGAGGCATTCGGGAACGCGGTGAACAGGTACTCTGCCAGCAGGAAATCCAACACGGCATCGCCCAGGTACTCCAGCCGCTCATTGTCTTCCCAATCCACGGCGGTGTGCTCATTCAGGTAGGAGCGATGCGTCAACGCGCTGCGAAAGAGCGTCCAGTCTTCGAAACCCAGCCCGCTCCGCATCCCGTACCCGACGAGTTCATCAACTTGTTCGGTCATAACCACCTTCTGGTTTAGAATCTATCCGAATACTCGTAGCGTAGGGCCTTGTGCCCGTCAGGACGCCCACAAGGGGCTATACTACCCCTTTTTCGGATAGACAGTCAGCGTGCTTGACTTTGCACAGCCTGACAGTATAGCACAGGCAGGCCGCTTTAGGTCATTCGCGCGGGGCCGTGTATAATCGTTGTCAGTTGTCGTTACACCCCCAGCCGGTTACGGACTGGGGGTTTTATCGCACTGTAGTACAGGTCAGGAGTGAGAAAGTGTTCGGGCTTTTCCGCAAAACCCCGGCCCAACAGGCCGAAGATGACGCCAAGATTCAAGCGAGCCTGAGCAAGACGCGCCAGGGTTTCTTTGGGCGCATCGGCACGCTGTTCCAGGCCAACGAGATCACTGACGAGACCTGGGACGAGCTGGAGGAACTGCTCATCCAGTCCGACTTGGGCATCAACACCGCTTCCGCGCTGGTCGAGCGGCTGCGTAACCGGGTGCGCAAGGAGAACATCAAGCGCACAGAGGACGTGCGCGCGGCGCTGCGCGACGAACTGCTGAAGCTGCTGGCCCACCCGCCGCTGACGAATATCGAAGAACCCCGAATGCTGACCGTAGTGCTCATCGTCGGGGTCAACGGTTCCGGCAAGACCACGAGCATCGCCAAGCTGGCGCGGTATTACCGGGCCCGTGGCAAGCGGGTCGTGCTGGCCGCGGCAGACACCTTCCGCGCGGCGGCCATCGACCAGCTCAAGATCTGGGGTGAGCGCACGGGCGTCGAAGTCATCGCGCAGGCCCCCGGGGCTGACCCGGGCGCGGTCGTGTTCGACGCCATCCGCGCCAGCCAGGAATCGCGCAAGGCCGAGCTGCTCATCATCGACACCGCAGGCCGCCTGCACACGAAGTACAACCTGATGAAGGAACTGGAGAAGGTACACGCGGTCTGCGCGCGGCAGGTCCACGACGCACCGCACGAGACGTTGCTCGTGCTGGACGCGACGACCGGGCAGAACGCCATCAGCCAGGCCAAACACTTCAAAGAGGCGGTGCAGATTACGGGCATCATCCTGACGAAGCTCGACGGCACGGCCAAGGGCGGCATCGTCTTCGCTATCGAGGAGGAACTGGGCGTGCCCGTGCGCTTTGTGGGCACGGGCGAGAAGGCCGACGACTTCGCCGAGTTCGACCCGCGCGCCTTCGTGGATGCCATCCTGGGCATGTAGTTGCGCTAGGTTCGAAGTCGCGTCCGGCCGGACGCGGACACCGCGACCATCGCCATCGCAATCAGCGGGGCCAAGGCAACCAGGAGGAAGGCGGGGCGACCGCCCATCCGTTGAATGGCGAAGCCCATGCCGAGGGAGCTGACGAACAGGCCGACGGAGGTCGCACCGGACAGCAAGGACAGCCCGGCGCCGACTGAGGCCGGGGGCAGCAAATCGGTCGCGAGCGCCTGCATCAGCGGTTGCGCACTCATCATCAGGGCGAGCAGGACCGATGCGCCCCAGAAGCCCCAGGTGGAGCCGGCGAACGCGAACGCAAGGAGGGCAAGGAAGCCTGCTGCCAGGCACCACAGGAGCAGCCGCTTCCGTCCGATGTGATCGGAGAGCCAGCCGATGAACAGCGGCGTGGGCAGGCTCATTGCCCCGCCGATCGCGGTAGTCAACGAAATCGCCGTGGCGCTGAAACCATACTGGCTCATGACGATGGAGCGGCCCAGGTTGCCGCCGAAGCTCGCCATGCTGGTAATGAGAGCGGTAGCTGCCAGGAAGTAGAAGTGCCGGCCCAGGCCCAGCCGGACCTCGCTCTGCGGGCCTGTCTATTCAGACACCCTGACCGGCGCGACCGCGGGTTCCACGAAGAACAAGCCCGGCAGGAGGCACACCAGGCAGATGGCGGCATTGATGACCATCAGCGTCGGGAAGCCCCAGCGGTCCGCAATGGGCCCGAAGGCCAGCCCGCTGACCAGCAGGCTGGCGCCCATCGTCAGGGAGAGCAGGCCGAAGCTGCGGCCCCGCTGCGCCGCATCGGCCAGCAACCCGGTCAGGATGAGGATCAGGTTGGTGGCCATGCCGAAGGTGAAGCCGCCGAAAAAGTTGATGGCAGTGAGCGCCTGCCACGTCGCGGCCCGGCCCATCAACCACCAGCTAGCGGCGAACAGCACGCAGCTCAGCAGGAAGAGCGCTTTGCGCCGCCCGAACCGTCCGGCCAGCCAGCCGGAGAGCAGCGTGGCGCCCACGCTGGCAAGGTTGCCCGCGGCATTGAAGATGCCCGCGGCGGATGCGCCGCCGCCTAACTGGGCAAGGTAGAAGGGCCACAGGCTCCCCGTGCCGAACGCGGCACAGAGCAACAGGAAGTAGGCGCTGGTAAGGGCGATGAGCGACCGGCGAGACATGCGTGCTCCACAGGACGTTGATGCCAGCGATGGGGTGCGTGCCGCATTGCACATATCATCGACGCAAGCGCGACGATTGTCAAACGTAAGAACGTTAAGGCATAGAGAGGGGTCACTACATGGAAGAAATACGGGGCCAACTGGCGGCGCTGGCCGACCAGATCGACGCAATGCGGAGGCGTCTTTGACTTAGAAGGCAAGAAGGCTGAGATTGCCCGGCTGGAAGAGCAGTCGGCCAGCGCCGACATCTGGAACGACCAGCAAGCTGCCAAAGCCGTGATGCGCGATCTCGCCGCGCTGCGGGAGGAAACCGGCACCTGGGACCGGCTGAGCGCGGACCTGGGGGATGCGCTCGCGATGCTGGACCTGGCGGAAGAGGCCGGCGATGACGAAATGCTGGCGGAAGCGGCGGAGCAGGTGCAGGCGCTGACGAAGCACTACAACGAGCTGGAATTCCGCCTGGCGATGGCCGGGCCTTACGACCGCGGGGGCGCCATCCTTTCCATTCACGCGGGCGCGGGCGGCACGGAAGCGCAGGACTGGGCGCAGATGCTCCAGCGCATGTATCTGCGCTGGGCTGAACGCCACGACTACGACGCCGAGATCACCGACCAGCTCGAAGGCGAAGAAGCGGGCATCAAGACCGTCACGATCGAGATCGACGGGCCGTGGGCCTATGGCTATCTGCGGGCCGAGCGCGGGGTTCATCGCCTGGTGCGCATCAGCCCGTTCGACTCGTCAGCGCGGCGGCATACGTCGTTCGCGCTGGTGGAGGTGGTGCCCATCTTCGCAGACGACATCGAGCTGGACATCAAACCGGACGACATCAAGATGGACGTCTTCCGGTCGTCGAGCGCGGGCGGCCAGCACATGCAGAAGAACTCGACCGCGGTCAGGCTGACGCACATCCCGTCGGGCATCGTAGTCACCTGCCAGAACGAGCGCAGCCAGATGCAGAATCGCGAGTCGGCGATGCGCGTGCTGCGCGGCAAGCTGTACGACATCGAACTGCAGAAAAAGGAGTCGGAGCAGGCGCGGCTCAGGGGCAAGCACGTCGAAGCGGGCTGGGGCAACCAGATTCGCTCGTATGTCCTGCAACCCTACCAGATGGTCAAAGACCTGCGCACTGATGTCGAAACGAGCAATACGACGGCCGTGCTGGACGGCGACATCGATGCCTTCATCGAAGCCTGGCTCAAGGATCAGGTGGGGGCAGCCGAGTGACGCGTTGACTCTGCGAGCACCCCTGAGGCCCATTTTCGGATTTGCGCTGTAGAAATACGCTGCTTATAATAAGCACGAGTAGGTCACAAACAGCCGAATACACGGGGGCTCACAACTAAGCGCACGAGGCGCAGGTGTACGGACTCACGGTAAGTAGCTGGTGGTGACAGGTGATCTATCCGCCGTGCCGCAGAGGCACTAGTCAGTTCCCTCTTGGAGGATTCCCGTGGGTCAGTACGCAGACAAGACGTTAACGTGCCGCGATTGCGGCAAGCAGTTCACCTTCACTGCCGGTGAACAGGAATTCTATGCATCGCGTGGCTTCAGTGAACCGACGCGCTGCGGCGAGTGCCGTGCAGCCCGCAAGGCCAGCCGTGAAGGCGGCGACTATGGCAACCGGGACTACGGCCGGAGCAGCTATGGCGGCGGTCGCGACTATAGCAGCGGGCGGTCGAGCAGCGATCGCGATTATAGCGGCGGGGCCCGGCAGATGTACAAGGCCGTGTGCGCCGATTGCGGTGTAACCACTGAGGTGCCCTTCGAGCCGCGCCAGGGGCGGCCCGTCTACTGCCGCGATTGTTTCGAGAAGCGCAACCCGCGCCGCTAACCCGACTCCTGCGCAACGGATAAACGGATAGGCCGACAGATAACGCCGGTTTGTCCGTTTTTTTATGGATTGGCGTCTATCTGACGTATAATCATTCCTGTGCGCTATCTGAAACAACTCGTCCTTCATGGCTACAAGACCTTTGCGTCCCGCACCGACTTCACCTTCGATGCGGGCGTAACTGCTGTCGTCGGCCCCAACGGCAGCGGCAAGTCCAACGTCGCTGACGCGCTCCGCTGGGTGCTAGGTGAACAGAGCTATAGCACCCTGCGCGGCAAGCGCACGGAGGATATGATTTTTTCCGGCAGCGAGCAGCGGGCGCGCATGGGCATGGCGCACGTCGCCCTTACCTTCGACAACAGCAACGGCTGGCTGCCCATTGATTTTGCCGAGGTCGAGATTGCGCGGCGCGCCTACCGTTCCGGCGAGAACGAGTACTTTCTCAACGGCAGCAAGGTCCGGCTGCGCGACATTGCCGAGTTGCTCGGCAGTTCGGGCCTCAGTGAGCGCAACTACACCATCATCGGCCAGGGGTTGGTCGACCAGGCCCTCTCGCAGCGGCCCGAAGAACGCCGCAAGCTGTTCGAGGAGGCCGCCGGCATCACCGTCCACCAGGCCAGGCGCGACCAGGCCAGCCACAATCTCAGCGAAGCCTCCACCAATCTCACCCGCGCCCGCGACATCATCAGCGAACTCACGCCCCGGCTGCGCTATCTGAAGGGGCAGGCCCGCCGCGCGCAGGAATACCAGCAGCTCAAGAGCGACCTGGAAGCCCAGCTCAAGACCTGGTACGGCTTCAAGTGGCGCGAGGCCGTGCTGGCGCTGGCGGCTGCCCGGCGGCAGGCCGAGGAAGAAGGGCTGATCGTCGAAGAGCAGGCTGCGGGGCTGGACGCGCACCTGGAGGAAGTCAGCGCTCGCCGCGCGGAGCGCGCGGCCCTGCGCGAGCAGGTAGGCGAATGGCATCGCGCCAGCAGCGGCCTGCACCGCCAGGCAGAGGCCATCCAGCGCGAATTGGCCGTGCGCGGCGAGCAGGTACGGATGTGGCGCGAGCAGGCCGAAGACCTGGCACAGGAGCTGGTGCATCTGACCGCGGCGCTGGAGGACGGCGCCGTGCGGCTCCAGGCGGCAGAAGCCGAGCTGAACGAAGCGCAGGCCAGCCATGACGCGCAGGCAGCCCAGGTAGCCGAAGCCCAGCGCGAGCTGGCAGCCCGCGAGCGCGCGCGGCAGATGAAGGCACAAGCCCTGAACCAGGCGCAGGATGCGGCGCTGGCACTGCGCACGCAGTTGGCGGAGCGCCGGTCGCGACTGGCGCAGGCGGGCGAACGCCGCAGCGAGCTGGCCGAGGGCGACCAGGCTCAGGCGCAGGCCGCACAGGTCGCGCAGGCGCAGGCAGCCGAATTGGAGCTGCAACTACAAACGCTGGCCGGCCGCGGCCGCGAGCTCACGGCCGCGCTTGTAGAGGTCGAGGCCGCGTGGCAGGAGCAGGCCCAGGCGCTGGCCGCCGCGCAGGACGCGGAACGCCGGGCGGCTGAGCAGTTGAGCGCGGCGCAGCGCAGCCTGGCGCGGCTCCAAGATCAGCAGGATATGCTCCAACGGCTGCGCGACGAAGGCGCAGGGTTGAGCGCAGGCGTGCGTGCGGTGCTGGCTGCGGCCCGGCCGCCGGGCAACGGCGCGGGCACTGGACAGCGGCGAACCCAGGACGCGTCACGGCTGACCGGCGTGCTCGGCACCCTGGGCGACCTGGTCGAGGTGCCGCCAGAGCTGGAGCGGGCGATCGAAGCGGCGCTCGGCGGCCGCGTGCAGGATGTCGTCGTGGAAGGCTGGCAGGACGCAGAGGCCGCTGTGGACTACCTCAAGCGCAACCAGGCCGGCCGCGCCACCTTCCTCCCGCTCGATACGCTGCGGCCCGGCCGCGCTGTCGATGTGCCGCGCGGCCCCGGCGTCGTCGGGCTTGCCAGCGAACTGGTGCATTTCGACCCGCAGATTCGCCCGGCCGTCGAGCTGGCGCTGAACCACACGATCATTGTCGAGGACCTGTCTGCTGCGCGACGGCTGTTGGGCCGTTCGGGCGGCGCGACCTACGTGACGCGTGACGGCGAAATCGTGCGGCCCAGCGGCAGCGTCACCGGCGGCAGCGAGAGCCGCAACCGCGATGGCGGGGTGTTGGTGCGCAGCCGGGCCTTACGTGAACTGCCGCCCCAGATTGCGGCAGCCGCCGCCCAGGTCAAACAGCACGAAAGCGCAATCAACACTGCGCGACAGGCACAGCAGACTGCGCGCAATGCGCTGGACGCCAGCCGCAAGCAGCGCGATGAGCTCACGGCCGCGCAGGGCCGCCTCTCCGCCGAGCAGAATCGCGTGCAGCTCGCAGCCGAGCGTGCGCGGCAGACGCAGACATGGCACGAAGAGCAGCGGCGTAACCTGGCGAAGGAACTGGCCGGCCTGGCCGACCGCGAAGCCGGGCTGAAGACGGCCATCGCAGAACTCACGGAGCGGCTAGCGCAGCAGGAAGCCCGCGTCGAAGCGGCGCGCCGCGAGGTGGCTGAGCTCTCTGCGGATGATTGGGTGGCGGAGCTGGCCCGGTTGCGCGCCGAGTCCGCGGTGAGCGCGGGCCAGTTACAGGGGTTGCAGGCACGTGTGCGCGAGCTTAGCACGGCGCAGACCGGACGGCAGCGTGAGATCGCCGCCAAGCAGGCGCGCGTCGAGGCGCTGGCCGGGCAGCAGGCCGAGGCCAACCGCGTCATCACCGGGCACAGCGCGGCGGCGGACAAGCTGGCCGCGGAGATTGCGGCGCTCAATGCGCAGATCGAGCCGGCTGAGGCGCGCCTCGCCCAGATCGAGGTGCAGCAGCGGCGGGCCGAGGAACGTGAGGCCGCGCTACGTGAACAACTGCGCCACGCGCAGATGCGGAAGAGCCAGGCGGACCTGGCCGCGCAGCGCTGCCAGAGCGACCTGAGCCACCTCCACGGCGAGATTGAGAAGGACCTGGGGCTGGTCGCGCTGACCTATGCCATCGACGGCGACACAAACGCCGGCGAAATCGGGGATGAGGCCAGCGAGGCCCAATTGCCGCTGCCGCTCAACGAGATGGTCACGCAACTGCCCATCGTGGCTGAGCTGCCCGACGGCCTGGACCGTGACGTGCGCAACCTGCGCGCACAGCTTGCCCGGCTGGGCCCGGTCAACCTCGATGCGCTGGCCGAGTACAACGAGGTCGAGGCGCGCTACAACTTCCTGACCACGCAGGCCGTGGACCTGGAGCACGCGGTCGCATCGCTCCAGGAGGTCATCGCGCAGCTCGACGAGGTGATGGAGCGCGAGTTCGTTGCCACCTTCAAGGCTATCGCCGCGCAGTTCCGCGAGGAGTTCGTCAACCTGTTCGGCGGCGGCGCGGCCAAGATCGTGCTGACCGACCCGGACAATCCCAGCGAGAGCGGCATCGAGATCATCGCGCGGCCGCCCGGCAAGCGCGAGCAGGGCCTGGCTTCGCTCTCCGGCGGCGAGCGCGCGCTGACCGCGGCCGCCCTCATCTTCAGCATCCTGAAGAAGCGGCCCACCCCCTTCTGCGTGTTCGACGAAGTGGATGCCGCGCTGGACGAGGCCAACGTAGGCCGGTTCCGCGATGCCATCAAGGCGCTCGGCCGTGAGATGCAGTTCATCCTCATCACGCACAACCGCGGCACCATCGAGGCTGCTGACACCATTTACGGCATCTCGATGGGCGCGGACAACACATCGCAAACCCTGTCGCTCAAGCTCAACGGCCGCGAGCTGGCGCCTGCCGGCGCAATCGAGAGCTGAGTGCGCTCCCCGCAGCCTGGAAAGTCACCATGACCCGACATCGCCTTATGCTGTACGCCATGGCGCTCGGCAGCGTCACCCTATGGGGCGCCAGCTTCCCGCTTACCAAAGTCGCGATGGCTGAAATCGGCCCGACGAGCCTGGCCTTCCTGCGCTGGGCCATCTCCGCCGTGGTGCTTTGTGCCTGGCTGGCCGCGGGGGCAGCGCGGGGCGCGCGCCGCGTGCTCGGCATCACCGCGGCCGTGCCGCCACAGACGGGCCTGGCGCTCCTGGTCAAGCAGCACGGACTGACCATCGCGTGGGTGGCGTTGACGGGCGTCACGCTGTTCTACTATCTCGAGAACATGGCGATGCGCTACACCACGGCGACCAATGCCTCAGTCCTCTCGAACTTCACATCGGTATTCATCGTGCTCATCAGCGCACTTCTGCTGCGCGAGCGGCTGGCCGTGCTGGAATGGCTCGCGATGGGCCTGGCCTTCATCGGTGCGGTGCTGGTCAGCGTGGGTGCCAGCCAGTTGTCCTTCGGCGGAGAGAGCCTACGCGGAGACGCGTTAATGGTCGGGGCTAGCTTCTTCGGCGCGATTTACAGCATCGGGGGCAAGCGCCTATCGGAACGGCATGACCCGCTGGCTGTGACCACGCTCGTGGCAGCCATCGGCGCGCTCTTTCTGCTCCCGCTGGCGCTGCTCGAGGGGCTGCACTTCGACCTGTCCCCGCGCGTCTGGGCCTACACGCTGGTGTTGGGCGTGGGATCCGGCGCGCTTGCTAACCTGTGGTGGATGGTGATCCTGCGCCACACGCGTGCGTCGCGCGCGGCTGCCGCTCTGCTGCTGATTCCGGTGGTCTCGGCGGCCCTGGCGGTCACGCTGCTGCGCGAGCCGCTGACGCCCACCATCATCCTGGGTGCGCTCCTGGTCCTCGGCGGCGTCGTGGTGGTCCAGCGCCGGACGTAAGCCGTGTCACAGTGCACGATGAGGGTCGAGACGATAATAGAAAGCAGGTAGACGCCAATGACTGATGATGAAATAGCCTCGTACAGATGATGACTATCAGCGTTGATCTGCGTTCTATAACGCCATCAAAGAGAGACACGCATGACTGAAATGGACGATCCGCTCGAAATCTACCGCCGCTCGCTGGCAGAAGCGCCGCAAGTGGTAGAGGAACATCCCCCGCGCATCGAGCGCGCGGAGGTCTGGCCCTACCCCGAGTTGCAGCGCCTCTGGGCGCGCGTGCAGGTCAGTCCGTTCGCCGCCTTCCCGAATCTCGCCTTCACCGTGACCGACCCGGACGGGGCCGTCGTCTGCACGATGTTCATGGTGGAGATTCGGGAGGTCTATCAGTCCGTAACGCTGCACCTGCGCCAGACGCCGCGACCTGGCGAGACTTATCGCCTCCTGATCGAGTTGAGTCGCGACGAGGCCGAGCTAGACGCGCGCACGCTGGATTTCGAGCTTGTGTTCCAGGACCCTGCTCAGACAGCCAAACAAGGAGAACAGACGTGAACGATCGGGAAATCCGTCAGCTTCTGGAGACGAGCAAAACCATCGCCGTGGTCGGCCTGTCCGACAAGCCGGATCGCGACAGCTATCGCGTGGCCGAGTACCTGCAACGCCAGGGGTATCGCATCATCCCCGTCAACCCGACCGTGGATGCAGTGCTGGGCGAGAAGAGCTACGCGTCGGTCAGCGACATCCCGGCATCGGTGGACATCGTGGACATCTTCCGCCGGTCGGATGCCGTCGAACCAGTGGTCGAGGATGCAATTGCGGCGGGCGCGCGGGCCGTCTGGATGCAGTTGGGCATCGAGAACGAGGAGGCCGCGCAGGCGGCTGAAGCGGCTGGATTGCAGGTCGTTATGGATCGCTGCATCAAGATCGAGCACGCGCGGCTTATGTAGGTCGTCTTACACCGGGGTGATGTTCTGCGCGTCGAGCAGGACCCGATAGGCAGTCAGCGCGGCCGGGCCGGTCAGCAGGCCGTCCGCCGCCGGGTCCCAGATATGGGGCCGCATCTCCACGATCCAGCTTCCGTAGGGATCGGTCTCTGCGAGGCTGGGGTCAGCAGTCACCTGCTCGTTCGCCTGCACGACCACGCCGGCAAAGGGCGCAGACAGCGGGCCGTTATACTTGAGACTCTCGACCATCGCCACGCTGCGGCCGCGCGGCACTTCCTGGCCGAGCAGCCGCGACCGTACGCTGATGGCGACCAGGGAATTGCGCAGCAGCGCGTAGGCCACCGGCGTCAATCCCACGCGCACCAGCCCGTCGTGGACGGGCTGAATCCACACATGCTTCTCCACCAGGTAGTAGAGCTCGTCGGGGAAAGAGAACCCGCGGATGTCCGTCATGGCTTCACGATGACCGGCATGCCGATGTAAGCCATGTCATAGAGCATCTTCGCATTGACATTATCGACCATGACGCAGCCGTAGGTAATCGGCGTGCCCAGATAGCCGCTCCAGATCTGGTTACCGGTCTGCGCATCCCACGGCAGGCCGTGAATGCCATTCTCACTCGCGCCCGCCCAGTAGATGCCCAACCAATACGGCATCCAGATATCCCAGGTGGAGCCGTAGGCCTTCGGCAGCTTGGACTGGATGCGGTAGGTCCCCGGCCGCGTCGCGGAGCCGGAGCGCCCCGTCGAACAGACCCACTTCGCAATCACGGTCTCGCCGCGATAGAGCCAACAGCGCTGCTCCGAGATGCTGACCACGAAGCTCGTCGCGCGGCCCGGATAGGTCGGCACCGTGCCGCCCGGTCCCGGAATCAACAGGCGCATCCCCACCCGCAGCTTATCGGGGCTGCCCAGCCCGTTGATCTCGACCAGGCGATCCACCGTCGTCCCATAACGCTTGGCAATGACGCTCAGGGTGTCGCCCGGCTGGACCACGTGGATGGTCGGCGTGGGCAGCGGAATGGGCGTGCCGGACTTGCTGCTCGTCCCCCCGGCTTCAGGTATCAGCAGGCGCTGGCCGACATAGATGAGGTCTGCGCTGGCCAGGCTGTTCGCTTCGACGATGGCCGCGCTGGTCACGCCGTAGGCGCGCGCGATCTTTGCGAGCGTGTCGCCCAATTCGACCGTGTGATACTTCGGCCCTGCGGTGGCGCTCGGCGTGGCTGCTGGCGTGCCATCCGGGGTGCTGACGGGTGTCGTGGCAGGCGGCACGGTGGGTGTGGCCGGCGGTTGGGTCGGCGTCGTGGTCGGTGTACTGGTGGCCGCGCCGGGCACAGGAATCGTCAGCCGTTGGCCGGGATAGATGACGTCGGAATTCGCCAGCCGGTTCGCCCGCACGATGGCACCGGCACTGACGCCGTAGCGGGCCGCAATATCCACGAGGCGGTCGCCCGGTTGCACGATATAGACGACCGGCTCATCGGCGACAGGTGCGGCCTGGGAAGGCACAGCCATCATCAGCAGGACCACAACGGCCAGCGCCAGCGCAAGCCATGCCGACCGGCGAGCCAGCCCCCTGTCTAAATTCTCATTCCTGGTCAAGTGCACCCCCGTCCTCCACGGCTGGAAGGCCAACTTCCTGCGCGTTATGTGTAGCCCATTGCAGGTGAGAAGGATACCTGAAAGCGCGCGCGGTGTCAAGCGCCGTATGCACAAACAGATGAGATATTCTGGATGCGCGTCCCTGCACCTGGGACACGGCAAAGGACGCGGCGAAGGACGCGGCCGTGCGATACTACCTTTGTTGATTGAGCAAGACAAACTCACAGCGCAAGGAGATAGTAAAATGACCTGGAAGATCGATTCCTCACACTCGCAAATCGAGTTCACGGTTAAGCACATGATGATCGCCACGGTGCGTGGCCGGTTCGGCAGCTTCGATGGCGACGTGAATGTCAATCGCGATAACCTGTTGGCGTCCACAGTGGAAGGCTGGGTCGAGACTGCGAGCGTCGACACGCGCGATGGCAACCGCGATGCGCACCTGCGCTCCGCCGACTTCTTCGATGCCGAGAAGTTCCCGCGCATGACCTTCCGCAGCACGAAGATCGAGAAGGCCGGCGACGGCGAGTTCAAGGTCACGGGCGACCTGACCATCAAGGATACCACCCGTCCTGTCACCTTCACGGTCACCGATGAGGGTCATGGCAAGGACCCGTGGGGCAACCGCCGCTGGGGCCTGAGTGCCACGGCAAGCCTCAATCGCAAGGATTTCGGCCTGAACTGGAACGTGGCCCTCGAGACAGGCGGCTGGCTCGTCTCTGACCAGGTCAAAATTCAGGCGGAACTCGAGCTGGTCGAAACCGTCGCCGAGCCGGCGGCCGCCTGACAAAACTGATCCGGCATTCCTGGGCATAGCAGGAGTGTCGCCTGTAAGTGGAGTCGAGGCTTTCGCCGGATGGGGAGTGTACGTACGAACGCAACCTGACCAGCTGAGGCCTCGACTCCCCGACATTCAGTATTCCTGGCCCCGCAAGGCATTTCGCAGCATATCCCGTATAATACGGCATATGCTGCGTCTTTATTTCCTGGGTATGCCGCGCATCGAGCGCGATGACCGGCCCGTCGAGCTGCCGGCGAAGGCCGTTGCGCTGCTGGCGTACCTTGCCGACACCGCAGGCCCCGTCCCGCGCGACCGCATCCTGGGCCTGCTGTGGGGCGAAAGCGCGGAAGATGCGGCACGCAAGAACCTCCGCAACACGCTCTGGACCATTCGCCGCGGCCTGGGCGACAGCGTGGTGCGCGCAGAGGGGGACCGGCTGACGTTGAGCGGCGATGTCTGGGTCGACAGCCGCGGCTGGCCGCCAGCAGATGCCTCGTCAGAGACTGCACTGGCCCTGTACCGCGGCCCCTTCCTTGATGGCCTGACGGTCAACGAGGCGCCTGAATACGAGTTGTGGTTGATGATGGAACGCGAGCGCCTGGCGCAGAGCTTCTTGCGCGCCGTCGCAGCCGCCATCAGACTGCACCAGGCGCGCGGCGCATGGCGGGACGTCCTGGCCGTCGCGCGTCGCGGGCTGGCCCAGGATAACCTGCACGAGCCCTTCTACCGCGCCCTCATGGAGGCCCATGCCCGGCTGGGCGAGCGGGCAGAGGCGCTGCGCCAGTATGAGGTCCTGCGCTCCCTGCTCGAGCGCGAGCTTGGCGTCGAGCCGCTGCCGGAAACCGAGGCCCTGGCTGCGGCGCTGCCGGACCTGGCCGCCGACACACCGGCCGGCGAGCATGGGGGCCCGGCGGCGGAAACCGTGCTGCTCCCCCGCGAACGCACGCCTGCTCAACGACAAACGGCGGAGAGCCATCCGTTCATCGGCCGGTCGCACGAACTGGCCGCGCTGAGCGAGGAATACGATCGCGCGGACGCGGGCGAGACGCGGGTCGTGCTGCTCTACGGCGAGCTGGGCATCGGCAAGACGCGGCTCTGGCACGAATGGGCGGGCCGCGCATGGCCCGCGGCCACCCCCGTCCTGGAGGCCCGCTGCCTGGAAGCAACCCAGGACCTCCCGTTCGCGCCGCTGACCGATGTCCTGTCCGATGATGTGCGGCTGGCCGAAATCGCGCGCGCCGGTCGCGTGCCACGCGTGTGGCTGGCAGAGGCCGCGCGGCTCCTGCCGCAGTTGCGCGCCGCCATCCCCGACCTTCCGCGGCCCGCCGCGCTGCCGCCTGAAGAGGAACGCCGCCGCATCTTCGAGGCGCTCGTCCTGCTGCTCGCCGCCTTCGACGCGCACCCCCTGGTGCTGTTCATCGACGACGTGCATTGGCTCGACACCACCACGCTTGACTGGCTGGCCTACCTGGTGCATCGCCTGCGCGACCGCGGCCTGCTCCTGGTGCTCACCTACCGGCCCGAGGATGCGCCGCCCCATCTGGTCCGCCAGGTGGCAACGTGGCATCGCGAAGGCCCGGCCCGGCGGCTGCCCCTTGCCCGGCTCAATCCGGACGAGGCTGCCGCGCTGGTCGCCTCGCTGCCCATCTCGCCGCATCTCGCGGCGCTGCTGCACGCGCACAGCGCGGGCAACCCGTACTTCCTGCTGGAACTGGGCAGCCATTCGTCCGCACTCGCCACCGAGGGCGACCTGCTGACCGGCGTGCCGACCGCGCTGGCCGACCTCATCCGCGCGCGCCTGGAGCGTCTGCCGGACCCGGTCCGCCAGGTCGCACAGGCCGCTGCCGTGCTGGAACCAGACTTCGAGCTGACCACTCTGCGCCGCACAAGCGGCCGCAGCGAAGAAGAAATGCTCGATGCCATCGATGCCCTGCTCGGGGCGGGCATTCTCACCGAACGGGCCGCGCACGGTGCGTCCAGCTCAACCCAGGTCGCGTTCTTCTTTGCACATCCCCTCGTCGCGACCGTGATTCGCGACGGGCTCAGCGCGACCCGCCGGCAATTCCTGCACCGCCGCGCCGCCCAGGCGCTCGAAGCGGCCCACAGCACGCGGCTCGCGCCCGTGGCCGGGCGGTTGCTCATCCACTGGCGCGCCGCGGGAGATGCAGAGCGCGCCGCGCACTACGCCGACCTGGCCGCCCAACACGCGCTGTCGCTCGCGGCAGCCGCCGAAGCCGCGAACTACCTGCGCCAGGCCATTGCACTTGCGGCCGCCCCCTCGCGCCGCGTCGTCCTGGGGGACGCACTCTCGCAGTTGGGCGACCTGCCTGCGGCGCGCACAGCTTTCGCGGCCGCACTGACTCACGCGGTTGCCGAGGGGGATCGCCCCTCCGCGGCGCGGGCCTGCCTGGGCATGGCCCAGACCTACCTGCCCGGCGGCCGTGCAGATGACGTCGTTCAGTGGGCCGAGCGCAGCCTGGAATACCTGGATGCAGCCGCAGACCCTGCGGCCCATGCGCATGCACATTACCTGTTCGGCGCAGGTCGCCTGCGGGCCGGCG
This sequence comes from Chloroflexota bacterium, assembly GCA_029555885.1. The sequence continues at coordinate 14,447 of JAKPQT010000416.1, read as the reverse complement.
GCGCTGCGCTGGCCGAGGCCGACCGCCATCTGGCGGAAGCCGCGCAACTGGCCGCCGCGCACGGAGCGACATCGATTGCCGCCCTCAGCCGGTTCGAGCTGGGCAATCTGCTGGCCGAGCGCGGCGACCTGCAGGCCGCCATCGCCGTTTATGAGGAAGCGATCAGGCTCTCTGAGGCGGCGGGCAATCCGAACCAGCAAGTTCTCAGCCACAACAACGCCGCCTACCATGCCATGCTGGCAGGCGAGCTGCCACAGGCCCATGCGCACATCAGCGCGGCCCTGGCGCTGACCGAGCGGCTGGACCTGCGTCTGCCGCTGCAATACCTGTACAGCACGCGCGGGGAGATTGCGCTGGCGGAAGAACAATGGACTGAAGCGGAAACGTGGTTCCGGCGCAGCCTGGCCGAGGCGGAGACCAACGGCAACATCGAGCAGGCCGCGAAGGCCCGCGCGAACCTGGCGCTGGCCGCGCGCGGCCGCGGCGATCTGGACGAGGCGCTTCAACTGCTGGAGGAAGCCGCGACGCTTGCCGCGCCCCTGACCACGCGCTACCTGCAGGTGCAACTTGACCTGTGGCTGGCGGAGGTCCGGCTGGCACGCGGCGAGCGCCGCGCGGCACGGATGGCGCTCGAACAGGCCGAGGAGCGGCTCGCCGGCGGCGAGTACCGCCGCCTCACCGAGTGGGCCGCGCGCATCCGCATCGCCCTGGCATGACCGTCGTCCAGCGCTTGCCTACCCATCATCACCACCCAGGAGCACACCCATGAGCGATGTTCTCATGACCCTATGGAGCACTATCGAAGACCGCCAGGCCCACCCGCGGCCAGAGTCTTATACTGCCAGCCTGTTCGAAGCGGGCCTGCCCCGTATCGCGCAGAAGGTGGGCGAGGAAGCCGTCGAGACGGCTGTCGCCGCGTTGAGCGAGGGCGATGATCGCCTGCTCTACGAAATGGCCGACCTGGTCTATCATTGCATGGTGCTGTTGGCCGCGAAGGGACTTGCCTGGGCCGACGTCGAGGCAGAACTGGCGCGAAGGTTCAAATAAGGGTAGACATGGGGGGCGGGGGCAGGGGCAGACCCCTGCCCCCCATGTTCAAGGCACAGCCGGATCCGGGAACACCGAAATCGTGTGGCTATCGCGATTCACCACGAAGACATTGCCGGTGACGCGGTCGACGGCCACGCCGAACGGGTTGAGGCCGACCGGCTGCGGTCGGATGACCAGCCCCAGGTCATTGGCCGAGATGATGCTCACATTATTGGACACGCTGTTCGTGATGAATACGTAGTTGGTGGCCGGGTTGACGGCGATGCCGCCGCCGCCGTTGTCGCCGCCGGAGCCGATGGTGCGCGTCATGAGGTGGCTCAGCCCGTTGGCCTGCGCACGGTAGATGACCGCCCATTCCACGTTCGTGCCCCGCGGCGCACACGCGACGAACAACTGGCCATATGCCCGGACATACTCCATCGCGTATGGCACGCACCCGTTGCGCGTGCCGATGGTCTGGTCCTCGATGGCCCGCCAGCCGTTGTTGCCGTCCAGCGTGGTGATCGTCTGGCTGTCGCGGCCGCTCACATAGACCCGGTTCAGCATCGGGTTGAACGCGATGCCCCATGACCCGTAAGCCCGCGTGCTGACATAGTCGGCCAGCACGGGCGGGTCGGTTCTCCCGTCCAGCACCGAAAGGGTGTTCGTCCCATACAGGACGATGAAGATGCGCCCCGATGCCTGATCCACCCGGATTGCTGCGGGCTCGCGGCCGACCGTCTGCGTGTGGAGCACCGCGAGGCTGGCGCCGTCGAGCGTGGTCAGCGACCCGTCCGCAAAGCCCAGGACATAGACCCGGTTGCGCGCCTCGTTGACCGCCACACCCCACGGCTCGTCTCCCACTTGCGCGCTGTCCAACACCTGCAACGTCAGGCCGTCGAGCATGTAGAGCCGGTCATCGTCGCGGGAGGTGACATACGCGCGATGGGTCAGCGCGTTGACCGCGACCGAGTTCGGGTGCGTCGCGGCGGGCAGCGCGATCGTGACCGGTTCGACGGTCGGGAATTCCGTCGGCGTAATCGTGGGAGTCCGCGTGGAAGTCGCAGTTGGCGACGACGTGGGTGTGTGCGATGCCGTCGGTGTTGCCGTAACACTAGGTGTGTGAGTCGGTGCGGGCGTGGCAGTCGCCGTGGGTGTCGGCGTGATCGACGGGGTGAGCGTCGGCTCGGGCAGCCCGCTCTGGAAGGGCAGATGCGCAACCATCGCCACGGCGGCGATGCGATAGCCGGGACAGGGACAGGCCGGCGGCTCGACCGGCGGATAGGTCAGTGTCCGCACATTGAGGTGATATGGGCCGCTCGACTTGGCCTGCCAGGTGATGCTCGAAGCGCAGTACTGCGGATCGACCAGGCAGCGCGGGGTGTCGATGTCATCGTTCGCCCTGACCAGCGTGCCGTTCTGGTCATAAAGTATCATGTACGTATCGACGCCATCCGCCAGGTGGGAGGTCGCGACTTTGTAGAAGCGGCCGGGAACCAGGCTGTCGAAGCGATACCAATCTACATCGGCGCGCACGTGAAATGTATGCACCTGGCTTTCGCTGGTGATGGGCAGCGGCCTGGCGTCCGCCTTGACGTCGTCGGGTTCGTAGGCATGCGGCTCGCAGAGACAATCCGCGGGGATCGAAGGGGCGATACCGGTTGCGATTGCGGGCTGTATCCAGGCCCGGGCAACCGTGAGGCCTACTGCCAGGCACAGCACCCACAGGATCGGGCGCAAGCGCAGCGCGCCGCGTGGGGAGAGCCAACCTCGCGCTGGCCCGGCCTGATCGGTGCCAGCCGTGCCGGCCGTTCCCATCGTGTAGAGCGTTGACATGGTCTTCTCCTGTTCGATCCGCGGTCCAGTCGCCTGAGCTGCTGGCGCTGTCTGTCACGATACCGCTCTGGTATTAAGGACGACGTTGCGCGGTTCCCGTGACGGTAAATTCGTGCTTCCGCGCAGGTGACGTATAATAGTGTAGACGATTGCGTTCATCCCCACAAAGAGCAGAAGATGGAAACCTTCAACCTTACCGATCATGTCCACCGCAGGTTCAACGCGCTGACCGGCGAGTGGGTCCTGGTCTCGCCCCACCGCACCAAACGCCCGTGGCAGGGGCAGGTCGAGAAGCTGCCGCCGGAGACCCGGCCGGCTTACGATCCGACCTGTTATCTGTGTCCGGGCAACAACCGTGCAGGAGGGGTGGTCAATCCCGCCTACGAGCACACCTTCGTGTTCGACAACGACTTTGCCGCGCTGCTGCCCGCGGAGGTCACGGGCGGGGTCGATGTCGGCCGGCTCCTCCGCGCAGAACCGGTCCAGGGGCTGTGCCGCGTCCTGTGCTTCTCCCCGCGCCATGACCTGACGCTGGCAGAGATGAGCGTCGAAGAGCTGCGCCGGGTCATCGACGCATGGGCTGCGCAGACCGTCGAACTCGGCGCGTTGGACTTCATCAACTACGTCCAGGTATTCGAGAATCGCGGCGCGATGATGGGCGCCAGCAATCCGCATCCGCACGGCCAGATCTGGGCCACGGAGAGCATCCCCAACGAGCCGGCGAAGGAACGCCAGATGCAGGCCGCCTATTTCGAGGCGCACGGCCGCAAGCTGCTGCTCGACTACCTGGCCCTGGAACTGGAACGACGCGACCGCCTGGTCTGCGAAAACGAGTCGTGGGTCGCGTTGACGCCGTTCTGGGCCGTCTGGCCGTTCGAGACGATGGTGCTGCCCCGCCGCGCAGTCTCCGCGCTGCCCGACCTGTCTGACGATGAACGCGATGCGCTGGCCGACATCCTGAAGCGGCTGACGACTCGTTATGACAACCTTTTCGAGGTGTCGTTCCCTTACAGCATGGGCTGGCACCAGCGGCCGACCGACGGCCGCGACCATCCCGGCTGGCAGCTCCACGCCCACTTCTACCCGCCGTTGCTGCGCTCCGCGACGGTCCGCAAATTCATGGTCGGGTTCGAAATGCTCGGTGAGCCGCAGCGCGATATTCCGGCGGAAGCCGCCGCCGCGCGCCTGCGCGAACAATCCGAAGTCCACTACCGGATGGCATCATGACACAACAGCTTCTATCCCATTTCCAGGCGGCCTACGGACGGCCAGCCACCCTCCTGGCGCGCGCACCGGGCCGGGTCAACATCATCGGAGAGCACACGGACTACAACGACGGTTACGTGCTTCCGGCTGCCATCGAGCGGGAGACGCTCATCGCAGCGGCCCCGCGCCAGGATCACATCGTGCGCCTGACGGCCCATGACCTGCACCGCGAGACCATGTTCGACCTGGCGCACGTTACCCCGGCCGCCGAACAGCACGCCATGTGGAGCAACTATGTGCGCGGGGTCGCGGCCGGGCTGCTGGCCGCCGGCTATCCGCTGTCCGGGCTGGACGCGGTCATCCAGGGCAATGTGCCGATCGGCTCGGGTCTCTCGTCGTCCGCGGCGCTGGAAATGGCCGCGGTCCAGGCTTTCGCTGCGGCGAGCGGGTTCACCGTGCCGCCGGACCAGGCCGCGCGCATCGGCCAGCGGGCCGAGCGTGATTTTGTCGGCGCGAACACCGGGCTGATGGACCAGCTTGCGTCCGCGCTCGGCCAGCCGGACCGCGTGCTGCTGATCGACTGCCGCGACCTCAGCTACCGGCCTGTGCCGACACCGGCGGGTACGACCATCCTGATTGCCGACACGGCGGTGCGCCGCCAGTTGGCTTCGTCGGCGTACAACGAACGCCGCGCGCAATGCGAGGCCGCCGCGGCTGCAATGGGCGTCCCGGCGCTGCGCGACGCCACACTGGAGATGCTCGCGCGCGTCGACGTGGCGGACGTGGTGCGCCGCCGGGCGCAGCACGTCATCGAGGAAAATGACCGGGTGCTCGCGACCGTTGCCGCACTGGAAGCGGGCGACCTGGCCCAGGTGGGCCGGCTGATGAACGCCTCCCACGCCAGCCTGCGCGACCTGTACGAGGTGAGCAGCGTGGAGCTGGACACGATGGCCGAGCTGCTGCGCCGCCAGCCGGGCTGTTACGGCGCGCGGCTGACGGGTGCAGGATTCGGCGGCTGCTGCGTCGCGCTCGTAGAAGCGTCCGCGGCACCAGACGCCATCGCCGCAGTGTCCGCGGCCTATAAGGCGCAGACGGGCCTGACGCCTGCGCTCTACCCCACGCGCGCGGCGCAAGGTGCGCGCGTCGAGATGCTATAGCGTCGAACCCGTCTGAATCCCACGGTGCCGCTCGTCCTCCGACTTCGCTCAGGATGCAGGGCGGCACCGTGGAATTTCATCCTCCTTCAGATGCCATAGCTCTCAGTCATTCCTAATTCGTAATTCCTCATTCGTAATTCATCTAGACCAGCGTGAATACCGCTGCCAGCACCCACCCGAAGAACAGCGCTGTGCCGATCGCGTAGGGCCACGGACGGTCGAACGCCGCCGTGGTCACGGCAAATACGGCCAGCAGCACGGGTAACAGCGGCATCAGCAGCACCAGGAACCCCATCGACGGCACGAGCAGGAGCGTGACGAACAGCCCGCCGACCAGCACCCCGCTCTGCACCAGCCACCAAACCACGCGCACTGTCGGACGAGCGCCCCACTGGGCATACCCGGCGGCGAGGAACCACGGCACGCAAGCGCCGGCCAGCAGCGGCCAGCGCGCCAGCCGCGGCGGAATCAGCCACCATTGCACCCACACCCCTTGCGCCATCGCGCCAAATGCCAGCGAGAGCAGCCCGAACAGGAGCAGCCCCAGGAGAATCCCTCCGGCAGCGGGGCGCGATAACGGCCGCTGGAAGACCAGCCACACCGTCCCGCCGATCAGCAGCCAGAGCGCAACTGCCCCGCCGACCGCCAGCCCGCCAAGATTTGCCACCGGTGCAAGGCGATTCAGCGCGGCAAGAACCAGGACCGCAGCGACCGGCCCGGCGACCAACCCCACCCACCGCTTCCAGCCCGGGGCGCGCGGCTCTGCGGGCCACCCGCTGCGGAGCGCCGGGGCGACTGCGACTGTGAGCCCCAGCCACGCCAGCAGGTGCAGGAGATACCACAAGATGCGCCGGTCGGTGTAGGGCATTACGGTTGTCAGGCCGAACGTGTCGTTCAGCCAGTCCAGTGTCGCGCGATGGCTCGCCGGACTGAACAGAATGGACATATGTTCCACGTTCGGGATCACGGTCAACTGCCGCGCCCGGCCGCCTGCCAGGTCCGCGTTCGGTCCGCCGGCCGCGGCCAGGAGCGACTCGGCGTTGGCGACGAACCGGCCCTCCCAACTGCCCGCCTGCAAGAGCAGGTTGCGCGGCGCGTCAGCGCTGACCTCCGCAGCCGTGGGCGAGATGGCGACCACGGCTGCATACCGCTCCGGTGCGGCGATCCCTGCGGTCATTGCCACGCCGCTGCCCATCGAGTGTCCGACAATCGCGAGCCGCGCTGCGTCCACCTCGGGCTGCTCCAGCAGCGCAGCCAGCGCCGTATCGACGTTCCGCTGCAACCCGGCCACGCGGTCCAGCGGCGCCGGATTCGCTGCGTGGCCGTCGAAGTCCCACAGCATAACCGCATACCCGGCGTGCGCCAACGTATAGCCATAGCCGAGCATCACCTGCTTGGAACCCGCAAAACCATGCGCGACGAGCACGCCGGGCGCCTGCACAGCATCAGTCCGCACCAGATAGAGCAGCGGCACGCCGTCGCGCGCCAGCGCGCGCACGGTCAACCCGCGCTGCGGCGCACTCAGCTGCCACCAGGAAAGCACGATAGCAAGCAAACTGATGACAACCACAGCAAGGCGCTTGCGGTTCATCCAGCATCACCCCTTCCTTTGAGCCTGGGACGATTGGCGGTAGAATCACAACATGAACACGCGACCGGCGCTCTTCGATCTCACTAACCCGCTCACGTGGCTGCTCGCCAGCGTTCTGCTGGCAGTGGCGGCAGCCAACGCCGCGTGGCTGCTGCAACGGCGGTCACCGCAGCGCCTCCCATCCGAGGTGCAGGTCCGGACGGTGCTGGCCTGGCTGACAAAGGCGCTGTTCTATGGGCTGCCGCCGGTGATTGCGTGGCAGACCGGGGTGCTCTCGCCCTTCTACATGGGCATCAGCGAACCGCAATGGCTGACGATGGCCGCGGTCGGCGCGCCTCTCGCTGGGGTCATCACGGGCGTGCTGCTGTTCAGCTGGCTCGTCTACCGCCACACAGCAACAGCGGCGGACCGCCAGCCGCCAGCCGCCGCCCGCCTTCTCGCGACGGTACGGACGCCGCTCGACGCAATCCTTCAGCAATGGCACTGGGCCTTCTACCGGGCACTGATGATCGGCTGGCTGGCGGGCAGCACACCCTCTGGTACACTCATGACGACCCTGGCTGCGGAGCCGCTCTACTGGGGCAGTTGGCTCGGCATGGCGCTGGCGGCAGTCGAATCCGGGCTCAATCCCTTTGCCCGCACCCGCCTGCGCACGCCGGGCCTGCAGGAAGGCCTTCTTCGCACGACTGCGCTGGCAGTCGCAACCACGGCCCTCTTCACGCTGACCCGCAGCTTCTGGCTGTGCCTCGCCTGTCACCTGATCGTCGAGACGGTCATCACCGGCTGGCTGCCATTGCGCGCCGCCCCTGAGCAGACGTGAGTGTCTGCCGGCAGGCGTGTCTGCCGGCAGACGTGCCTGCTGGCAGATACAAAAAAGCTCCGGGCCGCAGGCCGTTTCGTGTCGAAACCAGTCTGCGCCTCGGAGCCCATCAGCCTGCTTCCCGTCTGAGTTAGCGGATAATCAGGCCCAACCCAACCAGGATAACGAAGAAGGTCGCGGCCAGGATGCCCAGCCGTCGCAGGTCCTTCAGGACGTAATGGTAGTCCGTGGTCACGGTAACCGGGACGCGCGGGGCTGCGGCTGCTGCGCGTGAGGCGGCATTGGCTGGCCGGGCCGGCATTGCGGTGCGCGGGGCCGCGGTGCGTGCGGCGGGCGCCGCACCGGCGGGCGAGGTGCTTCCGGTCTGTTGCGCCACCTGTGACGGCTTGCCGTCGCCGTACATCCGCGGTTCAGCGGCACGCGGCACGCGGCGGACTTGTGATTTCTTCTTTGCCATAAAGGGAAAGTCTCCTCCCGATAAGTTCATCGGTATTATACTGCCGTCGTTCCCGCAGCGCCAATTTCGACCCCAGCCATTCCAAATGTACGCGAGAGTGCCTTGCCGCCTACATTTGGAATTCCTGTTTCGACCCGGCGATTACTGATGAAGCGACCTGCGAATTGGAGTCGAGGCTTCAGCCGGTCACTCTGTCTGAGAGCATACACGCCCAAACCGGCTGAAGCCACGACTCTACCAACAGATCGCGGCGCAGTTCAGCGCCTCATGCGTCGCGCCACCCGCACGGTCACCCCCGAGACGAGAGCGGAGAGTTCCCCAACGCCCAGGAGCCGCAAGAGCAGCAAATACAAACCGCCGCCCACCGCACCCGCAACTGCGACAACCAGCACCTCGGCCATGACATTGTCCGGCAGCCACCCCTCCAGCGGCGGCACGAGGAACCAGACCGCGAGGGCCATGATGGCCGCCGCGACGACAGCGCGCACAAATGTCGCAATGACGTGCTCGCCCTGCGGCCGCCCCACACTGCGCAGCAACAGCACCACCATGATAAGCGCGTGCGCGGCCTGCTTGACCGAGTCCGCCAGCACCAGGCCCAGGAAGCCTAACGGGCCCTTGAGCGTGGCCGCAGCCACGAAGTAGAACCCGATCGAGATGACCCCGACAATGGCCGGCGTCCGGGTGTTCTGCCGGGCGTAGAAGGTGTAGTTCAGCAGGAAGTCCACGCCTGCGAAGGGCAGGCCGATCAGATACAGCCGCAAAGCCTGCACCGTCATCACCGTGTCGGCAGGCTGAAAGACGCCGTGCTCGAACAGAAGCCGGGCAAGCGGCGCACCCAATACCCACAGGCCGGTCGTGGCCGGCAGCAGCAGGAGCAGGACCAGGCGCAGCCCGCGGCCCAGGACGCTACGGAAGCTGTCCCAGTCCATCTGCGCCGCGTGGCGAGACAAGGTCGGCAGCGCGGCCAGCGACACCGCCACCGGCACCAGGCCCAGCGGGAACTGGATCAGCGTAGTCGCATAGCGCATCCAGCTCACGCTCTGGCTCCCCGTCGCCGACGCCCACCGGCCATCCACGATGATCTGTATCTGCGTGACGATTAGCCCCAGCGCGATAGGGAGGTACAGGCGCAAGATGCGCCGGACGGCCGGATGCTGCCAGGCCGTCGAGAACCCCACCGGAATCCCGCGCAGGCCGGGCGCCATGACCGCAAGTTGGAGGATGCTGCCGCCGACCACGCCGATGGGCAGGGCATAGACGCCCAGCCCCGGCGCCAGCAGCGGCACCGCCAGCACGATGCCCAGGTTGAACACCGCACCGCTCACCGCCGTGTACGAAAAGCGGCGCAGCGCATAAAGCAGGCCGGTCACGCCGCCGGACACCCCAAAGAACAGCACCGCCGGCGCGATGATGCGCAGAGAGTTCGTCAGGACCTGCTGGAGGGCAGGGTCTTCGAAGTCACCGAGCAGGCCGGCAAGCGGCGCCGCGAAGAGTTCCAGCAGGATGACGATGCCGGCCATCGCGATGGCGATGAGGCTGAACACTGCGCTGACCACCCGCGCCAGCTCGTCGCGCTGCTGCCGCCGGGCGTAGTCGCTGAAGACCGGCACGAGCGCCGCGCTCAGCATCCCGCCGACCAGCAAGTCGTAGATCATCGTGGGAACGCGCGCGGCCAGGTTGAACGCACTCAGCTCGCCGCCCGACCCGTAGCCGGAGATGACCGACTCGCGCGCAAGGCCGATCACCCGGCTGGCGATGTTGCCGAGGCCGAGGATGCTCGCAGAGCGTGCGAGGCCGGGTTCGGGGCGAGCCGCCCCGTCAGGTGTGCTCATTCGGTAGGTAGGGCGCGAATCCGTTGGATAATCAGGGTGGTGGAGCGGTCGGGCACGTAGGGCAGGTAGACGACCTGCCCGCCCTGAGCAGTGACCAGCTCGGCCTCCGGCGGCTGCGGGCCGTCCGGCCGGCCCCAGTCACCGCCTTTCACATAGATGTCAGGTCGCAGTGCCGTGACCAGTTCGTTGGCCGTCAACGCATCGAAGATGACGACCGCATCCACGCAGCCAAGGGCCGCAAGCAGCTCCGCCCGGTCCGCCTGGGGCACGAGCGGGCGGCCAGGCTTGCGCGCGGCAGTCGAGGCGTCGCTGTTCAACCCTACGATGAGCGCATCGCCCAGGTTGCGCGCGGCTTGCAAATAGCGCACGTGGCCGACGTGCAGCAGGTCGAAATGGCCGTTCGTCAGGACGATCGGCCCCCCCTGCCCCGCGCGCCACGTTCGCGCCTCGTCCAGTGTCATCACCCGTCCCACGCGCGCCTCCTGTCAGTCTCTTGCTCTGATCACTGCCCACACGAAGCGGGGGATGTCCAGTTGCCGCCGCCAGCGCCACGGCTGGGTGAGCAGCCGGAACAGCCATTCCAGGTTCAGGCGCTGCACCCAGCGGGGAGCCCGCTTGCGCGCGCCGGTGATATGGTCGAACGTCCCGCCCACGCCCATCATCACGGGCACGCGCAGCGCGTCACGGTGCTGCGCGATCCAGAGGTCCTGCCGCGGCGCGCCGTAGGCCACGAACAGGATGTCGGGCTGCGTCGCGGTGATGGCCGCGATGATGCCCGGCGCGTCTGAGTCCGCAGGCGTGCCCTCGTACACCCCGGCTATCAGCAGACCGGGATAGCGCGCACACAGAATCTCGCCCGCACGCGCCGCGATGCCCGGGCCCGCGCCGAGCAGATACAGCCGCCAGCCCTCAGCCGCCGCGCGCTCTGCGATGCGCGGGACGCCATCCGACCCCGTGACGCGCTCCGGCAGCGGGCGGCCCTGTCGTCGCGCGGCCCACAGCAGCCCCACGCCGTCCGCCATGCACAGGTCGGCCTGTTCCAGCACGGCGCGGAAGGCAGGGTTGCGCTGCGCTTCCATCACGAATTCGGGGTTCGTGGTGCAGATATGGTGTGGCCCGCCTTCGGCAATGAAACGGCCGATGCTGTTGAGCAGGTCCGCGTAGGTCAGTGCATCGACGCGCACGCCGAGAATCCGCACAGATGGTATGCGCTCGGCCATCACCGGCCCCGCGCCACGCTTTCGAGCACGGCCAACGTCTCGCGCGCACACTTCTCCCAGGAGAAGCGCCTGACGTTCGCGTGCCCGCGCTGCGCCAGCTCCGCGGCCAGCGCGTCGTCGGTCACAAGCCGGTACATGGCCGCGGCAATGGCGTCCACATCGTGCGGGTCCACGAGCAGCGCGGCATCGCCCGCCACTTCGGGCAGAGAAGAAGTCGTGCTGGTGATGACAGGCACGCCATACGCTCCTGCTTCGAGCACCGGGATGCCGAAGCCTTCGTAGAGGGATGGGAAGACAAACGCGCGTGCGCCGCGCAGCAACGCAGGCAGGTCGGCCTCGGGCACATAGCCCGGAAACAGCACGCGGCCCGCCAGTCCCAGCCGCTGCACCTGCGCAGCCAGGTCCTCGTACAGCCAGCCCTGCTTGCCGGCGAGCACAAGCCGGTAGTCCGCCAGCGCGGGATCGGCGGCGATACGGGCAAACGCGTCGATCACGCGCGCCAGGTTCTTGCGCGGCTGGAGCGTCCCGACATAGAGCAGGTACGGCGCAGGGCCTCCGCCAGTCGCGTCCGCCAGGCCATACCTGGACAAGACCTCGCCGCAAGCAGCCTGAGCGGGTGTACGATCCAACCCTGCCGACGAGTCTGCCCCTTCCGGCCCGCCAAGGTAGACCACGTGCACCTTACTCGGCGGAACATCGTACGCCTGCACCAGGTCGGCCTTCGTCGCAGCCGAGTCCGCAATGACCGCCGCGGCCTGCCGCGCATTCCAGCCCGTGGACCAGCGCAGATAGCGCAGGTCGCGGGGCAGATGGGCTTCCGGGTAGCGCAGAAAACCCAGGTCGTGCACCGTCGCGACGCTGCGCCGCGGATGGATCAGCGGGAGGACGTGGGCCGGCACGAACAGCACATCGGGCGGCTGCAGGGCCATCTCCGCGCTCAGGCGCACGTGCGTCCACAGCCGGGGAAAGGGCATGGACCTTACTTCCGCGCGTTGTGCATCGAAGAGGCCATCCGGCGGGGGTTGCTGCGTGTAAAGGCGGAACTGGTGTTCCCTCCCGCTCAGCAGCAGCCCGCGAATCAGGTGCAGCGAGTAGTTTTCAGTGCCGGTGCGGTGGGTTGTCGTGGCACGGCTGGCGTCGATGCCGATTAGCATGCACCCATTATAGCATAGCCGCCTGGATGTCTGCCAGCATGAGAGGCCCTTCACGAAGTATGACGGCGGTCTCGCCGGTCAGGTCCAGGATGGTGGAGGGTGTGCCGCCCGGACAGGGGCCTCCGTCCAGGATGAGGCTGACGCGGCCGCTGAGCTGCGCGGCGACTTCAGCAGCCGTGACGGGGCTGGCTGCGCCGGAAAGGTTGGCGCTCGTGGTGGCGAGCGGTGCGCCTGCGGCGCGGATGAGCGCGCGTACGGCATCGTGATCCGGCACGCGCACAGCGACCGTGTCGCCGCCCGCGGTCACGATATCCGGCACGCGGCGGTTGCGCGGGACGACCAGCGTGAGTGCGCCCGGCCAGAATCGTTCGGCTACACGCAACGCTGCCGGAGGCAGGTCGGCGGCCACGAGCAGCAGGTCGGCTGGGTCGGCCAGGAGGATCGGGATGGCCTTGTGGCCCGCCCGGATCTTGGCTGTGTACAGCTTGCCGACCGCTTCCTCGTCCCACGCGAGCGCGCCGACGCCATACACGGTGTCGGTCGGGAAAGCGACCAGCTCGCCCGCCCGGAGCAGCGCCACCGCCCGCTCGACCGCCCGCTCGGACAGCTCGACCACCGGGGTTGCAGGTTCAGCCGCGGCCATTGCGCACCACGAATTTGTCGATGGCCGCGACCAGGCCGTCATCCTCGACAGAGGGCGCAACCCAGTCGGCGACGGCCACGGCTTCGTGCAGTGCGTTGCCCATCGCCACGCCCACGCCTGCCCACTCGATCATGCTGGCATCGTTGCCCGAATCACCGACGGCCATCGTCTCGCACTGGGGAATGCCCCACAACTGCGCCAGGAATGCCAGCGCATGGCCCTTCGACGCGGCCGGTGAGATGAGCTCTGCGAACAAATCGTGCGAACGGACGACGCTGAGGCTGTGGCCGAATCGCGCGCGCAGGTCGGGCACGAGCTGATCGTTCTCCGTCGCCGCTGCGATGTACAGGCCCTTGATCGGGTAGCTGCCGGCCGCGCGAATCTGCCTCACGGCCTCGGGCAGGCTGGACACGCGGCGCATGGGCATGCCGAACCAACGGTCGTAGAACGCCTGCGGATGGCGCATCTCCACGTGATACATGGCGGTTTCGTCATACAATGTGAGGTCCAACCCCTCGGCTTCGGCATGGGCCAGCACTTCGGCCAGCGGCTCCTCAGGCAGCGGCTCGATCAGCAATGTGTGCGGATCGGTCCCGCCCAGCTCGCGCACCATCGCGCCCTGGTAGCAGATCACCGGGTCATGCAAACCCAGCGCGCGGGCATAGGGCAGCGCCGAGGCGTAGGTGCGTCCGGTCGCCAGCACGAGCCGCACGCCTTGCGCCTGTGCCCGCGCCAGCGCTTCACAGACCGCCGCGCTCGGCAATCCACCGTCGATGGCGGCGGTCCCGTCATAGTCAAAGGCCAATAGTCGAATGGTCATCCGTCACTCATAAAAGCTTATCACCGCGACCCGATCCAGCGCCGCATAATCCACCTGGATCTCGACGGTGGCCCCGGGCAGCAACTCGCGTACGAGTGCGCGCATCGCATCCCCCTGGTCGGAGCCAATCTCCAGGTACACTCTGCCGCCGGGCTTGAGCTTGCTGCGGCCCTCCGGTGTCGCCAGTTGGCCCAGGAGCTTCGCAATCACCCGCAGGCCGTCCGGCCCGCCGTCCAGCGCCAGCACCGGCTCGTATTCCCGCACCTGCGGCGGCAGCTTTGCCAGCGCACCCGTCGCCACATAGGGCAGGTTCGCCAGGATGATGTCCGCCGGCTCCGGCAGCACATCCAGCAGGTGACCCGGCAGCAGGTGCACCTGGTCGGCCAGCCCGTAGCGCCAGATGTTCTGCTCCGCGACCGCCAGCGCATCGTCCGAGATGTCCACCGCATAGACCGTGGACTGCCGCGCATTGCAGGCCACCGCCACGGCGATGGCGCCGCTGCCCGTACCGATATCGGCCACGACCGGCTGCCGTCCCTCCTGCACCAGCCACTGTACATGGGCCAGCGCGCGTTCGACGAGCATCTCGGTCTCCGGCCGCGGAATCAACACGCGGGGGTCCACCGTGATGTCGAGTCCGTAGAAGGACTTGAAGCCGATCAGGTAGGCCACCGGCTCG
>JAKPQT010000159.1 GCA_029555885.1 Chloroflexota bacterium | reverse complement strand
CGCCGAGGATGCGCGTCGGGTCGCCCAGCAGCTCCTCGTAGTACCGGATCTGGCCCAGGAGAGTCTGGTACTCATCTTCGATCTTCTGGCGTTCGAGCGCGGCCAGCCGGCGCAACTGCATGTCCAGGATGGCCTGGGCCTGCCGTTCGCTCAGCCCGAAGCGCGCGATGAGCTTGTGCCGAGCGTCGTCCGCGCTGTCCGCGGTGCGGATGATGTGGATGACCTCATCGAGGAACTGCAACGCAATGCGCAGCCCCTCCAAAATGTGCGCCCGCTCGCGCGCCTGCCGGAGCAGGTAGTTCGTCCGCCGGATGATGACGTCGATGCGGTGGTCCACGTAAATCTGGAGCGCGCGCTTGAGGCTGAGCAGCCGCGGCTCGCCCTCCACCAGGGCCAGCATGTTGACGCCGAAGGTGGACTGGAGCGGCGTGTACTTGAAGAGCTGGTTGAGCACCTTGCGCGGCGATGCACCGCGCTTGAGCTCGATGACGACGTGCATCCCCTTGCGGTCCGACTCGTCGCGCAGGTCGCTGATGTCGGGGATGCGCCCTTCGCGCACGAGTTCCGCGATGCGTTCGAGCAGCGTAGTCTTGTTAAGTTGGTAGGGGATCGCGGTGACGACGATGCGGTGGCGGCTGCTGCGGCTGCCGTCGCCTCCGCGGCCGCTCATCTCTTCGATGCGCGTGGCTGCGCGCATGATGACGCGCCCTTTGCCCGTGCCATAGGCCAGCTTGATTTCCTCGCGGCCCAGCACCAGCGCACCCGTCGGGAAGTCCGGTCCCTGGATGAACTGCATTAGCTCATCGACGGTGATATCGTCCACGTCGCCCCAACGGTCGATGAGGAACGCGATGGCGTCGCACAGCTCACCGAGATTGTGGGGCGGGATGTTGGTCGCCATGCCAACCGCGATGCCGCTGTTGCCGTTGAGCAGGAGGTTGGGCAGCAGCGCGGGCAGGACCGCCGGTTCCTTGAGGCTGCCGTCGAAGTTGTCGTTCCAGTCGATGGTCTCTTTTTCGATGTCGGCAATCAGCGATTCGGTGATGCGGGCGAGCCGGGCTTCGGTGTAGCGCATGGCCGCCGGTGCATCGCCATCGACCGAGCCGAAGTTGCCCTGCCCGTCGACCAGGGGGTAGCGCAGGCTAAAGTCCTGGGCCATGCGCGCCATGGCGTCGTAGACCGCGCTGTCGCCGTGTGGGTGATACTTGCCGAGCACCTCGCCGACGATACGGGCGGACTTGCGGTAAGGTGTGCCGGCGCGGTTGCCCATGTCATCCATTGCGTAGAGGATGCGCCGCTGGACGGGCTTGAGCCCGTCGCGTGCGTCGGGCAGCGCACGCGCGACGATGACGCTCATGGCGTAGTCCAGGTAGGACCCGCGCATTTCCTCTTCGATGCTGATCGGCCGGACAATCCCCAGCGCGCTGGGGGATGTTTCAATCTGGTTGTTCATTCACCGTTCCTCAGGACAGCTCGCGCTTCACGCGATGCGCTTCCTTATTATACCTCAGAACGGCGGTTTGGGCCATTTACGGGGATGGGGTGAACGGGAGAACAGGAGAAGAGGTGACAAGGTGATGGGGTGACAAGGTGAGCGGGCGATAATGGAGTCGAGGCTTCAGCCGGTTTGGGTGTGCACGAGCGTTCACTGTGTAACCGGCTGAAGCCTCGACTCCAATACTGTATCTGGCGGTGCTTGCGGGTCTGGCCCATGACGCGAAGGCCATGCCCAGCCCACATCACCTCTTCACCCTGTCACCCCGTCACTTTCCCTCGGCCATCCGGCGGGCCTGGCCGCGCCAGTCCTCCCGCTTGACCCGATCGGAGAAGGTGCCGGTGACGCGAGCGAGGGTTTCGTCACTCGCCTCAGCAAGCTGCAGGAAGGTGACGATGCCGATCTCCTTGAGCCGCTGGGCATAGTACGGGCCGATGCCCTGAATCAGCAGCAGGTTGTCAGCCTGCGGCGCGGGAGTTGTGGGCGCCGCAGGGGTGCTCCCCTCATCGGGATGGCTGAGCAGCCCGGCTGCGCGCATTTCGGCAGCGATTCGGGCGGCTTCATCTGCGCCGGGCAGCTTGCCGCTCACGCCGGCCTCGATGGGCGCATCCGCGTCCGCGGCTTCAGCCTGACGTAGCGCGGCCAGCCGCGCCTCAAGCTCGGCCACCTGCGCACGCAGGCGAGCAGCCTCGCTCTCCGCCTCAGCGCCCGCCACCGCGGCGGCATCCGGCATGGGCGGGAGCGTTACGGCGGGGAGCTCGGTGTCCACGGTAACGGAGGATGCCTCTACACGGAGGGGCGGCAGGTCGGCAAGCGATTCCTCCGACAGCGGAGGTGTTTCTATGACCGGTGCATCGATCTCGACCTTGGGCAGCTGCACTTCCGGCACTTCGACCTCCGGCAGTTCGACCTTCGGGAGTTCAACTTCCGGCGCTTCGACCTCCGGCAGTTCAACTTCCGGCGCTTCGACCTCCGGCACTTCGACCTCCGGCAGCTCGACCTTCGGGAGTTCAACTTCCGGCGCTTCGACCTCCGGCAGTTCGACCTCCGGCAGTTCGACCTCCGGCAGCTCGACCTTCGGGAGTTCGACTTCCGGCGCTTCGACCTCCGGCAGTTCGACTTCCGGCACTTCGACCTCCGACAGCTCGACCTCCGGCAGCTCGACCTTCGGGAGTTCGACTTCCGGCGCTTCGACCTCCGGCAGTTCGACCTCCGGCAGTTCGACCTCCGGCAGTTCGACCTCCGGCAGCTCAACGTGCGCCTCGACGGTCGGCAGCTCAACCTCAGGCGTTTCGATGGCGGGCACGTCCACATGCGGGACGCCCGCTTCAATGGTTGGCACGTCAACGACGGGCAGGCCGGTCGAGGCCATCGTCGCAGCCGGCGGCTCGATGTCCAACGCTACCGGCGGCGCCTCCACCTCAGTCTCGATCACCGGTGCGGTGACTTCCGCAGCCGCCGCAGCGGCTGCGGCTGCTTGTTCGGCTGCAGCCCGTTCTGCTGCCGCGGCTTGCTCGGCTGCTCGCTTGCGCGCGGCAGCGCGATGATCCTGCGCGATTGTCAGATTCTCCGAGATTTTGCCGAGGAACAGCAGCAGCAGGCCCAGTACCATCATGCTGAGCGCGCTGAACACTGCGCCGACGATGATGGGAATCGTGACCCAGCCTGTCCAACCCGGCCCCCATCCCTCGCCCAGGCCGCGGCCGCCCAAGTTAAGCGCGACGACAAGGCCCGCCACAAGGTAGATGGCGGCCAGCACGAGGATAGTGATGGCGATGATGCGGGTGACGCGATGTTTGCCCATGGGGAAACCGCCTTTCTCCGAACAGAGGATTGGTGTGTTCCAAAAGGCCGACAACTGCTTTGTACAATACCTACGCTAATTCTACCACAAAGCTTTGCTTTTGCATACCAAATTCTGAATCGTGCATTGGGAATTTCGCCCTGTCGCATGCTATCATCTGCCCATGGCGCTGAACATCTGGCTGCTGAACCCCTATCATACCGGCTCGCATCGCGCCTGGGCCGAGGGTTATGCCGCGGCCAGCCGCCACCGCGTCCGCGTGCTGAGCCTGGCCGGTTACTTTTGGAAGTGGCGGATGCAGGGCGCCGCGCTCGAATTGGCCGAGCAGGCGCACAGCCTGCTCGGCGCGGGCGAACGGCCGGACCTGCTGCTGGCGACGAGCATGACGAATCTGCCCGCCTTCTATGCTCTGTTGCGCCGCGAGCTGGCCGGCGTGCCGTCGATCCTGTACATGCACGAGAACCAGCTCACCTATCCGCCGCCGCCCGGCTCCAAGCGCGACCTGACCTACGGTATGATCCAGCATCTCGCCATGTTGGCTGCGGATCGGGTCTGCTTTAACTCTGCCTACCACCTCAATGCTTGGTTCGACGAACTGCCGCGGCTGCTCAAGCACTTCCCGGATTATACGCACCTCGAGACGGTCGACGCGGCGCGGGCCAAGGCCGGCGTGCTGCCGGTCGGGTGCGACCTGGCCGCGTATGATGCCTATCCCCACGAACATCTGCGGTCCACGCCGCCGCTGGTGCTGTGGAACCAGCGGTGGGAATACGACAAGGACCCGGCCACGATGCTCCGCGCCCTGTACACGCTGGCCGGCGAGGGCGTGCCGTTTCGCGTCGCGCTGGCTGGGGAGAACTTCCGCATGGCGCCTGCGGAGTTTGCTGAGGCCCGCGACCGTCTGGGCGACCGGCTCGTCCACTACGGCTATGCCGAGCAGCGGCCCGACTATGCGCGGCTGCTGTGGAGCGCAGACGTGGTGCTCAGCACGGCCATCCACGAGTTCTTCGGCGTCAGCGTGGTCGAGGCCATCTACTGCGGCGCGCAGCCTATCCTGCCCAAGGGGCTGAGCTATCCAGAGCTGCTGCCGCCCGCCAGCCATGTGGCCTGCCTGTACACCGGCTTCGAAGACCTGCTGGCCCATCTGCGCGCAGCCCTGGCGCGGCCTGCTGGCGGCCCTCTGCTCCGCGAGTACGTCCGCCGCTTCGACTGGAGCGTGCAAGCCCCTCTCTACGACGCGCTCATGGAGGAAGTGGCATCTCCAACACCACAAGCGCCTCGGCCTGCGCGCCGCGGGAGCCGTGCCCCACGCTGAACTCCACGAGCTGGCCCGCGCGCGGGAGCGGCTGCCCCTCGGCCAGCCCGGATTTGTGCACGAACACATCGTCGCCGCTGGTCGCGGTGACGAAGCCGTAGCCCTTCGCGCGGCTGAACCACTTGACCAGCCCGCGCTGGCGGCCTTCTGCGGGCGCCAGCCGCCGGCAGGCCGGGCAGCGCACGGGTCGCGCGGCGTCCGCCTGCTGCTCGCCGTCCGTCCATACAAATGCCACGCCGCACTCGGCGCAGCGGATGATTTGATCGCCCGGCATAGGGTGTCACCGACCTTTTTGACAAGGGAGCACGTCTGCGCTAGAATAGCTACCACTACGGCGACGTAGCCAAGTGGCAAGGCAGGGGTCTGCAAAACCCCGATCGCCGGTTCAAATCCGGCCGTCGCCTCTTCAGCAGACCGGCATCCAGCAGGGTGCCGGTCTTTTGTTTTGGATTCTAGTTGAGAAACCCGTTTTCGTGCAAAGCCTCGCTTTGCCGTAAGGGTTTAGCCAACCCCGTTTCTCGGTGAGGGTCGCTAGACATTCCCCGCGCTTTGTCCTAGAATGTATCACGCTCGTTCGTGTATTGCCAGCACCTACCGATGAGACGTTACGCGTTGGTTAAGAAGGAGAGATAGGTACCATGAATCTCAGGGGTCTTTATGACGCGCTCATGTTTTTCGGCGTTGGCGGGCCGGTTGCAATTATCGGTGGGTTGGTTGGCCTTTACCTAGGCTATGACGCAAACAACGCGGCAGGGTGTCTGTTCGACTGCCCGGATCCATACCGCTTTGCGGTATTGGGGATGCTGCCAGGCGTCGTGATCGCCGTGGCGCAGGGGATCATGAAGAAGGTTCAGAAATCGGAGTAGCTGCAGTATCATATTCTTAGCGGAGGCTGTCATGCTCAGACGGAACTTCACCACACTTACGTTGGCTCTCATCCCGGTCGCGATCGCGATCAACATTGCCGTGGGACAGATCACATACGCACTGAAGGTGCCTTTGTATCTGGACTCCATAGGTACGATCCTCGTTGGCATCTTGGCCGGACCATGGGCGGGCGCGCTCACCGGCTTGCTGTCGAACTTCATCTGGGGACTAACAGGCTGGAACCCCCAATATGCACCTTTCGCACCTGTTGCGGCCCTGATTGGCCTGCTTGCGGGCCTATTGGGTGAGTCTGGACTGCTTCGCACGTGGTGGAAAGCCATCATCGCTGGCCTGATCACGGGCCTGTTTGCCGCCATCATTTCAGCCCCGATTTCGGCGTATGTGTATGGAGGCGTGACCGGCTCTGGAACTGACCTAGTGGTGGCCTTCTTCCGAAGCATGGGGTTGGGCATCGTCCCTGCATCCTTCGCCCAAGGAGTCAGCTCTGATCCGCTGGATAAGGCAATAAGCTACCTACTGGTCTGGCTTATCATCACTGCCCTGCCTGTGCGGTTCAAGGCGCGCTTCCCGCAGGCTGACAAGCTGCCCGGCGCGACCACCGTCGCCTCTACCTGGGAAGCCTGAGCGGGCCGCTGCCAGACCATGACTGACTTCGGGCGATGACCAACGCCTTCAGCCTGTACGCCGCGCGGCAGAGCGGCCTGCACCGGCTCAACCCGCTTACGACGCTGGCCCTGGTCGGCTTCTGCATCGTCGCGGGGCTGGCGCTGCCGGGGCCGTGGGGCCCGTATGCAGTGTTCCTGCTCGTGCTCCTGCCGCTGGCCGCATGGGGCCGGGTGCTGCCTGACCTGCTGCGCGGCGCGCTGAAGATTGCGCTGCCCTTCGCCATCTCCGTGTTCCTGATTCAAGGGCTCTTCTGGACGGGCGGGACGCCGGTCGTCGGTCTCGGCCCGCTGTCGCTCAAGCGGGAGGGTCTGCTCTTTGCGCTGCAGAGCACCGGGCGCATCCTCGCGATCATCGGCAGCTTTCTCCTGCTCGCGCTGACCACGCGGCCCGATGCGCTCATGCGCACCCTCGACCAGCACGGTCTGCCGAAGGCGCTGACCTACGTCGTGCTGGCGACCATCCAGATTGCGCCGCGCTTCCAGGCCAAGGCGAACACGATCCTCGATGCGCAGCGGTCGCGCGGGCTGGAGACGGAGGGCAGCGTGCGCCAGCGGATACGCGCGCTCCTGCCGCTGGTCATCCCACTCGTGCTCGGCAGCCTGATCGACATCGAGGAACGGGCCATGTCGCTGGAGGCGCGCGCCTTCTCCCGCACCGGTGAGAAGACCAGCCTGCTCGTCCTGCCCGACTCCGCCGCGCAGCGCCTCGCACGCGCCCTGCTGCTCCTGGGCATGATTGCCGCGGTCGCAGGCGCGCTTGCCGTGCGAGTCTGGTGGCGCGCATGACACCACAGCCGGCGATGGTCTCGCTGCACGACCTGACCTACACCTACCCGGCCACCGACCGGCCCGCGTTGGACGGTGTCACCCTAGACATCCCCGCGGGGCAGTTCTGCGCGGTCGTCGGGCGGAACGGCGCAGGCAAGTCCACGCTCTGCTACACGGTCGCAGGCTTCGTGCCGCACTTCTATCACGGCACTCTCCGGGGTGGGCTGCACGTCGCGGATGTCGATGTGCCCGCCGCGTCGCTGGCCGCGCTGGCGGGCCGGGTGGGGCTGGTGTTCGCCAACCCGTTCAACCAGATTACCGGCGCGCGCTTCACCGTGCGCGAGGAAGTGGCGTTCGGCCTGGAGAATCTCGGCGTCCCGCGCGAGGAGATGCCCGCGCGCATCGAAGAGGTGCTGGCACTGGCCGGGCTGGACGGGCTGGCCGACCGCTCGCCCTATGCGCTCTCCGGCGGGCAGCAGCAGCGGCTCGCCATCGCGTCGGTCATCGTTATGCGGCCGCAGGTCCTCGTGCTGGACGAGCCGACGTCGCAGCTCGACCCGGTCGGCACGCGCGAGGTGTTCGAGACGCTGCATCGGCTGGCGCGCACCGGCAGCGACGCCGCGGAGACGACGGTCGTGCTGGCCGAGCACAAGCTCGAGTGGATTGCCGTCTATGCGGACCGCGTCATCGTGCTGGACCGGGGCCGCATCGTGGCTGACGGCCCGCCGGCGGTCGTGCTGGCCGATCCCGCGCTGGCCGATTACGGGCTGGCGCCGACCCGTTACACCGCGGCCGCCCAGCTCGCCGTCAGCCGCGGGCTCGTCCCAACTGCCAGCCCCCTGCCCGTGACGCTGGAGCAGGCGGTGGCGTATTTTGGGAAGACATGGACATAACAATCACCGGCCTCTCCTTCACCTACCCGTCGGGCGTCGAGGCGCTGCGGGGCATCGACCTGCACATCCCTGCGGGCGATGCCGTTGCGATCCTGGGCGAGAACGGCGCGGGCAAGACCACCCTGGTCAAGCACCTGAACGGGCTGCTGCGGCCCACCGCGGGGCAGGTGACCGTGGGCGACTGGAACACGCGCGAGCATACCGTCGCGCAACTGGCGCGGCGCGTGGGGTACGTCTTTCAGAATCCTGACGACCAGCTCTTCGAGCGCACGGTGATCGGGGAGGTTGCGTTCGGGCCGAAGAACCTCGGCCTGAGCGCAGAGGCGGCACGCTCAGCCGCGCTGGAAGCCCTGGGCCGCGTGGGGCTGGAGCGCGCGGCCGAGCGCCATCCGTACGACCTGCACCTGTCGCAGCGCAAGCTGCTGGCGCTCGCGGCCATCCTCGCCATGCGCACGCCGGTCGTCGTGCTGGACGAGCCGACCACCGGGCAGGATGCGGCGGGCATCGCGCGCATCTCCGCCATCGTGGATGACCTGAAGGCGGAAGGCCGCACGGTCATCAGCATCTCGCACGATGTGGACTTCGCCGCGGAGCACTTCACCCGCGTGGTCATCATGGCCGACGGGCAGGTGCAGGCGGATGGACCCGCCGCCGAGACGCTCAGCCGGGCCGACGTGCTGCGGTTCGCCCAGGTCGAGCCGCCGCAACTCGTCCGGCTGGCCGCCGCGCTCGGTCTGCCCGGCGCGCCGCTGAACGCGGAAGCGTTCGTACGGAATTACGAATTGCGAATTACGAATGAGTAACGAGTAAGGAGTAACGAGTCATTCCGGATGGCAGGGCGAGCGTCCAATCCAAGCTTACTCATTACTCTTTACTCATTACTCGTCACTCGCAGGAGCCAATCAACCATGTCTTCTTCTCCCGTCATCATCATCTCCGACCTGCTCGCGGACCTGGTCATGCACATCCCGGCGTTCCCGGTCAACGCAGCCGATCTGGTGGGCGTGTCCTACATGGAGCTGGGGCCGGGCGGCGCGTGCAACACCGCGATTATGGCTGCCCGGCTGGGGCTGCCGGTGGCGTGCCTGGGCGAGGTGGGCTACGACGCGTTCGGGGAGGCGGTGCTGGAGGGCCTGCAGCAGGAGGGCATCGACATCGCCGGCGTGGTCGTCAGCCCGGCAGTGCGCACGCCCGTCGCGGGCGTGATCGTGGACGTGCGCGCGGAGCCGGCGTATCTCGGCTACCGGGGCGACTTGCGCCTGAACGCCCTGCCCGACGCGTGGCGGCCGGTCATCCGCTCTGCCGCTGCCGTCTTCGCCGACGGCTGGGCCGAAACGCCCGGCGTGGCGGCGACCAACCTGGAAGCCTTCCGCGAGGCGAAGGTCGTGGGCGTGCCCATCTTCTTCGACCCCGGGCCGGGCAACCCCGCGCTCGACAACGCCTGGCACAAGGAGGCCGCCGCGCTTGCGACCGTCGTGCTGGCGAACGAGAAGGAAGCCATCGCGCTGACCGGGCAGCGGGACGCGCTGGCCGCGGGCCAGGCGCTCGTCAAGGAAGGGCCGAGGCTGGCTGTAGTTAAACGTGATGTGGCGGGTGCACTGCTCATCACGGCTGACCGGTTCGAGATTGCGCCGGGGTATCCCGTGCCCGCAGTGGACGCGACCGGCGCGGGCGATAGCCTGGCCGCGGGCGTCATCTACGGCTATCTCAAGGGCCTGGAACTGTCCGCGCTCGGCGTGCTGGCGAATGCCATCGGCGCAGCGAAGGTGCAGAAGCGCGGCACCGGCCTGAACGTCCCGACGCGTGCGGAAGTGGCCGCAGTCCTCGCGCGGTTTGGGGAAGACACAGGAATCTTGGAATGACGAATTACGAATTAGGAATTACGAAGGACGGACTTTTCATGTGGAGGCTGACTCCTAATTCGTAATTCATAATTCCTAATCCTGGAGGGAACCGTGCTGCTCGGCATCAACCTGGAAATCTGGGGCTTTGTCTGCCTGGCGTTTGCGGCGCTCTACTTTTTTGCCTGGCCGCGGCCCCGCGGAGGTGCGCCGCGGCCGGCGTGGGCTGCATTCGTACTGCGCTGGTTCCATTCGCTCGTGTGGGTCAGCCTGGCCGTCACCTGCTTCATCTGGAACCCGGTAGGTGAGCGGCCCGCGCAGGCCTTCGCGGCCCTCGCGGCCCTGCTGTACGGCGTGTTCGTGATCACTTTCTTCATCCACGGCGGCCGCGCCAGACCGTAAGGAACCTTGATCGTGCACATCCCGCCAGCTTCCAGCTTCCGGCTTCCAGCTTCCGATGCCGTCGTCGCCGCGCTGGCCCGCGTCCTGGCGGACAACCTGCTGGGCGTTTACCTGCACGGGTCGCTCGCGTTCGGCTGCTTCAACCCGCAGCGCAGCGACATCGACCTGCTCGCGGTTACGCGGCGGCCCATGTCGCCGGCAGAGAAGCGCGCGGTGGCGGCGTCGCTGCTGGACATCTCCGCCCATCCCTATCCGGTCGAGATCAGTATCCTCGCTCGCGAGCATCTGCACCCCTGGCGCTATCCCACGCCGTTCGACTTCCATTATAGCGAGAACTGGCGCGTGCAAATGGCTGCTGCGCTGGCAGATGGCGCGTGGCAGAGCTGGACCGCGAGCCAGCGGGGCGACCCGGATCTGGCTGCGCATATCACCGTCCTACACGCGCGCGGGGTGGCGCTGTTGGGCCCGCCGATTGCGGAGACGTTCCCGCCCGTCCCGCGGGCCGACTTCGTAGATTCGCTGCGCCTGGATGTGCTCGACCCGCAGTTCGGGCTGACGGGCCTGGCCGGGCACCCGGTCTACAGCGTGCTCAATGCCTGCCGCACGCTGGCCTACTTCCGGACCGGCGGAGTGCTCTCGAAGGCGGAGGGCGGCGCATGGGCGCAGGCCGCGCTGCCCGCGGCGCACCGGTGGGTTATCGCGGACGTGCTCGCCGTCTATGAATGTGGTAGCATGGCGGATGAAGCCGCGCTGCTCACGCCGGAGCTGACCGCGACGGCGGCGTACCTGCACGACGAGCTGGCGCGGGAATTCGGGGCCGCGCAACCTGCCCAACGACCCAGGAGGCAACTCAATATGGAAGCCCTTGACGCACTTCTCACCCGGCGCAGCGTCCGCACCTACACGGATGAACCTGTGGCCGACGCAACCATCCATGACCTGCTCCGGGCCGCGATGCACGCGCCCTCCGCGTGCAATCAGCAGCCCTGGCACTTTGTCGTCGTGCGCGAGCGGGACCAGCTCAATGCAGTAGCCGGGGTGTTGCCCTTCGGCAAGATGATCCTCCACGCGCCGCTGGCGATCGTCGTATGTGCGGACCTGAAAGCGGAGGTCTGCCGCGGCTATTGGGTGCAGGACTGCGCGGCCGCGACGGAGAATCTGCTGCTGGCCGCGCACGCAGCGGGTCTCGGCGCGGTCTGGATCGGAGTATATCCCATCGAAGATCGGGTAGCCGCGCTGCGCGGGGTGCTGGGCATCCCGGGGCATGTCGTGCCGCTCTGCACCGTCGCAATCGGCCATCCGGCGGAAACCCCGCCGCGCGCCGACCGGTACCGCGCCGACCGCGTGCATCAGGAGCGATGGTAAGCGGTCCGCTCGCCCTCTCCTGAGCAACGGCTGGGCGAGCCGAAGGCTCGCACGCTCAGGAGAGGGCGTGAGGTCACTTCTTATTCAAAAACCTCGGAATGACCGTGATGTCCTCCGGCAACTGGATGCGGTCGCCGAAGGTCAGGGTTTCGAGCGAGCTCGTCTCCCAGGCCTTGTTGCCTGCGCGATAGACGCCCAGCCGGGTGTCGCGCTCGTGATAGGGCTCCTGGACGTAGCCCAGGCCCACCAATCGGCCCTCGCTGTTGATCGAGCAGCTCGTCACCCAGCCGACTACGCGGCCCTTGCGAT
The DNA here is from genome assembly GCA_029555885.1 of Chloroflexota bacterium. The sequence goes on along the minus strand of JAKPQT010000159.1, from coordinate 16,128 downwards.
TGACGATGACATCGCCCTGGCCGAGCAGGGGCGCACGTTCCTCGTCCAATTGGAAGCGCACCAGCCGCGCGATACGTGCCGCCTCATGTGCCACGTAGGCCGCCTTGCCGATGAAGTGCGGCTTGTAGATTTTGACGTACGGCGCAAACCCGGCATCCGACGGGTTGAGATTGAGCGGACCGGCCAGTTCGTGTCCGTACAGCGGTAGCCCGGCCTCGATGCGTAAGCTATCACGCGCGGCGAGCCCGCAAGGCTGCAAGCCCAACGGCTGACCTGCGGCGAGCAGCGCGTCCCACAGTGCGGGTGCGGTCGCCGGGTGGACGAAAATCTCGAAGGCCATCGGCTCGCCGGTGTAGCCGGTGCGCGAGACGAACAGGTCAAACGCGCCGAACTGGCCGTGGATGATCTGGTTGCGCTTCATCTCCAGCAGCGTGTCCCGCAACGGGTCATCCTGTGGGAGCAGCGCCAGCAGCACATCGCGCGAACGCGGCCCCTGCAGTGCCAACTGCACCCGCGCCTCATCGCCCTGGGCCGCGGCCCGCATGTCGCGAACATGCACGGTCTCCGTGCCGAGCGCGCGCGCCCACGGTCGCGCCGCGTCAATCTGCACCTTGCCTTCAAGCACCGCATTGATCCACGCCCAATCCTTGTCATTGTTGGACGCGTTGACCACCATCCAGTAGCGATCCTGCGCCAGACGGTAGACCCAGACATCGTCGATCACGCTGCCGTCCGCCGCGAGCAGGAAGCTGTACTGCGAGTCACCGTCTTTGATGAGCGAGACATCGTTCGTCGTGATGGTGTACAGGAACAGGTGGACGTTCTCGCCATAGAATTCGAACAGGCCCATGTGGCTGACGTCGAACAGCCCGGCCTGGTTGCGCACGGCGAGATGTTCGTCCATGACCGAGGTGTACTGGACGGGCATCTCGTAGCCGGCGAACGGAACCATCTTCGCACGCAACTGCCGGTGCGCGTCATACAGGGTCGTGCGCTTGAGCGGCGGGTTCGCCGGCGGCTGCCAATCGAACACGGGCAGGCTCACCGGCTGCTTTGCGACGTCCGGTTGCGGGCTGCCCGCGTGTCCGACCCAGTAGGGCTTGTGATAGGCCCAGCCCGTCTTGCCGTCGGTAAACTGCTCCTGGGTGGGCGGTCGCATATCCCACTCGTCGGCCTCGACATGCGGGAGCCGCCGGATGACGACCGGTCCCGGCGCCATGATGTACTCGTCGTCCTTGTCCAGCAGCACGAAGCCGTCAGATGCTGCGCGCAGCCAGTGCGCGACGCGTGACTCGCTGACCTTCGCCACCATCAATTGCAGCCGCGTCGTCTCGGGGCCGGGCCGGCGGAGCACGCCTGCGCTCATCGGCCGACCGTCCGGCTCCAGGATCCACGTCTGCTGGCTTTCGCCGGGGCCGAGCGCATATACATCATTGGTCAGCGTGACATTGCAGAAGCCGCGTGCATGGGGTCCCTCGATCTCCACGATATCCCATTCGCCGCCAGGATCGGTCGTCGGCTTGTACATGAAGTAGTGGTGCGGATAGCCGCTCGGCTTGTAATCCGGTCCCAGGTCCACGCAGCAGGCGAGGTCCACCACATCGCGTTTCGTTTCTTCCAGCAGATCGAAGTCGATGCGCGCGGAGTAGACCGGCCCATTGCGGCCCATCGTGGCGTGCGGCCGGCAGCCCTGCAGCACGCGTGCAATGAGCTCCGCCATGCGGCCAATCTCACCTTCGCGGAAGCCGCGCTGCGTGACCCAGGGCGTGCCGAGCCGGATGCCGCTGGGCATGCGCGCGCTTTTGTCGCCGGGGATCGTGTTGCGATTGCAGACGATGCCTGCCAGGTCCAGGATGCGCGCGGCGGTGTCGCCCATGAGAGGCGTACCCTTCTTCTTGTCGGGGCTCATGCCGGACGCCGCGCGCACACTCTTGCAGTCCACCAGCAGCATATGGGTATCCGTCCCGCCGTAGGGGATGCGCAGCCCGCGCGCCTGCAGCTCTGCGGCCAGCGTGACTGCGTTATCTACCACCTGCTGCTGGAGCTGGCGGAACTCCGGTGTGGCGGCCAGCCGGAAGCTGACGGCCATGCCGGCCATGGCGTTGACATGCGGACCGCCCTGCTCGCCGGGGAAGACGGCGCTGTCAATCTTGGCGGCCAGCGACTTATCGGTCGTCAGGATGCACGCGCCCCGCGGGCCGTACAGGGTCTTATGCGTGGTGAAGCTGATGACGTGCGCGTGGCCGATCGGACTGGGCACGATGCCGGCCGCGACCATGCCTGCGATGTGCGAGATGTCGGCCAGCAGGCAGGCGCCCACGGCATCGGCAATCTGGCGGAAGCGTGCCCAGTCGGGCATCCACGGGTAAGAAGTGTAGCCCGCGATAATCATCTTGGGCCGCTCTGCGCGGGCCAGCCGCTCGATTTCGTCGTAGTTGAGCCGCTCGGTCTCGGGGTCGATGCCGTAGGAGACAATCTTGTAGAGCTTGCCGGAACGGTTGGCCGGGCTGCCGTGGGTCAGGTGGCCGCCGTGGAGCAGGTCCATGCCCATGACGGTCGCGCCGGCCGGGACCAGCGCGGCATAGACCGCGCTGTTGGCGGGTGAGCCGGAGAGCGGTTGCACATTGGCGTAGATGTCGTCCGGACCAACGCCGTTGGCTGCGAACACCTCCGCGGCTCGCCGCCGCGCGAGAGCCTCCACGATGTTGGCATACTCCACGCCCTTGTAGTAGCGTGCATCTGAGAAGCGCCGGTAGTGGGCGAGCTGGACGCCGTAGTCCAGGATTTCCGCTTCGGTAAGCCCGTGGGTGTCGGGGTTAGGATAGCCCTCGGCATAGATGTTCTGAAACACCGACCCTAACGCCGTGCGCACAGCTTCGGGCGCCTGGCTTTCCGAGGGGATCAGGATCAGCTTGCGTGCCTGGCGTTCGGCCTCATACCCGATCAGCTCGGAGACTGCCGGATCCAGTTTGGACAGGCTCGTGGTAAAGAAGTCCAGCATCACGTACTCCTTTGTGTGGCGTGCTGTGGCAACGTGCCGGGGGGACGTCGTCACCTTGAACAGCGCCATTCTACCACAGTGTGCTGCGCTGCACGATTCGGAAGCCCGCTTGCTGGCGCGCAATAGGCGTTCGGCATACAATGGGCGCAGCGTAGCTGAGGATGGGTCGAGGGCGCGTCTGGCACGAGGGAGCAGAGCATCCTGAGCGGAGCGAAGTGAAACGGAGCGTACTCGAAGGATGCTCTCTGATGGGTGCGCCCCTTCAAAGCGCGCGCTGCGGGCGCTCCGCTCAGGGTGCGCCCTTCTGCTTCAGAATAGGAACGCGCCCTATGCGGAGAGGGATCGTCGATGAAGGTCATTGACAGATTTCGGTCGCACGGAGCGGTGCTGTACCGGACGGTCAACCGCCGATTGGGCGGCGTGCCGGAGGTGCTGGTCAACGCGTACCGGGCCTTCACGGAGGCGCGCGCCGCGGAGTCTGCGGCCAGCCTCGCGTACTATGCTTTGTTCGCCCTGTTCCCCTTCATGCTGGTGCTGATCTTCGTCGGCACGCTGTTCCTGGGCAGCAAGCGCGCCGAGACTGAGCTTATCGACATGGTGACGCAGATGTTGCCCGGCTCGCAGCTCTTCATCCAGCAGAATCTGGCCAACATCATGGAGCAGCGCGGGGCGGTGACGCTGATCGGCGTGGTCGGTCTCATCTGGTCGTCCAGCGGGTTCTTCAGTGCGCTGTCGCGCAACCTGCGCCGCGCCTGGCCCGACTTTCAGGGCCTGAATATGATTGCGCAGCGGCTGACGGGCATCGGTGCGATGTTAGTGCTGGGCCTGTTGCTCATCGTCTGGTCGGCTATCAACGTCATCTTCAGTAGCATTCCACAATTGCTTGACTTCGTGCCGGGAATGGACGTATTTTGGAGCCGCGTGGTGCGGATCGTACCCGTGTTGATCGTCCTGCCGATGCTGGCGGGCCTGTACCGCTGGACAGCGCGCCCCGGCCGGGGCTGGCGCGGGGTGCTGATCGGGGCAGCAGTGGCCGCCGTGTTTTTGCAAGGGCTGATCCTCGGCTTCGGCTGGTATCTGAGCAGCGGACTCGTCAACTATGACCGGGTCTATGGCTCCCTGGGCGGCGTCATTGCGCTGCTGGTCTTCGTCTACCTGATGAGCTTCATCATCCTCTTCGGTGCGTATCTGGCCGCCGCGGTCGAGGGCCGCAAACAGGCCCCTCAAGTGCTCGATAACGTGCAGATCGGTGCCGATTTGACGGATTAGGGACCGGTGGACCGCCGAGCACCAGGTCGGCCTTGCTCCGGCATTAATCCTGGCTAGCGGCCACTTGCCCCTGGCATGCGGCACACAGCCCCGGCAGCGAGAGGTGAGAAATCGCCAGGGCGAAACCATACTGGGCGGCAAGCTGCGCGGCCAGCGCCTCAAACGGCGCGGGGTCGGCGTGCAACTGGCAGCCGCAGCCCTGACACACGAGATGGACGTGCTCACCGTGAGCGTGCGCCAGCGCATAGCTCCGCTGACCATCGGGCAACTCCACGCTCATGAGCATGTTCATGGCCTGAAGCAGGTCCAACGTCCGGTAGACGGTCGAGATGTCCACGGCCGCGCTGCGTTCCTGCACGCGGCGGTAGATGTCATCCGCGGTCGCGTGGCCGGCCATGTCGTGCATGACGGCCAGCACCATCTCCCGCTGTGGCGTCAGGCGCATCCCCCGCTCGCGCAGGGCCTGGATAAACGCACTCTCACAGCTCATCGTCAATACACCTCCAGCCCATGTTCGGCCAGCAGCGCTGCGTCCGCCAGGATGTCGGCGGAGGGTCCGTCCGCGACGATCTCGCCGCGGTCCATGATGACCGTGCGGGGCAGCAGCTCCAGCACCATGCGGATATCGTGCGTCGCAACCAGCATCGTCTGCGGCAACTCGGCCAGCAGGTGCAGCAGGCCGCGCCGCGCGCGGGGGTCGAGCCCGGCGGTGGGCTCGTCCAGCACCAGGATTTCCGGCCCCATCGAAAGCACGGTCGCGATGGCGATGCGCTTCTTCTCGCCCGTGCTCAGATGGTGAGAGACGCGCGCCTTGTAGTCGGACATGCGTACCGCAGCCAGCGCCTCGTCCACCCGCTGCCGTACCTCCGCCACGGGCAAGCCCTGGTAGATGGGACCAAACGCCACATCATCGAAGACGGTGGGTGAGAAGAGCTGGTCGTCAGGGTTCTGAAACACCAGGCCGACGGCTGCGCGCACCTGGCCCAGGGTCTTTTCGGTCACCTCCAGGCCGCAGACCCTGACCTGGCCGGCCTGCGTGCGCAGGATGCCATTCAGGTGCAGCAGGAGGGTGGACTTGCCCGCGCCGTTCGGCCCCAGCAGCGCGACCTTCTCCCCCGGCGCGATGTGCAGCGAGACGCCGTTCAGCGCAGGGTGGCCGTCAGGATAGGCAAAGGATAGACCGGCAACTTCGATCGTGTGATGCATCAGAGCAGATACCCCAGCAGAATCAACAGGGCCAGGATGAGCAACCCCAGGCCGGCCAGCACGCGCTGGCCCACGGGCACAGGCGGAATCGGCATGGTGCGCACCTCGCCATCGTAGCCGCGCGCGGCCATCGCGGCATAGATGCGGTCGGCGCGGTCGAATGAACGGAGGAACAGGTTCCCGGCCATGCCGCCGGTCACGCGGGCGCGCCACGCGACGGTGCCGCCGACGCGGCGGCCTGGCTCGGCCAGCGCACCGCTGCGTGCCTCCCGGCCACGCATCAGCCGCAGGGCCTCGTCCACCAGCACAAACAGGTAGCGCCACATCAGGCCGATGATGGCGACGAGCAGCCGGGGGATGCGCAGGCTGCGCATCGCCAGCAGCAGTTCGGGGAAGGGCGTCGTGCCCGCCAGCATGATGGCTATCTGGACGGAAAGCCAGGATTTGAGCGCGATGCTGATGAAGCGCTCCAGCCCGGCATCACTGAGCGTCAGGGTCAGCGGGCCGAGCCGGAGGTGCCACAGCGCCGCGCCGTCCAGCGTGAACATGACGGGCAGCGCGGCCAGCACGAACGGCAGCGCCAACGCCGACCGCTTCAGCACATAGCCCACGCCCAGCTCGGAGAGCACCATGACCGCCAGCGCCAGCGCAGCCAGGAGGATGTAGACGGCCCACGCGCCCGGCGCGGTCAGCGCGGCCGCGAGAATGAAGCCGACGGCCAGCAGGAACTTCACGCGCGGGTCGAGCGCGTGGACCAGGCTGGCACGCGGGCGATACGGATCAAGGAAGTTCGCGTGCATCATTCGTTAACCAGGCAGAATAGAACGCTGATAAACGCAGATGATCATGATGAACGCTGATTCTTAGCTATTGTTTTATGTAGGTAGGATCAGCGTTCATCATGACGATCAGCGTCATCAGCGTTCTATGCTTGCCGCCTGCGGCGCGATTGGCCGGCGGCGAATGTGACGCCCGCGACGAGCAGCAGACCGATGACGCCCGCCAGGATGGTGCTCAGCGCTTCGTTGGAGATGCCGGGCAGCAGGTAGTCGGGGATGACATTGTACAGCGGCCCCTGTGCCCGGTCGAGGAAGCCGCGCTGCTCGGCCACCCACTCCAGCCCATCGGGGTTGGCCGAGGCCAGGGGCGCGAGCACCGCGAGCAGCGCGGCGATGGCCAGGCCCCCCAGCCACACCGCGCGGCTTGTTGGCCTGTTCGGCGCGGCGTTCACTGCACCTGCACCGATGAGGTCGCGCCGCGTCGCGAGCAGGAAGGCCAGTGCGCCGGCAGTAATCAGCCCTTCACCGATGCCGATGAGCGCATGGATGCCGCCCATGGCGATGACCGCCACGTTTGCCGGCGAGGTGCCGGAGAGCGCCAGTTGCAGCGCCACCGCCAGCGACGCGATGAAGATGGAAAGCCAGCCCGCGACGAAGCCGCTGACGATCACGCCCCACGGCCGGTCACCGGTCAGGCGGCGCAGCGTGTGGTAGGCAAAGTAGGACACGGCCACGCCGATGACGCCCATGTTGAACAGGTTCGCGCCGAGCGCCAGCAGCCCGCCGTCCTGGAAGATGAGCGCCTGGATACTGACCACTGCGGTCATCACGACGATGGCGGCCCACGGGCCGAGCAGGATCGTGGCGATGGCCGCGCCCATCAGGTGGCCGGATGTGCCGCCTGTGACGGAGAAGTTGAGCATCTGGCCCGCGAAGATGCACGCGGCGAGGACGCCCATCAGGGGCACCTGCCGTTCGCCCAGCTCGCGGTTCACCTGCCGCAGCGCGTAGCCGATGGCCGCAACCGCCAGCAGCCACAGGATGACCGACACCAGGACAGACAGGAATCCGTCAGGGATGTGCATCGGTTGCACACTCAGCAACATAGCGACCTCCTTGCTTGACACTCCTGGAAGGAATGCGAAGACTTGCTATTGCAATGACTTGCAGTAACAAGTATAACCCAGGTGACGCTGCGGTGCAAGGTTAGGAATAGAGGAATATGGAAGTCAGGCGATGCCCGGCTTGAACAGCCCGGCGCGGTCTGCGCCGAGCAGCCCGGCCTCGAGCCTGGCCGGGTCCACCGGCGACAGGTCGCGGACCATCGCGGGGGTGAGGAGAGGGAACTGCTTGAGATCCTTCAGCCGCGCTTCGATGACATCGGCCGCGGCATCGTGCGTCTCCCAATGGAGCGCGTCGAACGCGCTCAGGTTCAGCGGCACGGTGTACGCGCGCAGCGTCTTCTGCCCGCGGCTGTTGAAGAAATCCTCGAAATAGGACATGACCAGCTCGCGGCGCGTGCGGAACACCGGCTCGCGAAAGCGCAGGCCGGTGAAGTTCGACTTGGCGACCGCGCCGTAAGCGCCGTTGCGCCGGAAGATGGCGAGCACATGGTCGTCGTCCGTCAGCGGCTCCGGCAGCAGGTCGATGATGAGGGGCGGATAGCCGAGGCGCTGCAGCGCGGCTGCGGCGAACAGCGCGCCGTCCAGGCAGTGGCCCGTCCGCTCACGCAATACGCGCAGCGGCGCGCGGTTGAAATACTCCGGCTCATAGCGCACGGTGTCCAGGAAGTCCTGGATCTTGCGCGGGGTGGTCAGGCTCCGGAACAGGTCCAGTTCGGCGGGTGTCAGGCTTTGCTCCAGCAACGGCATCCTCGGTTCTCCTCAGCGTGCAGCATTTGTCGCAGTATACACACAGAGACCCGTTTTCTGCCAGAAAACGGGTCTCTGTAACGACAGCAACATAGTAGGCCAGCCGCTTGACGCGCCAGCCGTCGCAGCCTATACTCATGCAAGATAAACTGCGGAGGGAGTTGATTGACCATTCGCCTGCTGGACCTCGGACGGGTGTCGCCGGTGCGGTCGCAGACGGTCTACCATGCCGCCGCGTATGCCATGCGGCCGGACGGGCCGGATACCATCATCCTGGTCAGCCCCGACCGGCCCTATGTGAGCATCGGCTATCACCAGGATGCGGCTGCGGAGGTGGACCTGGCCCATTGCCGCGAGCAGGGGCTGCCCGTCATTCGGCGGGAGGTCGGCGGCGGCGCAGTCTACCTGGACGACGGGCAGGTCTTCGTCCAGTGGGTCTTCCGGCAGGGGCGACTGCCCGCGGACCTGACCGAGCGGTTCAGCCTGTACATCCGTCCCCTGGTCGAGACGTACCGCAGCCTCGGCGTCGAGGCATATCATCGACCGGTCAACGATATCCACGTGGCAGGCAAGAAGATCGGCGGGACGGGAGCGGCGCAGCTCGGTGAGGCAGACGTGGTCGTGGGCAGCCTGATGTTCACCTTCGACAAGCCCGCGATGGCGCGCGTGCTCAAGGTCGCGTCCGAAAAGATGCGCGATAAGGTGGTCGAGAGCCTGGAGCAGTACATGACCACGCTGGCCGAGCAGCTTGGTGCGGCCCCGTCGCGAGCGGACGTCGTGCGGCGGTACATTGCCGCGTGCGGTGCCGCGCTGGGCGAGCCGGTCGCGCCCGGCGCGTGGACGCCTGCGGAAGAAGCTGAAGCGCGGGCGCTCGACGAGCGGTTTGCGTCCGACGCGTGGCTGCACGAGGGGGGTCGCGCCCGGCCTGCGTGGGTGAAAATTCACGAGGACGTGCGTGTCGCGGAGGGGCTGCACAAGGCGGCCGGCGGACTGGTGCGCGCGACCGTGCGGCTGCACGCAGGCCGCATCGACGGGCTGGCCCTCTCCGGCGACTTCACGCTGTTGCCCGCGGATAGCCTGGCGGACCTCGAGGCGGCGGCTGTCGGGGCCGCGCTCGACGAGGGGGAACTGGTCGCGCGCTTCGCCCGGGTGTATGCGGCGCGAGGGATCGTGTCGCCCGGCCTCGCGCCGGCGGATTTCGCACGCGCCGTCCTGGCCGCGGGCGTCGTCCTGACCGGGCAGTGAGCGAAAGGTGTAACTCATGTCCGAACTGAGCATTGCCGCCATCCAGGAGCAACTCGCGGCGGGTGACCTGACCGTGCGTGACCTGGCCGCGGAATACCTGCACCGCATCGAGACGCTCGACCAGGCTGGGCCGCGGCTCAACGCGGTCATCGAGGTCAACCCGGATGTCTGGACGGAGGCCGACCGGCTCGACGCGGAGCTGCGCAGCGGGCGCAGCCGCGGCCCGCTCCACGGCGTGCCCATCCTCTTGAAGGACAACATCGCCACCCACGACCGGATGATGACTACGGCAGGCTCGCTGGCGCTGCTCGGCTCCATCCCGCCTGAGGATGCGCCGGTCGTCACACGGCTGCGCGCGGCGGGCGCGCTGTTGCTCGGCAAGACCAACCTCAGCGAATGGGCCAACTTCCGCTCGACCCGTTCGAGCAGCGGGTGGAGCAGCCGCGGCGGCCAGACTCGCAATCCCTACGCATTGGACCGGAACCCGTGCGGCTCGTCGTCCGGTTCGGCGGTCGCGGTCGCAGCGGACCTGTGTGCGGTCGCGGTGGGCACCGAGACCGACGGCTCCATCATCTGCCCGTCGCACACCTGCGGCATCGTCGGCATCAAGCCGACCGTCGGGTTGGTGAGCCGGACGGGCATCATCCCCATCGCGCACAGCCAGGACACAGCAGGGCCGATGGCACGCACGGTTGCAGATGCGGCTGCACTGTTGGCGGTGCTCGCCGGGCTGGACCCGCGCGATCCGGCGACCGCGGCTATCCCGTTCGATTATCCGGGTAACTTTGCATCGTTCCTCGTAGACAACCTGGCAGGCCTGCGCATCGGCGTCGCGCGCAATTGTCTCGGCTTCAACCCTAATGTCGACGCGCTGATGGAGGACGCCATCCGGGTCCTGCGTGACCTCCGCGCGGAGGTCGTAGACCCGGCAAACGTCCCGCTGCACAAGGAACTGGAAGAAACCGAACTCGAGGTCCTGCTCTACGAGTTCAAGGCCGACCTGAACGCCTACCTCGCCAGACTGGGCCCCCATGCGCCGGTCCATTCGCTTGCGGATGTCATTGCCTTCAACGAGGCGCACCGCGATACGGTCATGCCGTTCTTCGGCCAGGAGCTGATGCTGCAGGCGCAGGCGAAGGGCCCGCTGACCGACGAGGCGTACATCAAGGCCCTGGCGACCAATCACCGGCTGGGCCGCGACGAAGGCATCGACGCGGTGTTAGCTGAATACCGGCTCGATGCGTTGATCGAGCCGTCGGGCGGCCCGGCGTGGCTGACCGACCATGTCAACGGCGACCATTACACCGGCGGCAAATCTGCGCCCGCGGCCGTCGCCGGCTATCCGAGCATCACCGTGCCGCTGGGCTATGTGGGCGTTGGAATGGCTGCCCCGGCAGGCGGCTTACCCGTTGGCCTGTCGTTCGTCGGCACGGCTTGGAGCGAGCCGCGCTTGATCCGCTGCGCTTATGCATTCGAGCAGGCTACACGCGTCCGCCAGCCGCCCGCGTTCCTGCCCACGCTGTCACGATGACAAGGTGAAGAGGTGAACAGGTGAAGAGGTGACAAGGCGAACTCGTCTGGCGGGTTGAGTCTTCATACACTACGCAAAAGAGTCACATGATCCGAACTACTGCACCCGTCCACATCACCTGTTCACCCGGTCACCTCTTCACCTCTTCACAGAAAGAGGTCCATCATGCGCATGACTCGTTGGGCCCAGAAGTTCAATCTCACGGTCATCCCCTGCGAAGACCGGCCCGACCGGCCCGCGGGTGACCACGTCTACCGGATCGTGGACATCTTCACGACCCGCGACAGCAGCTGGGAGCCATCCGACACACCCGGCAGCATCGAACCGTGGGCGCGCGAGGCCTATCTGCGGCCATGGGGCGCGCCGGACTACTTCGACGACGCAGGCGCGGACCATCACTTGTTTGCCCGCGTTCTGGACGCGGAGGGCCGGCCGGTCACGACGGAGCGGCTGGTGCGCTACTGGTCGGATGGGCTGGCGCAGCTCGGCAATCCCAATTACCAGGACTACACGCGCGAGACGCCCAAGGAGCGTTCCGGCTGGGCGAACATCCCCATCTGGAGCGGTAGCCACTTCAACCCCGAGGCGGGCGGACGCGGGCCGTGGTGCTGGTGTCCGGAAGGCGCGAGCGATGTCGTGGTCGGCGGCGGGATGCCCCATAACTGGCATGTCTCGACCTTCGTCGTCTGGCAGCTTCAGCCGCGGGAGGGACAGGGCCAGCCGCCGGATGCGCCGGGAGACGAGCCGCCGCTGGAGCCACCGGATGCGCCGGTGGTCGAGCCACCGGATGCCGCAGCGTTGCGCACGGAGGCGTGGGGCGCGCTGGGGTTGGTCTACCAACCGGAATCCCCCCTGGCGCGATACGCCGGGCAGCAGCGCCTGGGCGCGCCGCTCAGTGCGGAGTTCACGAGCGGCGCATACCGCATCCAGGCATATGCGCTCGCGATCGTGTACGCGACCACCGATGCGCCGGAACGCGTGGGACACATCTCCTGGCATGCGGCGTCCGGTAACCAGTTGGTGAACCCGGACGTGCCGGATGTGCCAGACATCCCCGACGTGCCGGATGTGCCCGATCATCCCAACATTCCCCGGCCCACCCCGACCCGGCCGCCCACGGTGACGCTGTCACCGGAGAACATCGCGCACCTGCGCACGTTCCCGCGGCCGCCGCAGGATAATGGCTTCGGGCTGCACTTCCGCATCGGGCTGACGGACGATAGCATTGCCTGGACAGTCGAGCGGCTCAAGTCCATCCACGCGCGCTGGACCCTGATCTATGCACAGGACGAGCTACAGGCTGAGGCGGCTGCCCGCGCAACCTGGGCCGCGGGCATCATGCCGTGTATGCGCATCGGCAAGCGCATCGACGAGTTCTTCGAACCTGAGCTCTACGTCACCGCGCTCAAGCGCGTGGGCGCGCCGCCCTACGTCCAGATTTACAACGAGCCGGGCGACACCCGCGAATGGCGCAAAGACGTTCTGCCTTCTGGCTGGCTGGGCATCTTTGGCCACAACTGGGCGCGCATGGCCGCGCGGGTGGTCGATGCGGGCGGCTATCCCGGCCTGCAAGTGTTGGAGCGGGTCGAGCTGGACGCGGCCATCGATGCCGTCGCCGCCATCGGGCGCACGGACATCTGGGATCGCGCCTGGTTCAGCCTGCACAACTACGGCGCGAACCACCCTCCGGCGTATCCGTATGACCAGGGCCTGACCGTTTTTGATGACTTCTACGGGGTGCTGAGCTTCCTCGCGTTCGCCCGCTGGATGCAAGAGCGCATCGGGTTCGTGCTGTCCATGATCGGCGGCGAAGGCGGCTGGCAGTACGGCCAGGATCAGGACCGGCGCTACCCGAAGGTGGACAATACGGGGCCGGTGAAGTATCATGCAGACTATCACCGAGAGATGTTCGAATGGTTCCGCACGGGCCTGCTCTCCAACGGCGAGCTGCTGCCCGACTATCTGTTCAGCGTCGCACCCTGGATTGCGGGCGGGTGGGGTGCGGATGACTGGTGGGGCGGCGTCCTCGGCACCAAGACTGACACCGTCGACGCCATCGCGAGCATCCCGCCGTTCGTCCGGCGCTTTAGCTGGGACGGCTAATCTAGCATTTGAACCGCAAAGACGCGAAGCACGCGAAGGACTTCTTGATGATTTCTTTGCGTCCTTCGCGTTTTTGCGGTGAAGAAGAAGTCAACTATGACCCAGGCAACACTCGTGCTCGAGGACGGCAGCGTCATTACCGGGGCCGCGTTCGGCGCGGCCGCAGACGCGGTCTTCGAACTGGTCTTCAACACGAGCATGACGGGCTACCAGGAAATCCTGACCGACCCCTCCTATCGCGGGCAGGGCGTCCTGTTCACCGTCTCGCACATCGGCAACGTTGGCGTCAACCTGGAGGATGACGAGTCGGCCATCCCCCAGGTCAGCGCGGTCATCACGCGCAGCCTCAGTCCGGTCGTCTCCAACTGGCGGAGCCACCAACCGCTGGCCGGCTGGCTGGCGACGCATGGCGTTCCGGGCATCGCGGACGTGGACACGCGCTACCTGACGCGGCTCTTGCGGGACGGCGGCACGCAGCGCGCCGCGCTCTCCACGTGCGGCACGCCCGCAGACGTGCTGCTGGCACAGGCGCGCGCCTGGCCTGGCCTGGACGGCCGCGATATGGTGCGTGAAGTCACCTGCCCGGAGGCCTACGGCTGGTCCGGCAGCCCGGCGGATCATTGGATTGCGCGGCCTGCGGCGCTGCCCGCCCGTTTGCCTCACATCGTGGCCTACGATTTCGGCACGAAGCGCAACATCCTGCGCCACCTGGCCGCGCACGGCGCGCGCGTCACGGTCGTTCCGGCGGACACATCCGCGGCGGACGCGCTCGCGCTCCAGCCGGACGGCGTGTTCCTGTCCAACGGCCCCGGCGACCCGGCGGGCCTGCCGTATGCGGTGGCCGCGGTGCGTGAGCTGATCGAGAGCGGCGTGCCCATGCTCGGCATCTGCCTGGGCCACCAGTTGGTTGGGCTGGCGCTCGACGCACGGACGACGCGGCTGAAGTTCGGGCATCACGGCGGCAACCATCCCGTCAAAGACCTGCGCACCGGCGCGGTCCAGATTACCGCGCAGAACCACAACTATTGCGTCGAGACGGCCACCCTGGACCCCGAGCGCGTCGAAGTCACGCATGTCAGCCTGAACGACGGCTCGCTGGAGGGCCTGCGCCTGCGCGACCGGCCGGTCCTGTGCGTCCAGTACCATCCCGAAGCCGCGCCCGGCCCGCATGACGCGCTGGGCGTGTTCGAGGAATTCTTTAAGCTGGTTGAAGGTTAGAAGGTTGCAGGTTGCAGGTTTGCCGCAGGGCGGATTCTGCTTCACACCTTCAGCCTTTTCGTCATAACCTGTAACTCTAGAACCTTTGAACCTGTAACATACAAAATGCCAAAACGCACCGACCTCCACACCATCCTCGTCCCCGGCTCCGGTCCGATCGTTATCGGACAGGCCGCGGAGTTCGACTATTCCGGCACGCAGGCCGTCAAGGCGCTGCGGCGGGAGGGGTATCGCGTCGTCCTGGTCAACTCGAACCCCGCGACCATCATGACCGATCCCGAGCTGGCCGACGCGACCTACGTCGAGCCGCTGACGCCCGACGCGTTGGAGGCCATCATCCGTCAGGAGCGGCCCGACGCGATGCTGCCGACCGTGGGCGGGCAGACCGGCCTCAACCTCGCGCTCGCGCTCAGCGAGAACGGCGCGCTGGCGCGGCACGGCGTCCAGCTCATCGGCGCATCCCTGCCCGCGATCAAGGCGGCGGAGGATCGCAACCTGTTCCGCCGCACGCTGCTGGCGCAGGGGCTCCCTGTGCCGTCCGGCGGTCCCGCGCACACGCTGGCCGAAGCGCAGGCGCTGGCCGCGCAGACGGGCTACCCGCTGCTCGTGCGCGCGTCCTTTGCGCTCGGCGGCGCAGGCGCGGCGTGGGTCTACGCGCCAGACGAGCTGCCGGAGGCACTGCGCCGGGCGGTCGCGGTCTCGCCTATCGGCCAGGCTTGGGTCGAGGAATCGGTGCTTGGTTGGAAGGAGTACGAGCTGGAGGTCATGGCCGACAGCGCGGACAATTTCGTCGTCGTGTGCTCCATCGAGAACCTCGACCCGATGGGGGTCCACACCGGCGATAGCATCACCGTCGCGCCTGCGCAGACCCTGACCGACCGCGAGTACCAGGTGCTACGCGACCTGGCGCGGCGTGTGATGACCGCGGTCGGCGTGGCGACGGGCGGCGCGAACGTTCAGTTTGCGGTGGACCCGGCCACGGGCCGCGTGCTCGTCATCGAGATGAACCCGCGCGTCTCGCGCTCGTCCGCGCTGGCCTCGAAGGCGACCGGCTTTCCCATTGCCAAGCTCGCGGCGCTGGTTGCGGTCGGCTACACGCTCGACGAGATTCCGAACGACATCACCGGCCAGACGCAGGCGGCGTTCGAGCCGTCGCTCGATTACGTGGTCGTCAAGATGCCGCGCTGGGCCTTCGAGAAGTTCCCCGGCGTGGACCCGCTGCTCGGCCCGCAGATGAAGTCGGTGGGCGAGGTCATGGCGCTCGGCAGCACGTTCCCCGCCGCGCTCAACAAGGCGGTGCAGTCGTTGGAGATCGGCGTGGATGCGCTGGACGGCTCCGGCCCGAAGCGGGCTGCACCGGCCGACCCACAGGACGTGGCCGACTTGGCCGCGCTCCGCCAGCCGACCGCCGACCGGCTGTTCGCGGTGTACCGCGCGGTGCGCGCGGGGCTGCCGCTGGAGGCCATCGCGGCGACAACCGGTTTCGACCCGTGGTTCCTTGCGCAGATGGCTGAGATTGCCGCGTGCGAGCGGGAGGTGGCGGCCGCGCGCGAGCATCCTGAGCGGAGACCCGCCGCAGGCGGGGCGGAGTCGAAGGACGCCACATGGACAGAGGGGGATCCTTCGACTGGCGCTGCGCCGTCAGCAGCGTTGAGCCGTCCACCCGTTCAGGATGCTTGGACCATGGACGCGGCGTTAGCCACCACCTTGCGTCGCGCCAAACGGCTCGGCTTCTCCGACGGTCACCTGGCGCGGCTGCTATCATCAGCTTCCAGCTTCCAGCTTCCAGCTTCAATCCGCGATCTCCGCGGAAATCTCGGCATCTACCCCACCTTCCAGCGCGTCGACACCTGCGCCGCGGAGTTTGCCGCACAGACGCCCTACCTGTACAGCGCATACGAGTCG
>JAKPQT010000410.1 GCA_029555885.1 Chloroflexota bacterium | reverse complement strand
CGTCACGTCGGCGATGCCGGTCGGGTCGATGCCCTTGCAGAAGGTCGCGAGATTCGGAATCTCCAGGATCTGTTGCGCGTCGCGGATGCCGCCGTAGATGACCTGGCCCCGTTGCGTGCGGGAGGCGATGGCCGTGGAGAGATTGCCCCCCGAATATGTGCCCTTGTAGATCTTGCCGAACAGGTCAATGACGATGGCATCGTCCTTGACGAGCGTCTGGATGACCCAGGAGTTCATCTCCCCGATGCGCCCCTCTTCGGTGTGGCCCATCTGCATCAGATAGTCGTGCAGGTCGGGCCGGCGGGGCACGAACACGCCGGTCACTGCGCGACCCACGAGTATCCTCTCCGGGTGCAGGTTGGTCCAGTCGCCTTCGAACTGGAACTGATAGCCCTTGTTCCAGCAGACGCCCCAGGCCTCTTCCGTGGTGACGTACTGCATCCGACGTAGGATGTCATCGGAGACGCGGGGTCGCCCGTCGTCAAACCGCTCGCCTGTCCAAAGCGGGGTGAGCTGGATGATGTCGTTGCGCGAGTTGAAGTGCATTGGCGCTCTCCTTATCTTGTCGAGAAACCCGTTTTCGTGTGAAGCTTCGCTTCACCGTAGAAAACGGGTTTCTGAGGCATCTATCAGTCAAAGAATCCCTGGTCGTCTGCCGACAGGTACGCGCTGGCGCGATCGGGGTTCAACTCGACGCCCAGGCCCGGCGTGTCCCACACCTCGATCAGGCTGTCCTTGACGATGGGGTTGGGCAGCCCGTCCACGATGTCGTACCACCAGGCCGGCTTGCCGACAGGATACTCGAACGCGATGTAGTTGTCGGGCATAGTCGCGCAGACCTGCACGAGCGCGGCGAGCCCGATCAGCCCGTCGAAGATCCCGTGGGGAGCCATCAGGATGCCGTGCAGGTCGGCGTACTCCGCAATCCACTTGAGCTCCGCAATGCCGCCGACGTCCGCCGGGTCCGGCCCGACGATGTTCACCGCGTGGGTTTCGATCAGCTCCCGGAAGTTATGGCGGAGGTAGATTTGCTCGCCCGTGTGGATAGGCGTGGAGGTGGCCTGCGTCACATCGCGGTAGACATCGGCCTGCACATAGGGTGTGTAGTCGCCGGTGAGCATGTCCTCCAGCCACATGACGTTGAGCGGCTCCACGGCCTTCGCCAGGCGCAGCGCGTCGGTCGGCAGCCAGCCGGGGCCGCAGTCGAGCGCCAGCCCGACCTCGTCGCCCAGCACCGCCTTCATGGCCTCAACGCACGCGACCATGTGCTTCAGGCCGCGCTCGGTCAGCGGCCCGCGGTTGGGGTGGGGAAAGCCGCGGCGCACATCCCCGTAGGTCAGCTCGGGATGGTTGTACAGCGTGGCGCTGTGGAAGCTGATGCTGCTCTTGATGATGCTGAAACGCTCGGGGCTGGCCTTCATCTTCGCGACATCGTCGGCGTAGTCCTGAGGACTGGAGCCGGTCATGGGGAAGCGAATGCCGCCGTTGTACACGCGCACGTGGTCGCGCACTTTGCCGCCCAGCAACTTGTACACGGGCAGCCCGGCGGCCTTGCCCGCGATGTCCCACAGGGCCATCTCGATGGCGCTGACTGCGCTGCCCCACGGCTTGAAGCTGCCCAGCCGTCGGATGCGCTGCATGACGCGCTCGACGTTGGTTGGGTCCTCGCCCAGGATGTAGGGCTTGTAGAATTCGACATGCGGCTTGAGGTAGTGCTTCGGGTTTTCGGCCTCGCCCCAGCCGGTGATGTCCTCGTCGGTCGTGATGCGGATGACCGGATTCTGCCCGATGATGGCACAGCGGACATCGGTGATATGCAGCGGGAAGGCCTTGCGGCGGTAGGTCGCTTTGATGGCACTGGCTTCCGCCGTCGCGAGCCGGTTATCAGCCAGAGGCTGGCCCGCAATGGGTTCGCTTGCAGGTAACGAGTTGGACATGGGAAGGCTCTCCAGATGGCAGGATGTGTGCAGAAGGGGCCTCGGCCCGGAGGTACGGTGAAGATTCTAGCACTTCGCTGACAAGGTGACAAGGTGACGGGGTGAGCCGGTGAAGAGGTGAAGAGGTGAACAGGAGAGGAGGTGAACAGGAGAGGAGGTGAACAGGAGAGGAGGTGAACAGGAGAGGAGTTTCGCATCCTCAGATGCGAACGGTACCATGGTAAGCAGAGTTGGGGCTCCAGCGAGGTGCGCTCGTGGCATATGATTGTGTGCACATCGCACTGTGCTTGCGCCATGTCTGGGGTTTGGACGTAGCCTACCGCACCATTATAATGCTCTGCAACTTAGGGCATGGCGATGGTTGTGTCGTCTGCCATGCGAAATGATTGTGAGGAGCGCAACCGATGAAGGAGCCCCAGGCCAAGGCTGTTCATTACACCGATGTGCCCGCCGATGTGTTCGGCGACGAGGCGCCCGGCGTCACGATCCGCTGGGTCATCGACGAGCCGCACGACGGCGCGCCCAACTACGCGCTACGCGTCATCGAGATCGCGGCCGGCGGTCACACCCCGCGTCACATCCATCCCTTCGAGCATGAGAACTATGTCATCGAGGGGCAGGGCCGCGTCCTGTTGGGTGACGCCTGGCACGAGGTCGGGCCGGGCAGCGTCGTCTTCGTCCCGCCGGGCCTGGAGCACACCTATGTCAACGCGGGCGATGCCCCGTTCAAGTTCCTCTGCGGCATTCCAACCTCCCGGCACATGCCGGCGCATTCATAAACCACATTGTGGCAATCCATGGTTGAGGTGTCAGGCCACGCTCTGCATGGCCTGACACCTCAACCGATTGCGTGATATTCTTGAGGAGAAGAGTATGAGCTCCGTGCAAGTGCCGGAATGGGTCAAAGACGCCGTTTTCTACCAGATTTTCCCCGACCGTTTTGCCAGGTCTGAGCGCGTGCCCAAGCCCTCCGGCCTCGAGCCGTGGGACACCCCGCCTACCGGCCACGGCTACAAGGGCGGCGACCTGCTGGGCGTGGCCGAACACCTGGATTACCTGGTCGACCTGGGCGTGAACGCCATCTACTTCAACCCGGTGTTCCAGTCGGCATCGAACCACCGCTATCATACGCACGACTACTACCGGGTCGACCCGATGCTGGGCGGCAATCAGGCGCTCCGCGTGCTGCTCGACGAGGCGCACGCGCGCAACATCCGCGTCATCCTCGACGGCGTCTTCAACCATGCCAGCCGCGGCTTCTTCCAGTTTCACGACATCCTGGAAAACGGCATCAACTCGGCCTACCTGGACTGGTTTACGGTGGAGCAGTGGCCGCTACAGCCTTACGGCAGTCGCAACGCCGGTTATCGTAGCTGGTGGGGCAACCCCGCGCTGCCCAAGTTCAACACGGACACGCCCGCGGTGCGCGAGTTTATCTTCGATGTCGCGCGCACCTGGATCGAGTTCGGCATCGACGGCTGGCGGCTGGATGTGCCGGGTGAGATCGACGACGATGCGTTCTGGCGCGAGTTCCGGCGGGTCGTGCGCCAGGCCAATCCCGAGGCCTATATCGTGGGCGAAATCTGGCACGATGCGGAGCGCTGGCTGCAGGGCGACCAGTTCGACGCCGTGATGAACTACGGCATCAGCCGGGCCGCGGCCGGGTTCTTTGCGCGCGACACCTTCGACCGGCATTACCGGCCGGGCGGATTCCGGCTTGCGCCGCTCGGCGCGCGCGCGTTCAGCAATGAGATCGAGCGGCTGATGCACCTGTATCCGTGGCCCATCACGCAGGTGCAGTTCAACCTACTGGATAGCCACGACACGGCCCGGTTCATCAACCAGATCGGCGGCGACAAGAGCGTGTTGCAGCTCGCGCTTCTGTTCCTGCTGACGCTGCCCGGCGCACCGTGCATCTACTATGGCACGGAAATCGGCATGGCCGGCGGCCATGATCCCGACTGCCGCGGCGCGTTCCCCTGGCAGGCGCCGGAGACCTGGGATCGCAACCTCCTGGACTTCACGAAGCGGGCCATCGCGCTGCGGCGGGAGCATGTGGCGCTGCGCCACGGCACCTTCGCACCGCTCTACTCGCACGAGGAAGTGGTCGCGTTTGGCCGCCAGGCGCCGGCCGAGGGCGCAGTCGTAGTGTTCAACGCCGGGGCCGAAGCGCGTGCCATCAGCATGGACGTGGAGGGCCTGCTGCCAGACGGGATGCTCGAGGACCTGTGGACGGGCCGCGCGGGCCGCATCTCGCGGGGCGTCATGCGCCACCTGGAAGTGCCGCCGCGCAGCGGGCTGGTGTTCGCCGCCGCGCGGGGGTAGGCGGAGGCGGGGCAAGCTACAGCAACGGGCGAGGCAGTCCACGACTGCCTCGCCTTTTGTTCATCTCAAGGCAACAAAACTCCCCGGTCTGGTGCAACCAGTCGGGGAGCGTGAGAGCGGGTAAGGGGATTCGAACCCCTGACATCCAGCTTGGGAAGCTGACGTTCTACCGCTGAACTATACCCGCAATGACCTGTGTGTCAGCGCCATTATATCCAGGATGCAGCGGTTGTCAAACCTTGCGCCGGCGGGTCAGCGGCTTGAACCCTTCGCCCAGCACCTCGTGGCCGGGGCTGATGACAACGAATGCATCCGGGTCGACCTGGCGGACGATCTCCTGCAGCGCGGGCACCTGCCGCCGGGTGACGGCGGTGAAGAGCAGCGTCCGCACCTCGCCGGTGAAGCCGCCCTCCGCCTTCAGGATCGTCACCCCCCGCTCCAGGTCGTCCAGGATGCCGGTCCGCACGGCCTCCGGCGCACTGGTGATGATGAACGCCGTGTTGCCCGACTCGAACCCCGATTCCACGAAGTCGATCACGCGGGCCATCACCCACGCCGCAATCAGCGCATAAAGCGCAGGCGCCAGGCCGAAGAAGTAGGCGGCCAGCAGCAGCACGATGAAGTCCATGGCCAGCAGCGACGACGACATGCGCGTGCCCCGGAAGTGTTCGAGCAGCTTGGCCGGAATCTCCGTGCCGCCGGTGGTCGCATTGGCGCGGAAGACGAGCGCCATGCCCAGGCCGTAGAGCAGCCCGCCGTAGGCCGTGTAGAGCAGCGGCTCGCCCTGCACGGTGGGCAGGTGCGGGCGCAGCACGTCGATCAGCAGCGACGAGAGCGCGGCGGCGAAGATGGTCTTGGGTCCGAACTGCACGCCGAGCACGCGCACCCCGACGAGCAGGAACGGGATGTTGAGCGCCAGCAGGGTGATGCCGACCGGCCAGCCCCAGAGCCGGTTGGCGAACATCGCCAGCGCGGTGAAGCCGCCCGGCACGACATCGTTCGGGTCGAGGAAGATGTCCACGGAGAGCGCCATCAGGACGCAGCCGGCAACGATGAGCGCGGCATCGAAGAAGATGCCGCCGGTCACGTTGCCCCAGGGCGTGCGCCACAGGATACGGCGGCGGAAGCGCAGCAGCGGCGCGGGCAGTGAAAAGGTCATGGGCGTGCTTTCATGATGTGGATTACGGCCGCTGGCGGCCGGTTGCCGGCCGGCGGCGACAAAAGACCCCGCCAACGTGCGCGGGGTTGATGTGAGCATTATAGCACATGCGGGGCGGGCAGAGCCAATGCGCGGGTGATGGGCTGTAGACGCAGAGCGGCCCCCGGTGGGGCGCCGGGGGCCTGCTTGCTCACCTACCCAGGTGACGGGGCCGATCGGGGGATCAGCGATAAAAGCGGGCGGGTTGTGTAATCCTGACTGGTGTTGGGGCCACCAATCATTAAAACGTATTATAGTCATCTTGCTTACATTGTCAAGAGGGTAACAGGAAAATCCAATCAAATTCCACAATTTTAAGGTTGGGCAGTCGGAAAGTAATCCTGCAACTCGTGCATCACATGCGCGGCAGGGCGCCAATCGGCAAAGTCACCAGCCCCAGAACGCACAGCGGGGCCGGCGCCATCGCGGATAATCGAATCAGGTCACGAATAAGCGAATCGGGCCGCCACGGCGCGCATCATTCGCTATTCGTTGCGCCCTCCGGCGCATTCGTTTATCTGTGATGGCCGCATTCACCCTGAAACGTGCTATAATAAGGCACTGCATCCTGGCAATAATCAAGGAGCCATAACATGCCGCTGACCGTTTCACAGGGCGAATTGGAACGCATCGTCTACGCTTATCATCACGACCCGTTCGAGGTCCTGGGTGCGCACGAGGTCGAGCTGAAAGGGCGCAAGGCAGTCGCCATCCGTGCGTTTTTGCCCTACACCCAGCAGGTATGGGCTGTCCTGCGCGATGGCGCCGAACACGCCCTTGAACGCGTGACAGGCACCGACTTCTTCGAGGGGGTCATCCCGCTGTCCGGCAAAGGTGCGGTGGCAGCATTCTTCGGTGAGGGCGGCGCGGCCAGCGCCTACCAACTGCGCAGGATCGAGAAGGACGGCCGGGAACTCGTGGCGGCCGACCCTTACAGCTTCCTGCCGGTGCTCGGCGACCTGGACCTGCAGCTCTTCAACGAGGGCACGCACTATCGCACGTACAACAAACTCGGCGCGCAGGTCATCACCCACCAGGGCGTCAGGGGCGTGGCCTTCGCTGTGTGGGCGCCCAACGCCAAGCGCGTCAGCGTCATCGGCGACTTCAACCAGTGGGACGGCCGCATCCACCCTATGCGCATCCGCGGCAGCTCCGGCATCTGGGAGCTATTCATCCCGGGCCTGGCCGAGGGCGCGATCTACAAGTACGAGATCAAGACGCAGTATGACGCGCTGCTCCAGAAGACCGACCCGCATGGCTTCTACGCGGAGATGCGGCCCAAGACCGCCTCGATCGTCTGGGACATCGGCAAGCACACCTGGCAGGATGATGTCTGGCTGGCCGAGCGCCCGCGCCGCGACCTGCTGCGCAGCCCGCTGACCATCTACGAGGTGCATCTCGGCTCGTGGATGCGCGTGCCGGAGACGAACGGCTATCTGACGTACCGCGACCTGGCGCACAAGCTGGGTGACTATGTCGTGCAGCAGGGCTACACCCACGTCGAGCTGCTGCCCATCACCGAGCACCCGCTCGACCTCTCGTGGGGCTACCAGGTGACGGGGTACTTCGCGCCGACGAGCCGCTTCGGGACGCCGGACGACTTCCAGTATTTCGTGGACCACCTGCACGGGCTCGGCATCGGCGTCATCATGGACTGGGTGCCCGCGCACTTCCCGAAGAACGACTACGGTCTGGTGATGTTCGACGGCACTGCGCTCTACGAGTATGCCGACTCCCGGCTGGGCGAGCATCTTGAGTGGGGCACGAAGATTTTCAACTGGGCGCGCACCGAGGTGCAGCAGTTCCTGGTCAACAGCGCGCTTTTCTGGCTCGACAAGTATCACATTGACGGCCTGCGGGTGGACGCGGTCGCGTCTATGCTCTATCGCGACTACGCACGCACCGAGTGGCTGCCCAACGAGTACGGCGGGCGGGAGAACCTGGAGGCCATCGCGTTCCTGCAGCGCATGAACGAGCGCACGCACAGCGAGTTCCCCGGCACATTCACCTGCGCGGAGGAATCGACCTCGTTCCCTGCGGTGAGCCGGCCCGTGTATCTGGGCGGGCTGGGCTTCACGTTCAAGTGGAACATGGGCTGGATGCACGACACGCTCGACTACATCAGCCTCGACCCGGTGTACCGCAAGTATCACCACAACAAGACGACGTTCGGCCTGATGTACGCGTTCAGCGAGAACTTCATCCTGCCCATC
>JAKPQT010000391.1 GCA_029555885.1 Chloroflexota bacterium | reverse complement strand
GACGCGGCCCGGCGGCTGCGACTGCCCGCTGGACCCGTTCGAGCCGGACGACACGCCGGCGCAGGCTCGCCCGCTGGCCGTGCAGGGGGTGCCTCAGATTCACTCGCTGCACCAGGTCACGGATGTGGACTGGTACCGGCTGGACGGGCTGACCGCGGGCCAATTCTACCGCGTCGCCACGTCGAGCCTGACCGGCGGCGCGGACACGCTGATGGTGCTCTACCGGGACGGGGTGGAAGTGGCGCAGAACGACGACGTGGACCCCGTGCGCTGCGCGACCGACCCGCAGGCATGTGCCTCGGCCATCCTCTGGCAGGCGGCGGACAGCGGGCCGTACTTCCTCGCGGTCAGCGCGGTCAACTACCCGCCACAGAAGCCGCCGAGCTGCCCCTGCCCCGGCTACACGATCGCCGCGGTCCTCAGCGGGCCGCCGACGCTCACCCCGACCGCCACCCTGACGCCGACCAGCACGATGACGCCGTCGCCCACGGCGACCCAATTGAGAAATCTGTTCCTGCCGCTCATTCTGCGGTGATGAACAGAGTGTCATGCCAGTCGCATGGTTTGTTAAGTCTGCTGTCATCTGGAGAGTGTAATCTGGCACAAGAACGTAAGCACATTCGGGCCTCCTGCCCGCCATAGCCGATCGTATCGCCGGAAGCCTGAGCCCGCTGTCATGTCCGGGACGTGAACGATGGACACCTGGCAGTTCGATCATCCCCGAGTGGGCCGGATATCCCACACGGCCGTCACGCTGACCGGAGCGGCTCCCCTCGCCTGCGATACACGACCGGTGCACGACGACCGTTTGCCACCCAGGGCAGCTCTGCATGAGCTGCCCTGGGTGTTTGTTTGTGCAGCCCCTTTGTCGGATAGGAGGCAACCATGTTCTGGCAGTCCATGCTATGGCCGCGGCCCAAGTCGATTCGTCTGGTCGTCGTCGCTGCCTTTGCCATTGCGGCAGTGACTTGCCTGCTGGCCGCGGCGGGCGCCGCAGCCCAGACGCGTACGCCACCGGCCACGGTCCCTCAACCAGACCCGCCTGCTGCGAACGAAGCCGCCGCAGAGGTGATCGCGACGATCCCGGTAGGCAACCATCCCTGGGGCATCGCCGTCAACCCATCCACCCATCGCATCTACGTCGCCAATGCCTATGGCAGCACTGTCTCAGTCATCGATGGACTCACCAACAAGGTGATTGCGACGATCCCCGTTGGTCAGGGTCTCGTGTTCTACGTCGCAGTCAACCCGACCACCAATCGCATCTACGCGGCCGCCAACGGCAGCGGCTCGCTGGCAGTGATCGATGGCGCGAGCAACGCCGTGATCGCCACCGCATCGGGCTTTTCGGCGCCCGAAGGGGTGGCAGTACACCCTGGCCGGAACCGGATCTACGTGGCACACGGCGGCATTCAGCTTGCCGAGGTAGACGGAGTCAGCAACACGATAACGGGGGTCCTGAACACGGGCATCTGGAACCACGATGTGACGGTGGCTCCGGACACCGACCGGGCTTACGTCTGCCGGACGGACGCGCAATCCGTGGCGGTCATGGACCTCGCGAACGGCATGAGGATCGCCGAGTTGAGCGCGGGCTGCCACACTGCGGTCAATCCCGACACGAACCGCGTCTACGTCACGAATCTGTCCAGTCGCACGCTGACCGTCATCGACGGCGCGACCCATGGCACGATCGCCACACTGAACAAGGACGCCCCGGATGGCCTGCTCGCGGTCAATCCGAGCGCGAACTGCGTGTACGCCCCTAACCCCGGAGCCGACACGGTGAATGTCATCGATGGGGCGACCAACACCGTGCTGGGCGCCATTGGCACGGGTGCAGGTTCCGGCCCATATGGCGTCGCGGTCGACACTGCCACCGGCCTGGTCTATGTCACAAACCGCGACAGGAACACCGTCTCGGTCATCGAGGACACGCTCTGCAAACCACCCCCTGAAGAAATCACGATCCTGCACGCAGGCACGCGGCCGACGATCGACGGCGACCTGACCGAGTGGCAGCCCCTGGCGCAGACCCTGCTCAACAGGGACACCGCCAGCAGCATCTCCGGCGTCGTCCCCAACCCGGCCAAGTCCGATCTCTCCGCCGGCCTGCGCAGCGCGTGGGCCTCCGACACGCTCTACTTCGCCGCGGCCATCACCGACGATGTGCTGGTCGGCAACAACAGCCCGCAGATCTGGGGTGACGACGCCATCGAGCTGGGCATCCGCGTCGGCAACACTACCCACCAGTTCACCGTCGCCATCGATGGCCGCCAGGCCGACCAGGGCAGTCCGATCACCAGCCTGGCCGTCATGACGCGCACCGTTGCCGGCGGCTGGTCGCTGGAGGTCGCCATTCCCGTCGCGGCGCTGGGCCTGACCCAACTCAAGGCCGGCCAGTCCTATCCCTTCACCTTCGGCCTGTGGGATGACGACCTCCAGACCTATCCAGGCCAGACCCACATGATCTGGCGGGGCACATCCACCAACACGTACGCAGCAGACTGGGGCACGCTCGCCCTGAGCGACACCGTGTACAACTTCCCGGCGCAGCCTACTTCGACCCCAACGCCGACCGCCACGCCCACTGCGACGGCCACGCTGACGAGCACCCCGACGGCAACGCTCACGGCGACCCCGGACGATGTGCCGATCTCTACCCCTACACCAACCGCTAGTCCTACCGCGACGCCGTGGGCAACGCTGTTCCTGCCGCTGATTCTGCGGTGATTGATAAAGGCTTATCCCGCCGGGGCACGCCGGAGCTCGAAGAGGCGAACAACACAGCGCAGGCTGCGACGTACATCGGCTACCAGGCGCGGCTGCCGATTATCCACCGTTAAGAAACAGCGAAACGCCAGGGGCACGTTGCAGCCCCTGGCGTTTCACGCGTCATGGTACGAACATATACCGGTCTACAGGGCCCCTACAACTTTGTGCGGCACATACGGCTCTTCCAGGTAGGCGACGTCCTCCGGCGCGAGCCTGACGGCCAGCGCACCGACCGCATCTTCGAGGTGCGAAAGCTTCGTTGCGCCCACGATCGGCGCGGCCACCGGCTGCTTTTGCAGCAGCCAGGCCAGCGCGATGTGCGTGCGCGATGCCCCATACTTACGCGCAACCTCAGCGACCCGCTCCACGATCTGCCGATCCATCTCCGCGGAGGCGTCGTATTTCATCCTCTGGATCTGGTCGGTTTCGGAGCGCAGCGTACCCTCCGCAGACCAGTCGCGCGTCAGCCTACCGGACGCGAGCGGGCTGTACGGCGTCACGCCGATCCCCTCCGCCCGGCAGAGCGGCAGCATCTCCCGCTCTTCTTCGCGGTAGATGAGGTTCAGATGGTCCTGCATCGAGACGAATCGGGTCCAGCCGTGCCGCTCCGCGACGTGCAGCGCACGCTGGAACTGCCACGCGTACATGGCCGACGCGCCGATGTAGCGCGCCTTGCCCGCCCGCACTATGTCGTTGAGCGTCTCCATCGTCTCTTCGATGGGCGTCTCGTAGTCCCAGCGATGGATGATGTAGAGGTCCACGTAGTCCGTGCCGAGCCGCCGCAGGCTGTGGTCGATCTCGCTCAGGATGGCCTTGCGCGACAGCCCGCCGCCGTTCGGCCCCTCGCGCATCTTGCCGTGCACCTTCGTGGCGATGACGACCTCATCCCGCGGGGCGAAATCCTTCAGCGCGCGGCCGAGGATCTCCTCGCTGCGGCCGAGCGAGTAGACGTTGGCCGTATCGAAGAAGTTGATGCCCAGCTCCAGCGCCTGCTGGATGATCGGCCGGCTGTGCTCCTCGTCCAGCACCCACTTATGAATCCACCGCTCCGCATCACCGAACCCCATGCAGCCGAGGCAGATGCGCGAGACCTGCATGCCGGTTGAACCCAATCGTGTGTATTCCATCGTCGACCCCTCCTTACCTGCAATGCGCTCTGTGGTTACACCTTCGCCCGGAAATAGGCGATCGTGCGCGCCAGCCCCTCTTCCAGCGCCACTTGCGGCTCCCAACCGAGCAGCGTGCGGGCGCGGGTGATGTCCGGGCGGCGCTGCTTCGGGTCATCGGTCGGCAGCGGGTGATACGCGATGCCCGCCGGGTTGCCCGTCAGCCGGTTGATCGTCTCCGCAAACGTGCGGATGCTGACCTCCAGCGGGTTGCCCACGTTGACCGGATCGGTTTCGCCAGACATGAGCAGCCGCACCATGCCGTCCACCAGGTCCGACACGAAACAGAAGGAGCGCGTCTGGCTGCCGTCGCCGTACACGGTCAGCGGCGCGCCCCGAAGCGCCTGGCCGATGAAGTTGGGCACGACGCGGCCGTCGTCCAGCCGCATGCGCGGGCCGTAGGTATTGAAGATGCGGATGATGCGCGTGTCCACGTCGTGGATGCGGTGATAGGCCATCGTGATGGCCTCCGCAAAGCGCTTCGCCTCGTCGTACACGCCGCGCACGCCGATCGGGTTGACGTTGCCCCAGTAGCTTTCCGGCTGCGGATGGACGAGCGGGTCGCCGTAGACCTCCGAGGTGGAGGCCAGCAGGAAGCGTGCGCCCTTCTGCCATGCCACGCCCAGCGCGTTGTGCGTGCCGAGCGAGCCGACCTTAAGAATCTGGATGGGGATGCGGTCGAAGTCCACGGGACTGGCGGGCGATGCCAGGTGCATGACGGCATCCAGCGGGCCGGGCACATAGATGTAGTCGGTCACATCGTGATGGATGAACTTGAAGCGCCGCTCGCCGGCCAGGTGCGCGATGTTATCGGTCGAGCCGGTGATGAGGTTGTCCATTGCAATGACTTCGTGGCCGTCTGCCAGCAGGCGGTCACACAGGTGCGAGCCGATGAAGCCCGCGCCGCCGGTAATCAGTATACGCATGGTTAGCCCTTCAGGAGAGTTGGAAGGTCAGTTATCGAGTTGCCGCAGAGCGGCTGCGATGGCAGCCTTGAGGGATA
>JAKPQT010000381.1 GCA_029555885.1 Chloroflexota bacterium | reverse complement strand
CAGGCGGTTGAGAAAGAAGATGAAGGCGGCCAGGGGCAAGCTCGCCAGCGGCCAGGCAGTCCGGGTGATGCTCAGGCGGCGGTTGAACGCGGGATGGCTGTAACCCGCGGCCAGCAGTGCGCCGGCCAGGGTCAGTATGAGGGGGAGAAAAAGCCACGGGTCGTGCATGTGCGCCATTCTACACGAAGAATCGATGGACGCCAAAGGAACACCCGCCCCAGGGTCAGCAGGAGATAGAAGGCAATCCAGAGGATGCCCTGGAGATAGCGTCTGGTGTTCTGGGTCATCACTTCCTCATTCTCAGGACCGACCGGGCCGCATGATAGCCGCACATGCCATGGACACCGCCACCGGGTGGGGTGGAGGCCGAACACAGGTAGATGCCGGCCGCAGGGGTGGCGTATGGGTTGCGGCTGAGCACCGGCCGGGCGAAGAACTGCGGCAGGTCCTGCGCGCCGCCAATCACGTCGCCGCCCACGTAGTTGGGGTTGTAGGCCTCGAAGTCCGCCGGCGCCATGACGTGCCGCGCGAGGATGCGCGCCTTGAAGCCGGGCGCGAACCGCTCCACCTGGGCCTCGATGCGTTCGACCATTTCATGCTGCGGCACGGCATCGTGCGCGCTGTGCAGGTTCGGCACATGGCAATAGGCCCAGGCCGTATGTTTGCCCGCCGGTGCGCGGGTCGGGTCGAAGAGGCTCGGCTGGGTCAGGATGAGGTAGGGCTGTTCGGGGTGCGAGCCGTGCCACGCCGCCCGTTCCGAGCGTGTCATCTCGGCCAGCGTGCCGCCGAGGTGCACGGTGCCTGCGGCTCGGCACTCGGCCGCGCGCCAGGGGATCGGGCCATCCAGCGCCCAGTCGAGCTTGAATGCGGCTGGGCCGTGGCGATAGCGTGCCAGCTTGCGCCGGTACGCATGGGGCAGGCGCTCGCCCGCGATGCGGACCAGGTTGATAGGACTGACGTCGAAGAGGTAAGCGCTGGCCCGCGGCAGGTCCGCGAACGAGGCGACGGGCTGCGCCGTCTCGATCTGGCCGCCCAGGTCGCGCAGATACGCGGCCAGGGCATCGGCAATGGCCTGCGAGCCGCCCTGCGCGATGGGCCAACCGACCGCGTGCCCGGCCATGCCCAGGACGAGGCCGTACGCGGCGCTGCCCGGCTGTTCGAGCGGCAGAATCGAGTGGGCGGCGATGCCGGCGAAGAGGGCGCGGGCGCGTTCGCTGCGAAACCAGAGCCGCGCCAGGACGGTGGCCGGCAGCAGGGCCTGGATCCCGAACCAGACAAAGGCCAGGGGAGAGCGGGGCAGCAGCGGCAGCGGTCCGAGCAAATCCTCCGTCACTGCGGACCAGCGCTGCACCAGCGGGCCCATCAGCCGTCGGTAGGCGGCGGCATCGCGGCCCAGGCCCGCGGCTGTGGCGGCCACCGAGCGCTCCAGCACGACCGCAGTGCCATCGTCCAGCGGGTGTGCCAGGGGGAGGGGCGGCTCGATCCAGCGCAGTCCGTAGCGGTCCAGCGGCAGGTCCCGGAAGAAGGGCGACGAGAGGCCGAGCGGATGCACGGCGGAACAGACGTCGTGGCGGAAGCCGGGCAGAGTCATCCCGGTCGTGCGCGTGCCCCCGCCGACCGTGGCGGAGGCTTCGAGCACCCGCACCGAGCGGCCCGCGCGCGCGAGCGTGACGGCCGCAGCCAGTCCGTTCGGCCCTGCGCCAATGACGACGGCGTCGTAAACGACGGCATCGGCAGGTGACGGGGGCACCTCAGGCATCCTTCCCGGCGCGGGGGGCGGGCATCCAGCCTCGCCGGCACAGGCGGACACTGCAGCGGCCGTGACCTGCCGTCATCGGGGCTCTCGCCGCAAGCGTTTCCATAGCCACCGGACGGGTGCGATCAGCCGATAGAGGAGGGTCCAAATCTGAGCATTGTGCCAGACGTTGCCTGCGCGGCGCCACTGGACCTTCGCATCCAGCAGCTGCCGGTCCACCTCGACAGGCTGGCCTCTGACCCCGAAGTGCGCGGCCAGCTCGGTCAGGACGTGCTCCCAGATGTAGTCCTGCAGCCGCGAGCCCATGACTCTGAAGGCCAGCTCATAGATGGGGTCGCTGGCGCGCGCCAGGCCCTGCACCTGCGCGACCGTGACACCCTCCTCGGTGTATGCACTCATCGTCACCCAGCCAGCTTCGGGATGCCCTTCGGGCGTCATCAGGCTGAAGGATTCATCATCGGCGTAGAGCACCACGACGCCGGTGGCAATCGGCCCGCCCGGCGTCCAGGCATTGATCAACACGACCTCGCCCGGTGCGATGCCGCCGCGCGAGGGGTAGAAGCGGTTCTCGGCCGGCTTGAAGCGCGGCAGCTCGGCCCGCCACTCGGCGATCACCTCGGCCGGTGTGACAGAGGCGCCCTCCAGCCGGATGCGAAAGGTCTTCTGCCAGAGCTGGCCGAAGCCCTGCAGCGGACCCACGGCCCGGCGCCCCGCGACATTCAGGTTGAGCGCTTCCGGGGGTGCATCGGGCGCCTTGAGCTCGTCGACGCGCTGTGCCCAGTAGGGATGGGTGGTTTTCGCTGGTGCTGGGTGGGAATCAGTCATGGGACCTCCGGCAGGGCTCACGCGGCGCGCTGCATGGCTTCGATGGCGTCCGCCTCGGTCTCGAAGATGCGGATGCCCTCGTCCAGCCCCGTCGTGCGGAAGACGCGGCGGTAGTGATCGTTTAGGGCGAAGGCCCCGAGGCGACGGCCCTGGCCCCGCAGCCGCGCCTCCAGTCGCACGAGCAGACCCAGGCCCTTGTTATTCATATAGGTCACGCTGCTGAAATCGAGGATGATCCCTCGCGCCCCTCCAGCGACCGCTTCCGCCACAGCTGCATCCAGCGGCTTCTCGGCCAGCCGGGTCAGTTGTCCCTGTACTGCCAATGTCGCAATACCCCTCACGGGCTCGCGAGCCTGGATCGTCAATGTGGAGTCCATCTGCTGCTCCTGTCGTACAGAGACTGCGAATCTTCCACCGTGACACGCAGCGCCGGCACCCTGAGCGGAGGGTCGGCCCGCTTTTTGGCCGACCCTCCGCTCAGGGTGCCTCCGCTGACGCCTACATTCGGAAATCCTGTCAGTCCGTGTCGCGGCGTCCCTAAGCCGCTGAGTCACTGCCAGCTGCCACGGGCTGAGGGTCAGGTACGGTCTGTCGCGAGCGCCGCAGCCACTTTTCCAGCTCCACCAACAGATAGCCGATGAAGCCCACGCCGACAATCCGGGCCCAGGCGCCGAGGGTGATCGGCGCGCTTTCGAGCGCGGTATTCATGAAGGGCACATAGGTGAACAGCAGCTGCAGCAGTACCATCGCCACGATGCCCACCACCACCCAGAGGTTCGAGAAGACGCCGAGGCGGAACATGGAGTGGGTCAGTGAGCGGCAGTTGAGCAGGTAGAAGAGCTCGACCATGATGACCGTGTTGACGGCGACTGTCCGCGCCGCCTCGATGCTGGACCCACTTATCAGTTCCCACTCGAACAGGCCAAACGCGCCGGCCAGGATCAGCGTGCCGACCAGCCCGATGCGCGCGAGCAGCGTCCGTGTCAGGATCGGCGCGTTGGGTTGCCGCGGGGGCCGGCGCATGATGCCGGGTTCCCGCGCTTCCAGCGCCAACACGATGCCCAGCACGGCCACGGTGGTCATGTTGATCCAGAGGATGTGGACAGGGAGGATGGGCAGGGCGATGCCGGCGATGATTGCCAGCAGGATGATCAGGCCCTCGCCCAGGTTGGTGGGCAGCGTCCAGGTGATGATCTTGGTCAGGTTGTCGAATACGCCGCGGCCCTCCTCGACGGCCGCCTCGATGGTGGCAAAGTTGTCGTCGGTCAGCACCATGTCCGCGGCTTCTTTGGCGACATCGGTGCCGGTGATGCCCATGGCGATGCCGACGTCCGCTTGCCTAAGCGCCGGGCCGTCATTGACGCCGTCGCCGGTCATGGCTACGACGTGGCCGCGGCTCTGGAACGCATCCACTAGACGCAGCTTCTGCTCCGGGGACACGCGGGCGAAGACTGCCACATTCTGGACCCGCGCGATCAAGTCTTCATCGCCATAGGCCGCGAGCTCTGCACCGGTCATGGTTTCCGGCAGGCCGTCGGGGCCGATGCTGCCGCCGTTCAATCCCAACTCCCTGGCGATGGCTGCAGCGGTCAGCGCATGGTCGCCCGTGATCATCTTGACCTGGATGCCCGCCTCCTGGCATGCGCGAATGGCTGCGATGGCCTCAGGCCGCGGCGGGTCAATCATGCCCTGCAAGCCCAGGAAGGTCAGGCCGGCCTTGATATCCTGGTGGCCGATGGCAGAGGCTGCGGGCGGCAGCTCGGCCCGGGCAAACGCCAGCACACGCAAGCCTTCACCGGCCATCGCATCTACCTGGCGGTGCACGCTCTCGGCGTCCAGGGGGCCTGCCTGACCTGCAGCATCGAGCGCCGCGGTGCAGCGGGCGAGGATCACCTCGACCGCACCCTTGATATAGGCCACCGGCGAGCGGTCCGGGCCGGCGTCGTGCAGCGTCGCCATGTATTGGTGCTGCGACTCGAAGGGAATGGCGTCCAGCCGGGGCAGGTGGATGACGGTAGCGCCCGCCTCCGGCGTGTCAGCGACCGCCAGGCCCGCCTTGCGCGCGGCGACGATCAGCGCGACCTCGGTGGGGTCTCCCTCTGCGCGCCACCCGTCATCGGCTTCGGCCAGCGCGCTGTCGTTGCAGAGCAGCCCGGCGACCAGGGTCTCGCGGAGCGCGCTGGAGGCCGCGTCGAGGGTTATCGCCGTGCCGTCGTGCTGGATGTCACCGGACGGCGCATAGCCTGTGCCCGTCACCCGATAGAGCGCGCCGGCCGCATAGACCTCCTGGACGGTCATCTGGTTCCGGGTGAGCGTGCCGGTCTTGTCGGAACTGATGATCGTGACGCTGCCTAACGTTTCGACTGCGGGCAGCTTGCGGATGATGGCTTGTCGCCGCGCCATGCGCGAGACACCGATGGCCAGGGTGACGGTCAAGGCCGCGGGCAGTCCTTCAGGAATCATGGCGACTGCCAGCGCGATGGCGGCAATGAACGTATCGGGGAGGGGTTGGCCGCGCAGCAGCCCGATGGCGAAGGTGACGGCTGCCAACGCCAGGATTGCGTAGAGGACCAGGCGGCTGAACTGGGCAATATTGCGTGTCAGGGGCGTCTGCAGCTCGGGTGCCGATGAGATCAGCTGGGAGATGCGACCGACCTCGGTATAGTCGCCGATCGCGGTGACGATGCCCACGCCAGTACCGTAGGTAACGAGCGTGGAGGCGTAGGCCATGTTGCGGCGGTCGGCCAGGGATGTATCGAGCGGCAAGAGCAGCCCTCCATCCTTTTGCACCGGCACCGATTCACCGGTCAGGGCCGCCTCGGCCACCTGGAGGTCACGGGAGCGGATCAAGCGCAGGTCAGCCGGCACCTTGTCGCCGGCCTTCAGCGTCACCACGTCGCCCAGCGTCAGCTCGGTCGCGGAGATGCGCTGCGTCTTGCCCGCGCGAATCACCGTCGCCTCGGTGGTCATGGCTTGCGCCAAGGCCTCGATGGCCTGCTCGGCCCGCGATTCCTGGATGAAGCCAATGACCGCGTTGACCAGCACGGCTGCGAAGATGATGCCTGCATCGACGAGGTCTTTGACAAACGCCGTAATCA
This sequence comes from Chloroflexota bacterium, assembly GCA_029555885.1. The sequence goes on along the minus strand of JAKPQT010000381.1, from coordinate 26,640 downwards.
CCGTTGCGACGAGCAGGATGTAGATCAACGGGTTCTTGAACTGGTGCAAGAAGCGCATCCACGGGCTCATGCCCGCCCGCGGGGTCAACTCGTTGCGGCCCAGATCCTCCTGGCGATGCTTGACCGCGAAGATATCCAGCCCGCTCTGGGGATTGGTTTCCAGGAGTTGGATCACCTCGTCGGCGGGTAGGTGATGCCAGTGTTTCCCGAGTAAGGTCTGCATGAAGTTAACCTGCTCTCTTCCGGGTGGTCGCCATCACAGCCGCGCTCAAGGTCAGCGTGAGCGTTCGGCACTCTTATGAGTGGTGTATGTGCCGTATTCTACAATAGGGGCACGTTCGTGTCCAGCGACCCGGATTCGTCATGACACGCTGACGACAGGAAGCGCGGGCACAGCGGCGCGCGGCTCCATCCGATAAAATCACCGGCACTGATTGAATAAGGTAAAGAGACGGATGAAGCAGTTAGAAATATTCCTAATGTTGATGCTGGTCGCCATACTGGCCGCCGCGTGCAGCAGCGGCGCGGCGCAGGAGCCGCCCACGGCTGCACCGGTCGCGGCCGTCAGTGCGATGCCGGCGGCCACCGCGACACCGCAGCCGCCCACGGTGACGGCCACGGCGGCGGCGAGCGCGACGTCTGCACCGACGGAGACGCCCACCAGCACGCCGACCGCGACGGCGTCGCCCACGGTCACCGCGACGCCCAGCCCGACGCCTACGCCGCTGCACCCGCTGATGGTCGAAGTGATGCGCCAGGCGGAGTACCCCGGCAGCGATATCGTGATCGAGCAGGCGCTCCAGCCCGGCGCGAACTACCAGCGTTACCTCGCGTCGTACCTGTCCGAGGGGCTGAAGATTTACGCGCTCCTGACGGTTCCTAATGGTGAGAAGCCCGCGACCGGCTGGCCCGCGGTCATCTTCAACCACGGTTATATTCCGCCCGCGCAGTACCGGACGACGGAGCGCTATGTCGCGTACGTGGACGCCTTTGCGCGCAGCGGGTACATCGTGTTCCGGCCCGATTACCGCGGGCACGGCAATTCCGAGGGCGAGGCGGAGGGCGGCTACGGCTCGCCGGGTTACACGATCGATGTTCTGAATGCGGTCGGGTCGGTGAAGCGGTACGTTGACGCAGACCCGGACCGCATCGGCATGTGGGGCCACTCGATGGGCGGCCATATCACGCTGCGCGCGATGGTGACGACGTCCGACATCAAGGCGGGCGTCATTTGGGCGGGCGTGATTGCCTCTTACCCGGACATGATGAACAACTGGCGGCGGCCAAGCAGCGCACCGCCACTGAATATCCCGGAGCGGCAGCGGCGCTGGCGGCAAGAGCTGACCGAGACGTATGGCACGCCGGAGGGGAACCCGGCGTTCTGGTCAACCATCTCGCCCGCGAGTTTCCTGGCGGACCTATCCGGCCCCGTCCAGTTGCACCACGGGACCGGTGACGTCGAGGTGCCGGTCGAGTTCTCGCGCAATCTGTATCAGCAGGCGCAGGACGAGGGCATCAGCATGCCCGTCGAGTATTATGAGTATGCAGGCGACAATCACAATCTGTCGAACAACCTCGGCCTGGCCCTGCAGCGGTCGGTGGCGTTCTTCGACCGGCATGTGAAGAACGCGGGCGGGGAGTAGGGGCCGTCAACGAATGGGCGGCGCGGCCGCCGTCAACGAATGGCGCTGCGGCGGGCGCCAAGGCGCTAGGAACGAATGGCCGTGCCGGGCGAGGATTCGTTCATTCGTTGCGTGATGCGTTGACGGCCGCGCTAACGACGTCCACCCGGTGTTCCGCACCGTCGTCGCACAGTGGAACGGCGTTGCCTGCAACCGGCCGGCCGTCCACGGTGATGGTCGGGGCGGCCGAGCTCCCATCGCGGCGCACCTGGATGTGGTAGGTGGCCGAACCGTGGCGGTAGGTGGCCTCGAAGCCGGGCCAATCCGGCGGGATGCAGGGGTCGATGTGCAGGCCGCCCGCTGTGCGGCGGAGACCGAGGATGCCCTCAATCCCCAGGCGATACATCCACGCTGCGGAGCCGGTGTACCACGTCCAACCGCCCCGGCCCGTATGGGGCGCGACGCTGTAGACATCCGCGGCAATCACGTAAGGTTCGACCTTGTACCGGTCCACGGCGGCCGCGGTGTCCGCATGGAGGACCGGGTTGAGCAGCCGGAAGAGCCTTTCGGCAGTGGCTGCGCGGCCGAGCTCGAGATACGCCCAGGTCGTCCAGATGGCAGCGTGGGTGTACTGGCCTCCGTTTTCGCGCGTGCCGGGCACGTAGCCCTTGATATAGCCTGGGTCATGCGGCGTCTGGTCGAAGGGCGGGGTGAACAGCAGGAGCAGGCGGTCCTCAGCGCGGACCAGGCGCTCCAGCACGGCATCCATCGCCCGGCGCGTCCGGGCAGGATCGCCGGCCCCGGACAGCACGGACCACGACTGCGCGATGGCGTCGATCTGGCACTCGCTGTCTAGGTGCGAGCCCAGCGGCGTGCCGTCATCGTAGTAGGCCCGCAGGTACCAGTCGCCATCCCAGCCGTGCGCCTCCAGCGCCTCCTGCAATGCGGCGGCCCGCTCCCGGTATGCCGCGCCCTGGGCCGCATCGCCGCGCGCCTCGCACACGGCTGCAAAGCGCACGAGCGTGGCAGACAGGAACCACCCGAGCCAGATGCTCTCGCCCCGGCCCTCGACGCCGACGCGGTTCATGCCGTCGTTCCAGTCGCCGCTGCCCATCAGCGGCAGGCCGTGCGGGCCGGCCGTGTGCCCGCGTTCGAGCGCGCGGCGGCAGTGGTCGTACAGCGTCCCCGGGAAGTTCGTGGACGCATACTCCCCGTAGCGGTCGTCTTCGCCCTCTGCGAGCGGCGGTGCCTGCAGGAAGGGCACTCGTTCGTCCAGGATGGACAGGTCGCCGGTGGCCTCGATGTAGTGGGCTGTGACGTAGGGCAGCCACAGCAGGTCATCGGAGCAGCGGGTGCGCACCCCGCGGCCTGACGGCGGGTGCCACCAATGGAGCACGTCGCCGTCCTCGAACTGGCGGCCGGCCGCGTTGAGGATGTGCGCGCGGGCCAGGTTGGGCGCGGCATGGACCGCGGCCATGACGTCCTGCAACTGGTCGCGGAAGCCGAACGCGCCGCTCGACTGATAGAAGCCCGAACGCCCCCAGATGCGGCAGGCGAGGCTCTGGTACAGCAGCCAGCGGTTCAGCAGCAGGTCCATGCTCGGTTCAGGCGTCCGGACCTGCACGGCGTCCAGCAGGCCGTCCCAGAAACCATGCACGGCCTGCCAAGCCTGCTCGACTGCGTCTCCGTCCTGGTAGCGGCACGCCAGCGCGAGGGCCTCGGCGCGGTCTGCGCCCTGGCCGAGCAGGAACCACACTTCGTCGCTGCCGTCCGGCGGCAGGTCGATGTGTACCTGCAGGGCCGCGCAAGGGTCGAGGCCGGCCCGGATCGTGCCGCTCAGGCCGATGCGCTGCAGCGCGGCCGGGCACCCGAGCGTCCCGTGCCGGCCGAGAAACTCCGCGCGATCTGCTGTCAGGCCATGCAGCCGCCGGCTTGGCGCGGCGAACGCCACCCGCTCGCCAAACTCGGGATACCACGGATTGCGGGCCAGCAGCGCCTGGCTGTCGTCGTCGAAGTCGGGGATAACGAACTGCGCGGTGGCGGCGCGGCTCGTGCCGAGCAGCCATTCCGCATAGAAGGTGGCGGTGATGCGCCGCGGCCGCTCCGTGGCATTCTCCAGGCGCAGATGGACGATCTTCACCGCCGCGTCAGGCGGCACGAAGAGACGCAGGCGCTGGCGCAGCCCGTGGCTATGATGCTCGAAGGTCGTGTAGCCCGCGCCGTGACGCACGAGGTAGGGCTGGTCGGCGCCCGCGGGCTGCGGCGTGGGCGTCCAGACCTCCGCGGTCTCCTCATCGCGCAGGTACAGCGCCTCGCCCGGCGGATCGGTCACGGGGTCGTTCGACCAGGGGGTCAGCCGGTTCTCGCCGCTGTTCAGCGCCCAGGTGTAGCCGCCGCCCGATTCCGAGACGAGGAAGCCAAACGCGGGGTTGGCCACGACGTTGACCCACGGCACAGGCGTCGGGTGTGCCGGGTCCTGGTAGATGACGTATTCCCTGCCGTCGGGGCTGAAACCGCCCAGCCCGTTATCGAAGGCGAGATCCGTTGGGCGCATGACCGGCGGGAGCGGAGGCCCGGCCTGCTCCGGCACAGGGGTTGGCGCAAAGGCGGGCAGCGGCGCGGGCTGTTGGCCTAGTCGCGCCAGCGTGCCGGCCAGGTCTCCCGCATCCGCGTCCAGGATCACGCGCGCGGTCGTCTGCAGGAGGGTGCTGGCCGCCTCGTTCAACTGGTGGGCATAGAGCAGGAAGATGCCGCCGCGCTGATTGAGCCACACGTCGCTGTCCATGCGCGTGAGCAGCCGGTAGATCTGGTCGCGTAGCCCCTGGTCATAGCCCGCCAACTGCGTGTTAAGAAGCACCAGGTCGATCATCAGGCCGCGCTTGCGCCAGTAAGCGTGGGCGCGCAGCAGATCGCGGACGAACCCCAGCGCTTCTTCCTCTGCGATGCGCACGAGGAGCAGCGGATAGTCGCCCGAGATGCCGTAGGCCCACAGGTCAGGCTGGCCCCGTGTGTTAGCCTGCAGGACCTCCGGCTCGGCCCGGAGCCCGTGGTGCCCGTAGAGCAGCGCGGACAGCAGCGTCTGGAAGCGCTCGAGATCGGCGGATGACAGTGCGGACTGGCGCAGCTCGAGTTCGGCGCGCGCGCGCGACTGACCGATGGCGTGCTCGACCGAGGGCCAGGCCCGGTAGCGCTCGATGATCGCCTGCAGCGCCTCACGGGCGGGGGCCGCAGCGGTGATGAACGCGAGCTGGATCGTGGCGCCGCCCGGCAGTTCGACCTCATACTGCAACGCCATGATGGGGTCCAGCGTGGCGCCGACCGAGCCGCGCAACTGGCCGCCGGGACCTGTATCCTGTGAGCCGGCCAGCGCGGCCGGCGCGGCCACGCCCGCCGTTCCACGGCCGAGGAACGCGGCCCGGTCGCTCTCATAGCCGGTCGCCCGCGCGGTGTCGGCGCCCTCGCTGAGCACGAAATGAGCCATGAAGACCGGTGCATCGCTCGCGGCGCGTGGGCGCCGCCTGAACAGGAGCGCGCCCGTTTCGGACTGATATTCGCTCTCGACGAACAGCTTGCTGAAGGCCGGGTGACGTTGGTCTGTCGCCGGGTCGGTCATGACCACTTCGGCGTAGCTTGTGAGCGCCAGCCGCCGGGCCTGCTCGTCCTGGTTGTGCAGCGTGACGCGGCGGATTTCGACATCGTCATCCGGGGCCACCGCGACCTCCAGCGTCAGCGCAATCTGGTCGTCGGTGCGCTGGAATTCCGCCTTATGCGGATAGAAACGCACTTCGCTCGCCGCTGGCGCCACGCCCGCCGGCTGATGCGTGGCGGACCACAGCCGCCCGCTCGCACGGTCCTGCACGTAGAGCCACGTGCCCCAGTTATCGCGCGTGGCATCGGGCTGCCAGCGGGTCAGCGCGATGTCGCCCCAGCGGCTTTGGCCGGCGCCGGCTGCGGATATCAACACGCTGTAGGTTCCGTTCGACAGGCTGTGGACAGCGGGCATGGGCGCGTGCACGTGGACCGGCCAGGGCGCGGAGACCACCGGCGCAACTGACCTGCGGGCCGGCGCAGCGTCGCCGGGCTGCAGGAACTCGAGCGGCGCGTCCGTCGGCACGCGCTCCTGCAGCAGGAGGTCCACGCTCTGCAGGAGCGGGTCGGCGTGGAAACGCTGCAGCATGGGCGCTTCCTCGCCTGTGCGCAGCTCGTAGAGATAGTTGTTCAGCGCCAGGAGGATCATGCCCTGGTGATGCGCCATGTACTCGCGCACGACTGCGTGGTCACGGCCGAGCGGCAGGCGGCTGGCCGTGAAATCCAGCGCCTCATAGAGCCCGTAGATGCCAAGGCCGCCCAGCCGCGCCAGGTGTGCCACGTTGTCCACGACCTCGGCCGGGCGGAACGGCAAGGCCAGCAGCGAAGCGTACGGTGCGACGACGGCGTCCTCGGCCAGGTCGCGCTTGTAGCCCAGCCCGGGCACGCCGAACGCGCGATACCGGTAGTTGTTGTTGCCGTCCAGCGCGTAGAAGCCCGACTCGGAGATGCCCCAGGGCTGTCCCCGGCGCCGGCCGTAGGCAATCTGGTGATCCACGGCGGCGGTCGCGCTCTCGTGCAGCAGGGTCCCGGCATAGGAGCGCATGAACAGCGAGGGCATCAGGTACTCGAACATGGTGGCGCTCCAGGACAGCAGCGCACGGGCGCCGTTGACCTGGGTGAGCGGCCGGGCCAGGTGCATCCAATGGCTGCGGGGCACCTCGCGCTTGGCGAGGGCCACCAGGCTGGCGATGCGGGCCTCGGATGCGAGCAGGTCGTAATAGTTCTGGTCCAGCTTGCCCGCGGGCACGTTGTAGCCGATGTGGAAGACCTCGCGCTGGCGGTCGAACAGGAAGGCAAAGTCCATCTCCCGGAAGTACTGTTCGGCCTGCGTCTCGATGTCGGTGAGGCCAGCCAGGAGTTCCTCGCCCATCGTCCGGGCTGCCGCGAGTTTCTCACACAGCGCGTCACACCAGCTATGTACGTCGGCCACCTGGTGCGCATCGTACCGGTCCGCAGGCAGTTGGGCCACTGCATCGAGGAGCCGGTCGACTGCCGCCTGCATCGCAGCAATGGCTGCCGGATACTCCGCGAACGGGGGGATGCTCTGGAGGCTCTCCGCCAGTTCGTCATACGCGGCCCTCAGCGAGTCCGGCAGTTCCGCCGCCTGGAGCAGGGCCGGCCGCTCCCTCAGCCAGGCGAGACCCGGCAGGAGCAGGTCAACCGTACGGTGGAAGGTGGATATCTGGTTCTTGATGCGTCCGACCGCGATGCGCAGCATGCCCAAGGCCGCCGTGCCGATGACCGGCGCGTTCTCCGCAATGAGCTGCGTGAGCAGGGTTTCCAGACGCTGCCAACCCTCGCCGGCAACGTAGTCGAGTGTCGGGCGCCACTTCGCCGGCTCGGCTTCGGCGTCCAGCACGCGGTCGCGCAGTTCGCCGAGCAGCGTCCGCAGGTCGCGGGCGCCGGAGATATTCTGCGCGGTTGCGAGGTCAGCCAGGAAATCATCGAGCAGGCTGAAAGTGTCTGCCATGCCCTCCCAGCGGGCCCACCGCAGCACCGGTGCCGCGCGCACCTGCTCGCAGGCACGGCCGAGGATCCGCAGGCAGGCGGCCAGGTTGCCGCTGTCCACAGTAGATACGTAAGCCGGCGCCAGCGGAGCGAGGCTGCGCGTGTCATACCAGTTCAGGAAGTGGCCGCGAAAGCGTTCCAACCGCGCGAGGCTCTCGAAGGTCGCGCGCAGCCGGGAAATGAGGTTGATGGCCCCAATATAGCCCAGGTCGTACGCGGCGAGCGTGGAGAGCAGGAGCAGGCCGATATTGGTGGGCGATGTATAGGACGCGACTTTGCCGAGCGGCGCTTCCTGGTAGTGGTCCGGGGGCAGCCAGTGGTCCTCCGGTCCGACGAAATCCTCGAAAAACAGCCAGGTGCGCCGGGCCAGGCTGTGCAGCGCGGTGCGCTGGGTTGCGGTGAGCGGTGCATGTTCGCGCCGGACGGGCTGGCTGATGCGAAAGGCGATCTCGGGGGCGATGGCCCACAAGAGCAGCAGGAGCAGGGCTGCGGGCAGGCTGCCGGGCCGCAGCAGCACTAAGACGACCGCTGAGGCGGCGGCCGCCAGCGGCGCGGCCAGCATCGTCCGCCAGGTGGGCAGGCGGCTGGCGGCCACCATCTGGGCCGACTGTGCAGCCGTCACCCATTCCAGCAGCCGCCGCCGGGTGAGCAGCACGCGCACCAGGCTGGCGCCGATGGCGTCGAGCATCTGCGCGGCTTCGAACGGCAGGAAGGCGACGGCGAGCAGCCAGCGGCGGAGCCCCGGCCACAGCGAGCGGGCCGCCTGCCGCCAGGCGAGCGGACCGCGGCCGCGCACGATGGGCGTCAGCGCGCCGGTCAGCGGCGGCACGGCGAGCGCGCCGACCGCGGCGACCGTCCACACCAGGGCTGCGCCGGGCAGGAAGAGCCAACCGGCCAGGAGCATCAGCAGGAGGGCAGGCGCGAGCAGGCTGCGCCGCAGGTTGTCGAGCAGTTTCCAGGTGTCGATCCGGTCGAAGTCGGCCCGGACCTCCGGCAGCCCGGCGGGCTTCAGCAGGCGCGGCAGCAGCCACGGCAGGAGCTGCCAGTCGCCGCGGGTCCAGCGGTGCAGGCGGCGCACGTGCGCCAGGTAAGTGGCCGGATATTCCTCATACACCACGATATCGGTGACCAGCCCGACGCGGGCGTGGATCCCCTCGAACAGGTCATGGCTGAGCAGGGTGTTCTCCGGCGCGCGGCCGTCCAGGCTGCGCTCGAAGGCATCGATGTCGTAGATGCCCTTGCCCACATAGATGCCGCTGCCGAACAAATCCTGATAGACGTTGGAGACGGCATTGGTGTACAGGTCCAGGCCGATATCGCCCGCGAAGATGCGGCTGAAGTGCGAGTAGTTGGCGCTGGCCGGGACAATCTCGGTGCGGGGTTGGAGCAGCCCATACCCGCGGCGCACCCGGCCCGTCTCGGGATCGGCCGCGGCGCGGTTGAGCGGATGGGCCAGGGTTGCGATGAGCGCACGCGCGCCGTCGCGGCCCAGGATGGTATCGGCGTCCAGGGTGATGACGTACCTCACCTCGCGTAGCGCGGCGGCCGGGCCGATATAGGAGACGATGGACGTATCCGTCGCGCCGCGCAGCCAGCGGTTCAACTCGTGCAGCTTGCCGCGCTTCCGCTCCCAGCCAATCCACCGGCCCTCCTTGGGGTTCCAGCGGCGCTCGCGGTGAAACATGCAGAACGGGCCCTCGGCGGCGCCGGAGAGCGCCGCATAGCGTTCGTTCAGCTGCGCGATGCCCGCACGCTGCTGCTCCAGGAGTGCTTCGTCGCCCGGCAGATGTTGCTCGTCGGCATCGACGAAGTCGGTCAGCAGCGCGAAATACAGGTTGGCGTCGGGGTTGCGCAGGTAGTGCTGTTCGATCTGGCGCAGCAGCGAGGCCACATCCTCCGCATCCCCGATCAGCGCGGGCACGACCACCAGGCTGCGCAGCGCATCAGGAATGGCCGCCGCGCCGGACTGCTCGGCCAGGTCGAGTTTGGGCAGGGTGCGAGGCGGAACGATCAGGGTGATAATCCAGTCGACCGTCGCGATGGCTGCCGCAAGGGCCGGCATGAATGTGACGCCGACCGCCAGCAAGACCAGCCACGGAGAGCCCCCCTGTGTCGCGGCGTACAGCGCCGCGCCGAGCACCAGGAACGCGGTCAAAAACGCGGTGGAGCCCATATAGACGCGGGCGGGATGCGCGAGTATGGCGCGCATGAGCCGGCTGCCGGCCGAAAAGCGCGCGGCGACGCGGCGTTCCAGCTCGGCGCGGCCTTCGTCGGCCAGGTAGTAACCCACGTGCGCCGCGGGGGGTGCAGCGAAGCCCGTCCAGGCCGCGTCTTCCGCCGCAGCTCCATCGGCTGCCCGCGTGGCCGGCGCGTATGCCAGGTCAGCGCCGGCGCGCTCTGCCAGCTCGATTGCGGCCGCCGCGACATCTCGCTCGCTCTGCCCGCTCGCTAGCGCGAGCTCTTCGACGTGCCCGCGATAGCGATCCCGGGTGGCGCGGTCCATATGGCGGTAGACATCAGCGGGATCGGTGCGGAGGATCTGTTCCACCTGGCTGACGCTTTCGAAGAAGTCGCGCCAGTCGAAGTTGGCCATGGTGCGCAGGCTGGTGAAGCAGTTGCCTACGACCTCGTCGTCCGCGAGCGTATGGAGGAGCGGAGGCGCTGCAGGGCCGCGCGAGGCGCGCATCTCTGCCTCAGCCAGGGCCCGCCCGGTCACATCGCCGGCCGCGCGCGTCAGGACGGAGAGGACGCCCCAGCGGAGCATGACCGGCAAGGCCCATATTTCGCCGATGGTCAGCGGCTGAGATTCCTGGTAGAGGGCGACAAAGCGGCGCACGCGCTCCATGTCGAGCCGCGCATCGCTCTGCATCACCAGCCGCTGCGCGATGTCGTAGATGCGCGGGTAACCGCGCAGCGGACCGTCCACCAGCTTGGGCAACTGCCCGTAGTAGCTGCGGGGCATGTCCTCGCGTACCTGGCGCAGGGCTTGCTGTGCCAGGTGCAGGTTATCCAGCATCCACTCGGCTGCGTGCGAGAGCGTCTGTTCGCCCTGTCCATCGCGCAGGTAGGCGACCGTTGCGGCCAGGAAGGTTTCCCGGTCCGCGATGCTCTCCAGCAGCCAGGGTTCGCGGCCGCGGCCGGGCTCGGCCCTGCCCTCAGCCGCGGCCAGGTAGGCAAAGGCTTGTGTGTCTGCTAAGCCGGGAGTGATCCCCGGTCCGGTGTCATGTCTTTCCTCGCTCATACGGCTTGGCGACTTTCAATGTTGCGTACGATGACTTCCGCCTGCGTCAGGATGGACTGTTCATCGGGCGCATCCTGGAAAATCAACAAGGGACACGAGCCGTAGGCCAGGAAGCTGGCAACCAGACTGCCGTGGGACCAACGCGTTTCACCGGAGAGGCCATGCGCGCTGAGCAGCACCAGGTCTGCGCGTTCCTGCTCGACCAATGCGTGGAGTGTGCTGGCCACCTGGTGTGCCACGAGGAGGCGCGTCTCAACCGTGGCCGGAGGCAACTGCAAGCGCACCCATTCGAGATAGTTCTCGGCCTCGACGCGATTCCGCTCGACGATGCGGTCTGCCAGTTCGGTGTCTTCCTGGCTCGGCGGCGTGCGGCGGGGCATCACAGGTCGTTGGACCACGTGGGCGGCGAGCACCAGGGTCTCCGGGAGGCGGGCCAGGACGTTGGCCAGCGGCAGCACGGATTCGGCCCGGGCCGAGCCGTCGAGCGGCACGAGGATGCGTTTGTACTGGAGGGCTTCGCCTTCAGGAACCGGGGCGGCATGCGCGCGCACGATCATAAGCGAGGATCGGCTGCGCATGACCACTTTCTGCACGACGCTGCTGACGTTCCAGCCGCTCTGGCCACTCTGGCCGTGGCTGGCCAGGAGAATCAGCCTGAGGCCCTGCTCGTCCGCGAAGCTGACGATCAGTTCGGCGGGGTCGCCCGCGCTGACCTGCGCCTCACAGACGACGCCGGATGCGCGCAGGCGCTTGCACACGCCCTGCAGATAGCTTTCCGCTTCGGCTCGGCGCAACTGCCATTCCAGCGGGTCCACCGCGCGGAGTCGGTCGGGTTCATCCGAGCTTGACAGGACGTGGAACAGGATCAACTCGGCATTGAAGGCCTGAGCCAGTGCCACCGCATGCGGCAGCACACACTCCGCAAGCGCGGAGCGATCCAGGGGAACCAGGATTTTATCGAACATAGTAGTACCTCCTCATCCGCTTCGGGGTTTTCTGCCTGGGTGTTCAGGCAACCCCGACCGTAACACGGTGCCTCCTTGCCAGGTTGATAGGTTTCCTGGCCAACCTACGCAGAGTGGCGCTTGCCGTTGGGTAAGGCAGAGATCAGGGCGCGGCCGCAATGATTATGCATCGTTGCTGGGCTATCTATCATCTTATCTGGTTTGGAGGGTTGATGCGGTAAGCTTGCTTGCGTTGGAGGGGCTGTCAACGAATGGCGCTGCGGCCATCAACGAATGGCGGGAACGAATGAACGAATTGCCGTGCCGGGCGAGGATTCGTTTATTCGTGCCCAGCGCCGCAGCGCCATTCGTTGACGGCGCACGTACGGACGGCCGTGCGCGGCGTTCCCTATCTCAGCACCTTAGCGACCGCCGCCGCACGGCTGTCCACGTCGAGCTTCTCGAAGATGGCCTTGAGATAACGCTTGACGGTGTTCTCCGAGATGACCATCGCGCGGGCGATGCCCTTGTTGGTGAGGCCCTGCACCAGCAGGTCCAGCACCTCGCGCTCGCGGCGGGTCAGCCGGGCGACTTCGCCGCGGCCCGCGCGGCCGGCGGAGGTCGCTTCCTTTACGGCGGCGACAAAGCCGCTGCGTTCGAAGCGCTGCTTTTCCAGGCACGCGTAGACCGCGAACTCGCTGTAGAGCCGCTCCAGGTCGGCGGGGGTCGCGAGTCCGCTCACGACGATGGCCGGGATGCCCGTCGCCTTCGCCTCGCGCAAGACCTCGAAGCCATCACGGTTGGCCCCTGCGGCCAGCGAGCTCGCGAGGGACAGGTCTGCGACAACGAGGCTATGTTTCTCCCGCCGCAGGTGGCCGAGCGCTTCGCCATAGCTGAGGCACGCGTGGACGGAATAGCCGGCATCCGCCAGCAGCTCCGCCAGGATCGCGCGCCAGCCCGCATCATCTTCGACCAGCAAGGCCTTGCCAGGGTGCATGGCCGGAGCGGGCGCGGATGCAGGGATGGGCCTCGGCGGCGTGGTGGCCTCTCTCGTCGCGGCAGCCTCGCGCTGGACAGCGGGGGGCGCAGCAACCGGGGCCTGCGCCAGCATCTCCCGGATGACCTGGCGGAACTCTGCACGGCGGAAGGCCTCCTTCCGCAGGCAGGTGTAGGCGCCGTAGCCGGTCAACACGCTGACGGCAATCTCGACCGTCGCGTAGCCGGTCAGCAGCAGCGCGACGCAGTTGGGGTCCTGGCGGCGGACGGCCTCCAGTACCCGCAGCCCGTCCCGATCGCCCTCGTCATCGGGCCGCAGCGAGAGGTCCACCACGGCGACCCGGTGCGGCGCAACGCGCAGGTGCGCGACCGCGGCGTCCAGGTCCGCAGCCACATCCACGGCCAACCCCATGTCGGTCAGCAGCTCGGTCAGAATCTCCTGCCAGGCGGGGCTGTCTTCCACCACCAGTGCGCGCGGTGTAACAGACGTCAAGAGGCCGCCTCCCCATCCGCCTGCCGTGCAGCCTGCGGCAGGCGCAGGCGGAACGTCGTACCGCGGTGCCCGTCGCTCTCGACCGAGACCGCGCCGCCGAGCCGAGTCATCATCGTCTTGACCCACCACAGCCCGAACCCCAGCCGCGAGCGTGCGCTCCGGGCACCTTCGGCGCCCAGCCGACCGTCGGCCCGCCGCCGCTCCGAGAACCGGAATTCGAAGATGCGCGCCTGGTTGTCCGGCGGGATGCCCGGCCCGTCATCGGTAATTGCCAGCTCGACCCAGTCTTCCGCTGCGGTCCCCCCAATCTGCACGACGCCCCGACCGTTCATGGCTTCCGCCGCGTTGTCCAGCAGATTGACGATGACCAGGGCCAGCGTCTCCCGGCCCGCGAGCACGGGCGGTAGTTGTGCCAGCCCGGCCGACTGCACCGCCACGCCGGGCGGCAGCCGCGCCGCGGCCAGCGCATCGGCCACGCAGTCTGCCACGCTGACCGGCCCGGCCTCGATGGGGTGGAGCAGGGCCAGCCGGTCGCGCACGGTTGCCATCGCATCCAGCGCGGCCCGCTCGATCTCCGCCAGGTTGGCTGCCAGATAAGGATTCTCTGCCAGCGCGGGCGCGCACTTGTCCTGGATGCCCTCGATGCGGACCGGGATGGTGCCGACCTTGTTGTTGAGGTGGTGGAGCAGGTTGGCGGCCACGTCGCCCATCGCAGCGAACGTCTCTGCGACTGCGCGGGCCTCCTGCGCCTCGCGCAGCGCCTCCTGCCGCGCCGCGTTCGCACGCGCAAGGGCCTCATACTCGGCCAGGATGGCCTCGACCTTGCGGTCCCACTCCGTGTCGCCGCTCACCAGGTCGCTGCGCAGCGCGGCGAGGTGTGCCTGCACCTCCGCGAGGTCCTGTGTCAGCACGCGCGTGGAAGTGTCGCGCAGCGCGTCGAGCAGGCGCACTTCCTGGATGGCAATGACGGCCTGGGTCGCGAGTCCCTGCAGCAGGTGACTGTCCGCCTCGCTGAACGCGCCGGCGTGGGGGCTTTCGAGGTTCAGCACGCCTTCCAGCCGACCGCCCGCGCCGATGAGCGGCACGGCCAGCTCCGCGCGCATCTGGAGCGAGTGGTCCAGCGGGTAATAGATGCGCGACCAGGGCGGCTCGCGCACGTCCGCGATGTTGACGGGCTGGCGCGTCTTGGCCACGAGCCCCATGATGCTCGTCGTGTTGATGGGCAGCGCCTCGACCGCAGGCCGGCCCAGCCGTTCGCCTGCAATAGCCCGCATGACGAGGTTCTGGCCGCTGCGGTCCACGAGCCGGAAGATGCCGTAGCGCGCGCCGGTGACCTCCAGCGCCATCTCGAGGATAGCAACGAGCGTGTCCTCGAGCCGGGTGCGCGAGGAGATCAGCAGGCCCGCATGGCGCAGCAGGGCCAGTTCATCCTCCTTGCGCGCGAGGTTGCGCCGCGTGTGGGTGACCTGCCCGGCAAGGTAGAGGGCCATCGCCGCCTGCGCAACGAAGTTGTCCAGCAGGAGCAATTCGAGCTGGCTCAGCCGCCGCGCTTCTGCCAGATAGACATAAAGGGCGCCGAGCGGCTGGCCCGCTACGAGCAGCGGCAGGCAGGCTGCGGCGGATGCCCCGGCAGACCGGCGGTCGGGATGGATGTCGAGGTCCGGCTCATCGTATGAGAGCACGGGCTGCGTGCGGCGGATGGCGCGCATCCCCAGGCCGTCGGGCCGGGGCGTCGCGTCGCGGAGCAGGGCTGGATGGTCGCCTGCCGAGGTGCGCGAGATGGGGTCCAGGCTGCCGCGGGCGGGGTCGTAGGTGTACAGGATGGCGGTGGCGCCCGGGATGATGGTGACCGCGCTCTCTGCGATGAGGCGCAGCGTCGCGTCGAGGACGGCCGGGTCGCCCAGGTTGAGCTGGTTGACCCGCCGGCCCACGTCGCGCAGTTGCGCCAGGACTGCCAACAGGCGGTCGTCTTCGTCAGGCGTCACGGTCATGCGTCCAGTTTACCATAACCCGCGTCTTCAATGCACCTCTGTGACCTTGCGCCGCTCGTCGATGTCGTCGGGGTATTGCAGCGCCTGCTGCCCCCGCTCCCCGGTGCGGATGCGGATGACATCGTCTACCGGGTAGACGAAGATGAGCCCGTCGCCGATGTCGCCGGTCGCTGCGGCCTCGCAGATGGTCTCGATGGCCTTGGGGACGTTGTGGTCGCTCAGCACGATATTCACTTGCAGCCGGGGCAGCAGGTCCACCTGGTAGCTGCCGGAGCGCCCGGTGAGCGTGATGCCGCCCTGCCGCCCGTGCCCCCGGCACTCCGTCACGTTCATACCCACGATGCCGATACGGCGCAGCGCGTCCTTCACATCGTTCAGCTTTTCTTCCCGGATGATGGCTTCGATTTTCTTGGTCATGGTGGTTCTCCCCCGAAAATGATGTAGGACGGGTTGCCAACCCGTCCTACTGAAATCCTTATGCGTACGCGCGCTCGCCGTGCTCGCTGATATCCAGGCCGACCTGCTCCTCGGTCGGCGTGACGCTCAAGCCGACCGTGCGGTTGAGCAGCCGGGTGATGACGGTCGTGAGTGCGAAGGCGAAGGCGGCGACGGCCACGACGGTCAGGAGTTGCACGGCCAGTTGGCCGGGATTGCCGTAGAGCAGGCCGTCCGCACCGGCGGAGTTGATGGTCTTCGTGGCGAAGATGCCGGTCGCAATCGCACCCCACGCGCCGCCCATGCCGTGACACGCCCAGACGTCGAGCGACTCGTCGAGGTGGCGCTTCTGGCGGAACTTGATGGCGTAGTAGCTGATGGGGGCCGCCAGCCCGCCGATGACGATCGACGCAAGCGGGGTGACGAACCCGGCGGCGGGTGTAATCGCGACCAGCCCGACGACCGCGCCGGTGACGATGCCGAGGATGCTCGGCTTATGGTCGCGCCAGCTCAGCAACATCCAGACGAGTCCTGCGGCCGCCGCGGCCGTGTTTGTGTTCACCACGGCGGTGACCGCCAGGCCGTTGGCAGCCAGCGCGCTGCCGCCGTTGAAGCCGAACCAGCCGAACCACAGCAGCCCCGCGCCGAGGATGCTGTACGGGATGTTGTGCGGCTCCATGGTCCCGTTGCCGTAGCCCGCGCGCTTGCGGATGACCAGCGCAAAGGCCAGCGCCGAGAAGCCTGCGGTGATGTGCACGACGGTCCCGCCTGCGAAGTCCAGCGCGCCGAGCTGGCGCAGCAGCCCGCCGACGCCCCAGACCCAGTGCGCGACCGGGTCATAGACGAAGGTCGCCCAGAGCAGGCTGAACAGCAGGAAGGCCTTGAAGCGGACGCGCTCGACGAACGCGCCGGTGATGAGCGCCGGGGTGATGACCGCAAAGGTCATCTGGAAGGCGGCAAAGGCCATGTGCGGGATGGTCCCGGCGTACTCGGCGTTCGGCTCCGCACCGACACCCGTCAGCCCGGCAAAGTTGAGCCCGCCGATGATCCCGCCGAGGGAGGTCCCAAAGGCGAGCGTGTAGCCGACCAGGACCCACTGCAGGCCGATCAGGCCCATCATCACGAAGCTGAGGTTGAGGGTGGAGAGAACGTTCTTCCGGCGCACCATGCCGCCGTAGAAGAAGGCCAGCGCCGGGGTCATGAGCGTCACCAGCCCCGTGGCGACGAGGATCCAGGCGGTGTCGCCCGCATTGATGCTATCCATCGGTCTGCTCCTTTCGTGCATGTGCTGCGGTGCGCCGTTCGGGCGCGGCCCGCCAGTCACATGCGGCAGGATAGCAGAGCGGGATGGGGGTTGGCTAGTACCCGTTTGGGTACAAAAATCAGTAGGACGGGTTGTCAACCCGTCCTACAACGCTGTCATTCGACCGCCTCCCGCTCGCGCAGGATGCCTTCGAGGTCTTCGGCGCTGAAGTGATAGCGCTCGTGGCAGAAGTGGCAGTCCACTGTCGCTTCGCCCTCGGCCAGCAGCGCGAGCAGGTCTTCGGGATCGAGCATCTTGAGCGCCTGCCGCGACCGCTCCCAACTGCACGTGCAGTGGAACTGGACGGGCCGTTCCTCCAGGACCTCGTACTGCACCGGGCCGAAGATGCGATCCATCAGTTCGTGCGGGCCGAAGTCATCCGCCAGCAGCGTCTCCAGCGGCGGCAGGTCGGCCAGGCTGACGGCGAGCTGCTCGACGGCTGCGCGGCCGCGGCCGGGCAGGGCTTGAATGAGCAGCCCGCCGGCCGCTTCGATGGCGCCGCCCTCATCCATGCGTACGCCGATCCTGACCAGCGACGGAACTTGCTCGGAGGTGTTGAGGTAGTTCTCCAGCTCCGGCGCGAGCTGCCCGGTATCGAGCAGGACGACGCTGCGGTAGAGGTCCTTGAGCCGCATGTCCTTCACGACGGTCAGGATGCCCTCGTGGCCCAGCGCCTCACCGACCGCCTCTGCGCCCAGGTCGTCACCCGACGCGGCATCGGGCACGGCCACATAGCCGCGCACCCGGCCATACGCATCCGCCTCCACGACCAGCTTACGCAGCCGGCCGCCGCCCTCGACCTTGAGCGCAATGCGCTCCTGCACCTTGAGCAGCGCGCCCAATAACACGCCGGCCGTGAGGCCATGCGCGAGTGCGGCCGCCGCAATCGGGTAGGCGGCATGGCGCCGCGCGGCCTCCTGCGCCAGCTCCGTCGTCACGCATGCCAATGCGCGCACCCCGGCGTCCTTCGCCATCACGCGCAGAATATAATCACTCATATCCATCTCCCGTCTTCGACTGATCCTCCGGCGCATTTTACTCGCAAACGGGACTTCTGTCAGCAAATCAGCCCACAATCAGGGACATCAGAAACCGAGCCAAAACAAATCCGGTTTCTTGGCGAAGCGCAGCTTCGCCAAGAAACCGGATTTGTGATGGAGATCGGGTTTCCCTATCGGGTCTATGCGTCGAAATACAGCGTAAACTCGTGCGGGTGCGGGCGCATCCGAATCGGGTCGACCTCGGTCTCGCGCTTGTAGGCGATGTACGTCTTGAGCATGTCCGTCGTGAACACGTCGCCCTTGAGCAGGAACTCGTGGTCATCTTCGAGCGCCTTCAGCACCGCGTCGAGCGAGCCCGGCACCTGCTTGATGAGCTTGGCTTCCTCCGGCGGCAGGCCGTACAGGTCTTTGTCCATCGGCTCGCCCGGGTCGATGCGGTTCTGGATGCCGTCCAGCCCGGCCATCAGCAGCGCGGCGAAGGCCAGATAGGGGTTGCACGACGGGTCCGGCGCGCGGAACTCGACACGCTTCGACTTGGCGCTCTTGGACCCGACCGGGATGCGGCAGATGGCCGACCGGTTGCGCTGCGAATAGGCCAGATTGACGGGCGCCTCGAAGCCGGGCACGAGCCGGCGGTACGAGTTGGTCGTCGGCGCAACCAGCGCCAGCAGCGCCGGCGCGTGCTTCAACAGGCCGCCGATGTAGTACTTCGCCGTGTCGGAGAGCTGCGCATAGCCCGTCTCGTCGTAGAACGCGTTCTTGCCGCCCTTCCAGATGCTCTGATGGCAGTGCATCCCGCTGCCGTTGTCGCCGTAGAGCGGCTTGGGCATGAAGGTGGCGGTCAGGCCGTTCTGCCGGGCGACGTTCTTGACCATGTACTTGTAGACCATCACGTTGTCGGCCATGCGCAGCAGCGTGTCGAAGCGCATCCCGATTTCGCCCTGCCCGCCGGACGCGACTTCGTGATGATGGATCTCCACCGGGATGCCCGCGCTCTCGATGGCGAGCACGATCCGGCTGCGCACATCCTGGAGCGTGTCCACCGGCGGGGTGGGGAAGTAGCCGCGCTTGGCCGCAATCTGCCCGCCGAAGTTGGGGCCGATGTCCTTGCCGCTGTTCCACCAGCCCTCGCGGCTGTCGATGTGATAATATGCCTCGTTGGTGTTGCTGGCGTAACGCACGTCCCCGAAGATGAAGAACTCAGCTTCCGGCCCGAAGAACACCGTGTCCCCGATGCCGGTCTGCTTCAGATAGGTCTCGGCGCGGCGCGCGATGTAGCGCGGGTCACGGCTGTACGGCTCGCGGGTGATGGGGTCGTAGACGTCCCCGATGATGACGAGCGTCGGCACCTGGTAGATCGGGTCGATGAACGCAGTCGTCGGGTCCAGCAGCAGGAGCATATCCGATTCGTGGATCTCCTTGAAGCCACGGATGGACGAGCCGTCGAACGGCACGCCATCCTCGAAGGTGTCTTCGGAGAGGACATGCGCAGGAATCGTGAAATGCTGCCAGACGCCGGGCAGGTCGGTAAAGCGCAGGTCGACCATCTGCACTTGTTTCGCCATTTCCATCACGTCAGCGACTGTCTTGGACATGGAAAAGCCCTTTCGGTTGAGTTACGAATTGGGAATCGAGAATTACGAATTGCGGGTTGCCGTGCGAACCGGTCGCCCCAACGAACCGTTGAGAGTATATCCGGCACACGCCGGAGGTGTATAGTACCCGAATGGGTAGTATTTGAGGGTGTGTTATGATGCAGCGGTATTTCGCTGTCCAAGACTGACTCCAAGAGGTGACCCATGCCGAAGGCATCTCCTGTCATCACCGATATCCGCGTTATAACCCTGCACCGGCCCGACATTCCGCCGTGGAACCTCGTGCGCGTGGACACGAACCTGGGCGTGTGGGGCCTGGGCGAAGCGTACTGGGGCTGGGGGTTGCGCCCGGTCATCGACCACTACCTCAAGCCGCTGCTCGTCGGCCAGGACCCGCGCGACGTGGACCGGCTCTACACGAAGATGGGCCACCAGTGGGCGGGCGGCAACGCGCTCAGCGGGCTGGTCGTCACGGCCATGAGCGGCATCGAGATTGCGCTGTGGGACCTGGCCGGCAAGCTCGCCGGGCTGCCGGTCTACCGGCTGCTGGGTGGCCAGTTCCGCGAGCGCGTGCGGCTGTACCGGACGGGAATGCCCGCAGACATCCTCGACGCCGACTCTGTGCAGGCGTGGGCGGATGAAGTCAAGGCGGAGGGCTGGACTGCGGTCAAGACGGTGGATGTGGAGAGCCTCGGCGCGCGCTATGACCCGGACTACCGGGAGGTCGGGCACGAGCGCATGAGCCGCCACCTCACAATGCAGGACCTCGCACGCACAGAGCGGGCGCTGCAAAATCTGCGCCGTGCGCTCGGCGAGGACTTCGATATCGCGGTCCACTGTCACTGGGCGCTGGACTTGCCGGACGCCCTCACGCTGGCGCGGCGCATCGCGCCATACCATCCCATCTGGCTGGAGGACCCGCTGCCGCCGCAGTTCTCACCCGCGTGGGTCGAGCTGGCGCGCGCGTCCGAGGTGCCCATCTGCACCGGCGAGAACCTCTACACCCGCCACGAGTACCGGCCCTTCATCGAGGCGGGCGGGCTGCACATCGCGCACATCGACATCCCCAAGGCGGGCGGGCTGCTCGAATCCAAGCGCATCGCGGACCTGGCCGAGCTGCACTATATCCCGACCTGCGCACACAACGCGTCGAGCATCGTGGGCATCGTCGCGAGCGCGCACGCGGCCATGACGATGCGCGACTTCCGCATGATGGAGCGCGCAGGCTATACGTGGCCGTGGTTCGAGGACCTGGTCGAATGTGACGGCAAGCCATTGGTGCGAGAGGGGCATCTCACCGTGCCAGACGCGCCGGGCCTGGGCCTGCGGCTGAACAGGGATGTGGTGATCCCGCTGCTCGCGGCGGGGGAGACGTGGTGGGGCGAGTGACGGGTCCTCACCGCCCCGGCCCCCTCTCCTGGGTGCGTTCGCCCAGAAGAGGGGGAGGCGGCTGAAGGCCGCAGGGGGTGAGGTCAGCTCGACGCGCTGGCGTACCGGCGCAGGCCGATGTGGACCGGGACGACTCAGGTGGGCGCCTCCGCAGGCAGCCCTTGCGCTAACGTCCCCGGGTGAGTAGCGCTTCGCCAGGCGGAGAGGGGCTCGGTCGGAGACCGGCCCCGGCCGGTTGGTGCGACTTACTTCGCGCCGATCAGGAGCATGACGCCTGCGCCATCGCGCAGCTCTATGACCAGGTTGTCGCCGTCGAACCGGTAGGTTGCCGCGCTGTTCAGCGCCTGGACGAACTGCGTCGAGAGCGAGCCGGGTGGGCACGCCGCGCGGGTAAGCACACCGACCTTGAGTTTGAGGGCCCCGTCTGCGACGCTATAGATGCCCCCGGCGCGGTTGCAGTCGGCCCGGCCGATCACGATGCCGTCGTCCATGAACTGTACGGTGTAGCGCTGCGGTGCGCCCACCTTCACGACCGAGCCGTCCGCCAGCGTCGTTTCCTGCCACTGCCAGACCTGGCCGAGCAGCGCCGCGTCCGTCGGCACGGTCACCGGTGCAGGTGCGACCGGCGCCTCTTCAGCAGGTGCTTCAGCAACGGTTTCTGTAGCGGCTGGCGGGGGTGCTGCCTCTGGCACAGCCGTCGCTTCGGCCGGCGGTGCAGCCTCGGCAGCCGCCCCAACTGCGGTCAGGACCGGGCTGGCGTCTGCCGCGGTCAGCGTCAGCCGGTCATCTTCGATGGCGTAGGCGGCGGTCTTCGCCAGCGCAGCCAGGAAGTCCGCCTCCTGGTCGAGGATGCCTTCCGGCTCCGTGCAGAACATCATCGTGGAGAAGATCGAGTCGATGGTCAGCTTGGCGCCGTCGAGCGTGTAGGGCGCGCCGAAGCCGTTGCAGCCGGCCGTGCCGCCCATGTGCCCATCGGCCCCGAAGGTCACGGTGATGGTCGTGCCCGCCATGACGGACACCAGGCCGTCCCGGCCATTGTTATATTCGATCACCTGCCACTCTGTGCCGGTCAACGCAACGGTGGTCTCGGCGGGTGCGGGAGCGGCCTCGGTCAGTACCGGGGTCGCCTCGGCGATGAATGAAAGGATGACCGCACCCTCGGTGTTCAGGATGTCGAGCTTGTTACCCGTCGTGCGCTGGCTCGCGGCCTGCGTCAGGGCGGCCAGGTAGGCATCTTCCTGCGCCATGAGCGGGTCTTCACACGCCATCAGGGTGCGCGCAGCAAGCGCGATCGTCAGGCTGTCGTCAACCTGTTGGTAGGTTCCGTTATAGAGATTGCAGGTGGCATTGCCCGTGACCTGCCCGCCGCTGAACTCGATGTTGGCGCGCGAATCGGGGAGCACACTCACCATCTGCCCGGTCGCGTCAGGGTAGAGCGCCAGGATCCAGAACGTGCCCTCGAGGCTGCCCGCAGCCGGGGCGGCCGCCGGACTGCTGGCGGTGGGTTCGGCTTCAGGCTCGGCCGGGACAGGGGTAGCGGGTTCGGCGGTTGTCTGTGCCGGCAGCGCAGGCTCGATCGTAGGCGCCGACGGCGCGGGTGCGGGCGTCATCGGGGCCGCGATGCAGGCGGTCAGCACGGACGCCAGCAGGCAAAATGTTACAAGCCGCCGCAGATGTCCGGATTTCATCACGGTGGTCCTCCTCAAAGTGTGTTGCCGGTTCCGCGTCTAGCTCTTGTAAACCCAGGTCGGGTAGCCCCGGAGCCGGTCGGCGGGACGGTGCCGGCTCAGTAGCTGATCTTGCGGTCGAGCTGCTTGGCCTGGTCGATCCAGTCGGCGACCTGGGCCTCGGTCGGCAGGCGGCGCACTTTGCGCTTCTCCTGGTTGACTTCCACCATCTTCGCATAGAGGTTGCCCGGGTTGCGCCGCGCGAGCTCGGGGACGGTATCCACCCCGGCGGCTTCGAGCAGGTCGGAGTATTCCTCGCCGATGCCCCGGATGCGGAACAGGTCGACCAGGTTGACCCAGCGCAGGATCAGGTCCCCGTCAATGCCGGTTTTTTCGGCCAGCGCAGCGCGATCCTTGGGGGTAGCACCTGCGGCCAGCAACGCATCCGTCGTCTTGAGGCCTGCATCTGCCAGTTTGGCAGTGTAAACCTTACCGATGCCCTCAACGCTCATCAAGCTTGCCATCATATGCCTCCTGTGGATGGTTAGAACGACAACTGCGTACTACCGGCCCTATCCTAGCACATGAATGTTGCGCTGCCAATAACCGGCAATGGGTGACGACTGACCAGGAATACTGACGTAGTGGAGTCGAGGCTTCAGCCGGTTTGGGAGTGTACGAACGTTCACTGTGTAACCGGCTGAAGCCTCGACTCCAACCTGCAGCAAGACGGCTGCGCTTCGGATTCCTGGACGTCCGACTCGATGATTTGTCGCGACCGGAAGGATGCGTTATCATCCAGATGTCAACATGATCGTTCGCAGGATGGAGTTTTCGTATGAGTGATTACCAGTTTTACGAGTGGCAGACGATTGACCGGCCCCTGACTGCAGCTGAGCAGGCCGAGGCGGAGGCGCTGTCCAGCCATATCGCGGTCACTTCGACGCGGGCCTGGGTGGAATACCACTGGGGCGGCTTCCGGCACGACCCCCTGGAGGTGCTGGCGCGCTATTTCGATGCCTTCTTGTATTATGCCGGTTGGGGCGACCAGCGCCTGGCCTTCCGTTTCCCCGCCGGGCTGCTCCGTGAGGCCGAGTTGCAGCCGTACCTGCGGGAGTGCTGCGTCGAGCTGACCCCCATGGGCGACTGTGTCGTGCTCCACATGGCCTTCCCCCATCGCTCGGCGGAGGATGTCTTCGCCCAGCGCGGCGACCTGGCCGCGCTCACCCCGCTGCGCGACGACATCCTGCGCGGGGATTACCGCTGCCTTTACCTGGCCTGGTTGCTCGCTGCGGAAGATTCGGAACATAGCGAACGTGAGCTCGAGCCGCCCGTCCCCGCGGGCCTGGGCGAGCTGTCGCCTGCATTGGTGGAGTTCTGCGATTTCTTCGTGCTGGATGAGGCGCTCGTGCGCGTAGCCGCGGAGGCCAGCCCGCCCCAGCAGCCAGCGGGCGGCTTCCCGCTGGAGCAGGCGCTTGCCCGGCTGCCGGCAGAGGAGCGGGACGAGTTTCTGTTGCGGCTGGCCCAAGGCGAGCCGCACCTCTCGCTGGCGCTTAACCGGCGGCTGCAGCAACTGGTGGAGATGCCCCGGCAGCCCAGCGCAGCTCCCCAGCGCACCTGGCGCGAGCTGCGCGAACGGGCCGGGTGGGGGTGAGAGGACGCTTGACCTCACCCCGTGCGGCCGAAGGCCGCACGGGGTGAGGTCCCGTCTACGGCCGCACCAGGTACAGGTTGATCCGCCCCCCGAAATCCGACGCATAGAGGATACGCGAGCCGTCCCAGCTCCAGGTGGGATGGCAGTGCGCGCTCTGCGTGTGCCAGGACGTCCGATGGTTGCACAGGACGACCGGGCGGGTGGCGTCGCCCGTGATGTCGATCAGGACGAGGTCGTCCACGTCGTCGCCCACCAGGCAGGTGTGGTCGGGGTTGGCGTGGTAGTGGTTGCAGTAGTAGGGCATGTCGATGCGCCGCACCACATTGCCGTTCCGGTCCGCCAAGCCGATGAAAGGTGTCATCGCGTTCTCGTTGACCTGCACATCGGTCACGACGGCCTGCGTGCGGTCCGACGTGATGGTCCCGTCGTGGCCCGGCCCGCGGTTGTCGAAGAAGATGTAGCCATCATTCGTCCAGAATTCGTGTCCCACCGAGTCCTCCGCAGTCTGGCGGAAGCAGGGCTTGGCCTCGCGCGACACGAAGTCCAGCAGCCAGATGCGCTGCGTGACGAGATTCCACGGGCCCTCGTGACAGAACGTGCCGAGCGTGCTGTCATCGGGGCAGAACTGGAAATGGCCGACCTGGTGCGTGTCCTTGAACACATCGTACCAGCCTGACCCGTCCAGGTGCGCGACCGTCACCCGGCCGTCCTTGACCCGGTAGAACCGTTCCTCGAACCCCGTGTAATTCGGCCCATCCAGAACCTGCACGTCCTCGTTGCGGCAGAACGCGATATAGCGGCGGTTGGCCGCGATGGAGGGCGCACCGATGGTGTAATTACCGCCATCCTCGTAGAGGATGGTCGTCTCCCCCGTCTCCGTGTCCAGCTTCTTGAGCGTGTCCTTGCCGATCCGGTAGACCACGATGCGGCTGTCGGGCGTCTTGGTGACGCTGCTCACACCGCTGCCGCGACCGTTTTCCTCCGCCGGCTCGTCGGTGAGCTGGGTCATCACCCCGGTGCGCAGGTCCATGCGGAACAGGTTGTAGCAGGGATGCTCGTGCGGCGCGCGATCCTCGCCGGAGGCCCGGTCGGAAAGGAAGATGATCTCGTCGCGCTGCGCATCGAATGAGTTCTCGGTGAAGTAGAGGTGGTAGTTGTTGCCCCTAGCGGTGAGCTGTTGGATCTCGCGGCCGGTCTTGGGGTCGTTGAACGTGCGGATTTCGGAAGGCCAGGTTCGACCGATCATCGATGATTACCTCGTGGTAATGTTGTCACCCTGCGACAAAGTCCTGGCGCATGGGCGTGAAGGCGTCCAGCAGCACCGTCGGTGCATAGGTCTTGATGTAGTGCTTCACATCGGACGGCACGTAATAGCTGCCGCCCTTGCTGAGCCGCACCGGTTCGTGTCCGGCCATGCAGAAGTCGATCTCGCCCTCGACCACATAGCCCACCTGCTCGTGCGGATGGCTGTGCTCCCAGGAGGCCTTGCCCGCCTCAAACCTGAACTCGACCAGCATCAACCCCGCGCCGTAGCTCAGCACGCGGCGTTGGGCGCCGTCCGGGGTGGTGACGGCGGGCTCATGCTCAGCATCGGCGATTAGTTTCATGTGTGGACTCCCGCGCGCTGTTGGTGTATAATGTGCGTCATCATACACCTGGAAGTCTGGCGGAGACAAACGCCGGTCATGAGCCAATTGAAGACTCAACGCCCGCGGGCAAGGCGCCCGCGCGTCGGTTACATCACCCCGAGAATCAGCGACCACAACGGGCTGGCCATCTGGAGCGGGATGCTGGAGACGGCCCGGTTGCATGGCGCGGATGTGCTGTGTTTTGCCGGCGGCGAGGTCAAGCATCCGGAAGGCGCAGCCGGCCGCGCCAACGCGATCTATGACCTGGTCGACCGGGCCAGCCTCGACGGCCTGGTGGTGTGGGGCTCCTCCCTCGGTTACTACGCCGGTCCTGAAGCCACTTACGAATTCTGCCGCCAGTTTGAGCCCCTGCCGCTCGTCAGCATCGGCGTCGCGCTGCCGGGCATCCCCGGCGTCGTCCTGGACAGCTACGGTGGCGAGCGCGCGCTCATGGCCCACCTCATCGAAGTCCACAGCCGCCGCCGGTTGGCCTTCATTCGCGGCCCGGAAGGCCACCGCGAGGCGCGCGAGCGCTACCGCGCATATCGCGACGCGCTGGCAGAATACGGCCTGCCCTTCGACCCCGAGCTGGTCTCCCCGCCGTACCTCTGGATTCAAGCCGACGGCATCGAGGTGACCTCGAACGGCGCAGAGGCGGTGCGCCTGTTCGTGGAGGAGCGCCGGGTCGAGTTCGATGCGTTAGTGTCGACCAGCGACACTTTCATGCTGGGCGCGCTGCCCGCACTCCTGGAACGCGGGATTCGCGTGCCGGAGGACGTCTCCGTGGTCGGCTTCGATGACAAGCCCGCCACCCGCCTCCTTTCCCCCGCCCTGACCACCGTCCAGATTCGCATGCGCGAGCGCGGCCGCCAGGCCCTTGAGCTCCTGCTCGCGCGCTTGAACGGCGAGGACATTCCGGCTGAGGTCCTGCAGCCCGCGCGCCTGGTGATCCGGCGGTCGTGCGGCTGCTCTGATGCCGTCGAGGTCCGCGTGCAGACTGCCGGTTTGCCCGCCGGTGAGTCTGCAGAGGGTCTCAACGCGCTGACCGGCGAGCGTCGGGTGGCTGCGCTTGCGGCTCTGACA
>JAKPQT010000362.1 GCA_029555885.1 Chloroflexota bacterium | reverse complement strand
TTAAACTCAGCACTTTCCTCCGGAGTCATGGCCCGAGTTACTTCAGGATCTTGTGGGCCTTGGATATGGCCCCAATGAAACTCCACCGCCATGTGTGGTGATACATGGTCATCCAGACACTGAAGTAGAATCCGCCCATTCCGGTCCATGCGTTCGGCTAGACTGGCAGGTGGCTCACCGCTCCCGAGGTATTCACTGGCTTGGTCAATGACCTCCAGTAGTTCAGTGTAGCCGAAAAGGATGAAGCCCGTTTTCCCCATGCGACGAACAGCGTTGCCCATCGCAACCGCATCCCGCACAAACTCAGCCTTTTCCTGAGGCACATTCAAGCGGTAGATCCGACCTTTAAGTTCGCGCAGTGTCGTTTCGATGGTTTCGTCCGATCGAATCTGCTCAAACAGCTGTGCATCGAAGCCGCTCGACATAGTCACTGTTCTCGCTTTCTCAGCAGCCACTGTGCCCAGCGCGCGGCCAGGCCGAGGTGGACAACCTGTTTGCCGTCCAGTATCTTCTCGCGCAGCGCGTCCAGCTTGCGCCCGACCTCTGGGGTGCGGCCCTCGCGCAGCCGCGCCAGCGCGTAGGCTTGCTGCCACATCCACGGGCCGTAGAACAGCGGGTCGGCGAGACGCGGCGGGGTGGCGCCCTTGACGCCGTAGGGCTCGCGCCCGCTGTCCCGGTGATAGCGCCGGGCGATGGCGAGCAGCCGCGTGACGAGCGCGTTACCCAGATCGTGATCCTCCGCCAGCTCGAGGATAGCGTCCTTCAGCGCCACGACCTGGCCGAACTCGGCCCAGGTGTGCGCGCGGCCCAGAAACGTGAGCGCATCCTTGCCGGGCAGGTCCTTGGCCTCCTTCAAGGCGTCGTGGGCCTCGTCGCCCGCGCGATGGAGCGGCTCGTGCGCGCCGACGACCGCGATGCCGCCCGAGATGCCGAGCGCGGGGTTGCTGTGGGTGTAGTGCGCGAAGTCCTCCCGGATGGCAACCGCGAGAGCCGGCATCCAGTCCCACGGGCCGATGACGAACAGGTCGTCGCCACCGGCGAAGAGCACATAGAAGAGCCCTCTACCGCCATCCACCCGTGCGCAGATGCGATCGAGCCAGCCGGCGAAGAAGCGTTCCAGCGCCTGGCTGAGCTCCGCGGTCTGCATTGGCGTCCGGTGCGGCAGGCCGTGGACGATCCGGACGCCCAGGTTGTCAACGTCCATGCGCAGGACGCCCAGCCGCTTGAATCCGCCGCAGGTCGCGTCGGCCAGCTCGTTGTTCGATTTGATGTTGCCGGCATCGTCCGCCGGCGTGGTATGGGAGAGCCAGAGAAAGCCATTCATGCCGGCCCCGAGCTCGTCCGGGTCGAACACGAGTACCGTGTCGCTCGGGGCGTTGCGGGGGGCAGTCGACTTTTCGATGCTGAACCAGAGTTCGCAGACGGCATGGAGCGCATGCTGCCAGGCCTGGGGCTGCGAGGGTTGCAGGCGGGCCAGGACCAGCCGCGCGGCGGCATGGCCGAGATCGTTTGCGAGGTCATTGAAGCCCCAGCATTCGGGACACGCGGCGTTCGATCCCGATGCCGGCCCCGTGTCATCCTGATCGAGCGGCCTGAATTCCGGTTCGTCCGCGCCCCGCTGGCGCCGGCAGACCGCACAGAAGTCGTTCGTCTCGGCCGCCTCAGTCTCGAACAACAAGCGCCAGTCAGTATCACTATGGAGCGCCAGGTCGCCGAAGGGCCGGCTCTTGGCGGCCGCAATGGCATCCTTCAGCCGCTTCTCGGCCTGCTGCCAGCGCGAGAACGTCCGGTTGTCCTTATCGGTCAGCGGGAGATTCCAACAGAGGACCTCGAGCCCCTCGGCCAGGGGCACGGCGGCCAGCGCGACCGAGAGGTCGCCGTGAAAGCCGTCGAACCGCTCTGCGCCGGCGCCCGCGCCCGCCAGCAAGACGCGGTTGACGTCGTTCGCCACCTCGTGCACCCGGTGAACCGTGCTTTCCTCGCCCTCCTCCCAGCCCGTCAGCAGGACGAAGTTGCCGCCGGCGTCGTAGACGACGTTGGCCGGCCCCAGCTCCAGCCTATCGAGCAGGCGCTGGACGAGCGCATGGCCGAGCAGTTGGATGAAGGCCGAGCGGCCGCGCATGGCCTTGGCCGCGCCCTTGGCCGTCACGAGGTTGATGGTGTGCTGGATGCCGGGGATATCGCCGCCGACGAGACCGAGGGCTGCAGGGATCTGCGCGGTGCTGCCGCTGATCTGTACGAGCGCGGCGATCATCTTCCACTGCTCGAACAGGGAGACGCCCGGCTCGCCGTAGGTGTTCGGCAGGGTCGAAGCGTACCGGCGCATGAGGTAGAAGAAGCGCTCGAAGTTCTGCTCGGCGCCCGCGGCCGCCTCGAACGCCGCGGCCAGCTCCCCGCGGTCACGCAGCGCGGCAGCAGCCGGGTCCGGCACGGGGAAGAGCTCCCAGGCCGCGTCGGCCGGGTTCAGGCTCAGCGGTGTGGGCGGCAGGTAGGCCGGGGGACCTGCGGGCTGTTCGGAGTCCGTCACCAGGGTCAGGATGGACTGCAGTGGCCCGGCAGGGATGCTATGGTCGGGCCGGCCAGAAAGGAGCCGGACGAATTTCTCCGTCCAGTCAGGGGGCGGCTCGGCTGTGCGGCCGGCCACTGCGGCTATCAGCCAGCGGCCGTATGTGATCAACGCTTGTTCGTCGGATGCATTCTTCACATCGGCATCTCCTTATGCAGGTCTGGTCGAGGCACCTAGCGCCGCGCCCGCGCGGCCTCGCGCACTTTGTTGAGCGGGAGCAGTTCGGCGACCTCGAAGCGCGGGGGCGTGCTGCCC
>JAKPQT010000361.1 GCA_029555885.1 Chloroflexota bacterium | reverse complement strand
AGCAATGGACTACAGAAATTCTGCATGTGAGGTGTGAGAGATGATTGACAGACTGACGACACTGGAACTGACCGCGAACGGCTTTCCGCTCGACAGGTCGCCCCGGCGTCTGGGTTGGCTGACGCCGTCCGACCCGGCCCGGCCGCACGCTGAGCTGTGGGAGCAGTATCGGACCCAGGGCTACCTGTGGCTGAAGGGGGTCCTGGACCGCCGCGCGGTGCTTGACTTCCGCCGCCGTTTCTTTGCTGCGTTTGCGGAATTTGGGCTCCTGGCGTCGGGGAGCGATCCCGAAGCCGGGGTGTATAGTGGCGGGGGCGAGGACGCGAGCGCGTGTCACAAGCGGCTGGTCGAGGCCACCCGCTGGGCGGCCTACGAGGCCTTCTGCCTGATGGCCCCGATTCGTGACTTCTATGAGGCGGTCCTGGGCGGGCCGGTCTATCTGCACGCGCGCAAACTCATCCGCTACACCAAGCCGGGCGAGCGGTTTTCGACCCCGGCCCACTACGACCTGACCTACCTGCGCGCGGGCACGGACCGCGTCTATACGAGCTGGATTCCCATCGGCGACACGCCCGTGGAGATGGGCGGGTTGATTTACCTGGAGGGATCGGACGGGTGGGGCCGGAAGATCGAGGCGGAGCTGGCCGCGAAGAATGCCGACCTGCCGCCGGAGGAACGCATCAGCGCATACAATCGCAACATGGCCGAGGGCGGCTGGCTTACGAAGGACATCCCCAGCCTGGCGGAGCGGCAGGACACGCGCTGGCTGGCCGCGGACTATGAGGCCGGCGACATGGTCGTTCACAGCGCCTACATGATCCACGCCGCGACGCAGAACGTGGACCCTGTCGGCCGCATCCGGCTCTCGACCGACATCCGCTACCAGCTCGTCCGCGACCCCATCGACCAGCGCTGGGCGAAGCCCTGGGCGCCCGACGACAACCTGTAGTGGACGGAGTGAATAGGACACTGATCTAACTGGTTGAACTGATCTGGCTGATTCAAAAATATAAGAATCAGTCCAATCAGTTCAATCAGCGGCCTGTTCAACGTACGGTATCGTCTGCGGGCCTTCCGGCAGTACGCAGATGGTTGCGGTGGAGCCGTACCGCTCCCGCAACTGCGCGACGGTGTGCTCGATGGATGCACAGGGGCGCAGCAGAGCACGGCGGACCTGCTCGTCCGTCAGGTAGTCGCTCCGCACGTAGACCTCGGCCTTGAGTTGAATCTGCGCCTGGATTTGCGCCTGCCACTGGTCCTGTTTCAGGAAGCCCGGTGCAGTGATGGCGTCGAGCAGCTCGCGCGGGGAGCGCGCCGCAGCGAGCAGTTGCCCGTAGAGGCCGTGGTCGGGGATGCCGTCCCAGCATTCTGCCGCGATGATGATCGCGCCGCCCGGCTTAACGATCTGGCTCGCCGCGCTCATCCCCTTGACAGCCTGGTACAGGTTCAGATCGAGTGGATAGCCGGAGTTCGTCGTCACCACGATGTCAAACGGGGCCGGCACCGGCGCCATCGCGGTCTCCCGTGCGAACGCGCAGCCTGCCGCGTGCGCCGCGTCGAGGTCGCCCGCAAACACGCCCGTGATCGCCTTGTCCCGGTTGAGCGTCACGTTGACGAGGAACGTCCCGCCCGCCGCATGCGCGACCTCCATGACTTCCTCCCAGATGGGATTGCCCGCGGTGATGCCCCAGGTGGCCTGGGGATGCGCGATCATGCCCGCGTCATGGTTGCCCAGCACGGTCCGCTGGCCCGCCATGCCTGGCATCAGCGCCTTGCCGCCGCCGGAGAACCCTGCGAAGAAGTGCGGCTCGATGAAGCCTGTCAGCACCTTCACGTCGCACTCGGCAATCTCCCCGTTCAGCCAGATATCGTGCCCGCGCTGCGTCGTGCCCAGGCGGACCTGCGTGGCCGGGTCGAACGCGTCGTTCTGCACGACCCGGTACTCATCCACCAGCCCGCCGATCATCCCCCGGAGCTCCGCGTCGGTGTTGAGGCGGTGCGTGCCCAGCGCATTGAAGAGCGTGATGTGTGCGCGCGGGAGGTGCTGTAACTCGGCCAGCACCGCAGGCAGGATCAGGTGGTGGGGCGTTGCGCGCGTGATATCGCTGAACACGATGCCCACCCGGTCGCCCGGCCGGACGCGCTCCGCCAGCGGCGGCGCCTGACGCGGCGCACGCAGAGCTTCGGTCAGTGCACCCGCCGGGTCCGGCAGCGCAGGGACATAGCGCGGCGCAACGACCGTGACATGCCAGTCATCCGGCAGGTCGAGCGGCAGCCCGTGGCGGCCGTAAGCCAGTTCAATGTGCATGTGGCGACCTCACAACAGCGTAGATAGCATGAAGCATGACTGAAATGATAGCATTGCTCCGTATGATGGTGCAAGGAGACGAGAGACAGGCAGGAAGCCCAAGCGCAGATGGAGTCGAGGCTTCAGCCGGTGTGGCTGGCTGCACACGTACACTCCCAAACCGGCTGAAGCCTTGACTCCCATTCCCAGTACTGGCCTGCACTGAATCCCTGGAGAGAGGAACGGGAGAGATGGCGAACGAGACAATCCAACGGCTGATCGAGGACTTAGGCGGCAACTGGCGGCAGCGTCGCGACGCGCGCGATACGCTGCAGGCGTTGGGGCCGGCTGCGGTCCCGGAACTGACCGCGGCCACGCGGCACGCGAACGATCAGGTGCGCTGGGAGGCACTGAAAATCCTGTCGGAGCGGCTCGATCCGGCGCTGGCAGCCGTGTTTGTGGAGGCGCTGGCGCACGAGCGCAACGACGGCAATCGCTGGGTGGCGTCCCATGCGCTGATGGAGCTGGGTGCGGAGGCCCTGCGCCCGCTGCTGGAAGGCCTGGTGCAGGGGGCCGATTCTGCGTTCCTGCGCGATGGCGCACACGCCGTCCTGAAGGCATGGATCAAGCAGAAGATCCTCCCGCCGGCGAGCGTCGATACGCTCATCAGGCCGGTGCTGGCCGCGCTGGAGGGGCTGGACCCAGGCGTCCACGTCCCTTTTGCGGCGCACCGCGCCCTCGACACGCTGGCTGGCCGGCCGCAGGTTTGAGCGCAGCCACGGAATACGCGGACCACGCGGAAGCATAGTTTGGCTGGTTGTCAGTACAGCCACACCGGCTGCGTGCCGTCCATATCGGTGAAGCCATACTCGCGGGCCAGCCGGCCCGACAGCAGCGCCTTGCCGCTGTGGCGCATCACATCGGGGTCGGCGGCCAGCGCTGCGACCGCGCGACCCACGTAGAACGGCGTCTCGGAATACTGGAAGTGGGGGTCACGCGCGATGCCCTCTCGCCAGTTCTCCTCGCGCACGCCCAGCACATCCAGCACCTCTTCCGAGCGCATGAACCCGGGCGACAGTGCAACCACTGCGACGTTCTTGTTGCGCAGGTCGTCGGCCAGGCCCATCGCGAGGCGGATGACGAACGACTTCTCCAGGCTGTAGTAGAACATGTTCGTCCGGATCTCGGTGATGTCGATGCCGTCGGTCATCTCGACGATGAGGTTGCCGCCGCTGCGGAGCATCAGCGGCACGCCGTAGTAGGCGTTGATGATGTGCGAGTGGACGCCGGTCTCCAGCACCTTGAGGCCCTTGTCGAGCGAGTGCTCGAGGAACCCGACCCAGTCTGCGTAGCCGTCGCCGGTCAGGTCGTTGACCAGGATATCCAGGCGGCCCTGCTCGCGCTCGACGCGCTCGAACAGCGCCTTGACCTGCTCCTGCTGCGTGTGGTCCACTTGCATCCAGAGCCCGGTCCCGCCATAAGCCGTCACCATCTCGGCCGTCTCCTCGATGGTCTCGGAACGCTGCTTGTCGGAGGGCTGCCCGCGCACGCTGCGCCCCGTGCAGTAGACGGTCGCGCCCGCCTCGCCGAGCATGCAGGCAATCCCGCGGCCCGCGCCCCGCGTT
>JAKPQT010000353.1 GCA_029555885.1 Chloroflexota bacterium | reverse complement strand
CTGCTGCTGACGCAGCAGCCCCTTGCGAAGGTGCTGGCCTCCGAGCCGGAAGCTCCACCGGCGGCCGATGCGCCCCCGCCCGTGTCGGCGGACGAGATTGTCGCCGAAGCCCCGGCCAGCCTCTATGGCGCGAACGACATGCTGAACGCAGGCATGTACGCGCACGAGGTCTACCCCGAGGGCGGCTTCATGCGCTGGGCCGAGCAGGATTGGGAGTGGGTCGGCACGCACTGGCGAAAGCTGGAAAACGACGAGGTTCTCGCGCAGCGCATCCAGCGGCATACGCGGCTCAAGAACGCCCGCGCTGTGGCGACGACCAAGTCTTTCCGCGCGCTCATGGCGCGCGAGCGGCTGAACCCGCCTTGCACGATGTCGGGCGATCCGCTACCCCGCTTGCTCGTATTCCAGAATGGCGTGTTGCCGCTGGATGATTGGCTGCTCGATCCCAGCACGCCGCTCCTGCCGCACGATCCGCAGCGCTTCGTCACCGGCGTGCTGCCCTACGACTACGACCCGCAGGCACGCTGCCCCTGCTTGGATGCGTTCCTCGATAGCATCTGGCCGGAGGAGAAGCAGCAGGATCAACGAATCGAGTATCAGAAGATGCTGGGCTATCTGCTGCTGCCGGAGAACCCGCTGCACAAGATGTTCATCATCCTGGGCAAGGCGCGTTCCGGCAAGGGAACGACGCTGCGGTTGATTCGCCAGCTCGTCGGGCCGCAGAATTGCTGCGCGCCGACGCTGTCCTCGCTCGCCGATGACTTCGGCTTGGATTCGCTGATGGGCAAGACTGTGGCGCTCGTTGGCGAGCTGAACCAGCAGGGCCGCATCCCTGACACCGCTATCGACCGCCTCAAGAGCATTTCGGGCGGCGATGATCTGCCGGTAAATCGCAAGAATAAGAGCGAGGTTCACCAGCATCTCCCCGTGCGTTTCGTCGTGGCGTGCAATCGTCTGCCCGGCTTCCTCGATCCTTCCGGCGCGTTCGCAGCGCGGCAGGTCATCTTCACGATGTGGCGTTCGTTCCTGGGCAAGGAGGACATCGACCTGGGGCGCAAACTGTCCGGCGAGCTGCCGGGCATTGCGCAGTTTGCCCTCGCCGGCTTGCGGCGCCTGTTGGTCGAGGATGGCACCTTCCTGCCGCTCGGCTCGACGCGCTGGGTCGCCAAGAGCTTCCGCGACGTTCAAGCTCCGACCGCTACCTTCCTGTCCGAATGCGTCCGCCCCGGCGGGTCGGACGATTGGCTCGCCAACGAGCAGCTCTATGCGATCTACTGCGCCTGGGCACGGGAGAACGGGCATAACAAGGTGTCCGCTGCGCGCCTCCATTCCGAGATCGATATGCTCTGGCCGGAGGTCGCGGCGGAATCCAAGCGCAAGCGCGGCCGGCTCGATGGGAATCGAGTGCGCTTCCGCTCGCACTTCGCGTTGACGGCGGTCGGGTTGGAGTACGCCCAGGATGCGGCGCTAGCACCGGGCGAAGTCGTGGCCGACTGACGGATTGTTGTTGTGCAGCGTTGCCGCCTGCATATGTTGTCTGTTCGAGGGTCTTTCTTATGATGCTGTCCATTCCCGCTGCCGCCGCGCTCCTGCAGATGCACGAGGAAACGCTGCGCCGCCACATCCGCACCGGCAAGGTGCCCGTCGTCCGGCTCAAGGTCGGCGGTCAGCGCATCGAGCTGAAAGACCTGGGCGTGCCCAAGAGCGCGGTTGCCGAGCTGGAGGCGCAGTGGCGGCGCACGCTGGAGGCCGTCGCGGCGTCGGAGCTGGAGCGGTGATCTGGCTTGGTGCGGATCCTGGCAAGCACGGCGGATTGGCGTCCATTGACGACGCCGGCCGCGCCGAGGTATTCCCCATGCCCCTGCGCGGCGGGGAGATCTGCGCGCACGCCACCGGCATCTGGTTGTGGGGGAACGTTCTCAAGCACGACAACCGAGCGGTGTTCTGCGTCGAGAAGGTTGGCGCGATGCCCAAGCAGGGCGTCGTTTCCACGTTCACCTTCGGTGTGGGCTACGGTAAGGTGCTGGGGGCCGCCGGCGCGCTGGGTATTCGGATCGAGCTGGTGACGCCGCAGACCTGGAAGAAATTTGTTCTTGCGGGGACCCCCAAGGACAAGGATGCGGCAGTCGCTTATTGTCAGCGGGCCTTCCCTGGCGTGTCGCTCATCCCGCAGGGCTGCCGCGTGCCGCACGACGGCATGGCGGATGCACTCTGCATCGCGCAGTTTGCCCGGAGGACTTTTCGATGAGCTGCCGCGAAACGCTCGGGAAGCTGATCCTGCTGCGAAACCTCATGGTGCAGCTTAACGAGGAGGTGAATGACGAGTGGTGCGAAGGCATCGCCATACTCACAGATGATGAGATGGAGCAGCTCCAGCGGTGCGACCGCTGGATGGCGGAACAGGGCGTGACCTTACAAGACATCATCTTCCGCTTACGAAGGGATAACCCATGATCGACCTTGCAGCCCCGCTCCCCTCGCGCCGCAAGCGCAAGAAGCTGGCGAAAGCCAATGGTGTCGCCTTCACCCCGCTCGCGCCTATCTCAAGGAACGCATGAACCCCGGCAAGAAAAGGCCTATGCCATGACCGACCCCACGCTCCCCCGCTGCCCCGGCTGCGGCGGTGGCATCAATGACGACGACACGATCCAGCGCACCATCGCTGGTGTGACATGGCACGCCCGCTGCAAGGATCATTACGACACCAAGCGTCGGCGTGAGGCGGGGCCTCCGATGTCCACCGCTACGCTCATACCACGATGCCCAC
>JAKPQT010000316.1 GCA_029555885.1 Chloroflexota bacterium | reverse complement strand
GCTGGATGTGCTGGAGCAGCGGTCGGTCGTGCCCAGCCAGGCGCTCGGCGAGATGCAGCGCGTGCTGCGGGCAGGGGGCCGTCTGGTCATCCGCGTGCCCGCACACCCGTGGCTGTACGGGCCGCACGATGTCTTCTGGGGCGGGGCGCGGCGCTTCCGGCGCAGCGAGTTGACGGTCCTGTTACAGGGGGCCGGATTCAGCATCCACCGAGTGAGCTATGCCAACAGCCTGCTGTTCGTGCCTGCGATTGCGGCGCGGCTGCTGGGGCGGACGACCGGGCTCGGCTCGGATGACATGCGGCCCATGCCCGGCCCGATCAACCGCCTGTTATTGGCTGCACTGACGCTCGAAGCCCGTTGGCTGGCCCGGCGCAACCTGCCGTTCGGCCTGTCGTTGCTGTGCCTGGCGCAGCGGACGAGATAATCGATGTCACAGGACTCTCTCACACTGACGGTCATTCTCCCGACGTACAACGAGCGGGAGAACGTGCCCGTGCTCATCTCGGACATCCTGCATCATGTCCACACGCCGGTCGAGGTCCTGGTGGTCGATGACGACTCGCCCGACGGCACGTGGCAGGTGGTTGCCGAGATCGCCGCGCGTGACCCGCGCGTCCGGCTGCTGCACCGCAAGACCGAGCGCGGCCTGACCTCGGCCATCCGGGCCGGCATCCAGGCGGCGCGCACCGATGCCGTGTCCTGGATGGACGTCGACCTGGCGATGCCCGCGGGGGTCATTCCGCAGTTGCTGGCGCGGCTGAACGCAGGCGCAGATATCGCGGTCGGCTCGCGCTACGTGCCCGGTGGCCGCGATGTGGGCCACAGCTTCATGGCGCGTGCCTTTTCGATGACCATCAATCTGGCGGCCACGCTGCTGCTGGGCCGCGGCGTGCGCGATTACACGAGCGGGTTCGTCATGTCCCGCCGCGCGGTGTTCGACCGCCTGACCCTGCGCGGCGACTATGGCGAATACTGCATCGACTTCCTGGTGCGCGCCCAGCGGCTTGGCTACCGCGTCGTCGAGGTCCCTTACACCTGCGGCGCGCGCATGAGCGGCGAATCCAAGACCGGCGCGAGCTTCAGCGACTACATCCGCCGCGGCCGGAAGTACGTTACGACGATCCTGCGGCTGGCCGCTGCGCGTACATGATTCGAGTTTACAAGTAGGAGTATCGTATGTTGCAACCCCGCAACCTGACCTTCGACGAACTGGGCGACCTGGCCGAAATCATCCCCGGCCCCGAACCGGTGCTGCAGGCGGCGGTCAACCCCATCCCGCAGTTCGGCGTGAGGCCGCGCCGGCCCATCATCCCCGTGTGCGAGCCGACCCTGAGCGGCAACGAACTGAAATACATCACCGACGCGGTAGAGACCAACTGGATCTCCTCCGCGGGCAGCTATATCCGCCGCTTCGAGGCGCTATTCGCGGAGAAGATGGGCACGCGTTATGGCATCGCGTGCGCCAACGGGACGGTGGCGCTGCACCTGGCGCTGGCAACCCTGGGGCTGGAGCCGGGCGACGAAGTCATCATTCCCACGTTCACCATGATTGCGACGGCCAACGCGGTGACCTATCTCGGCGCGCGGCCGGTGCTGGTGGACAGCGAGCCGCAGACCTGGAACATGGATGTGGCCCAGGTCGAGGCGAAGATCACCCCGCGCACGAAGGCCATCACGCTCGTGCACACCTATGGTCATCCGGTGGACATGGACCCGCTCAACGCGCTGGCCGACAAGTACGGGCTGTTCGTGCTGGAGGATGCTGCGGAGGCGCACGGTGCGCAGTACCGGGGGCGGCCGGTCGGCAGCCTGGGCGGCGCGGCCAGCTTCAGCTTCTACGGCAACAAGATTATCACCACGGGCGAAGGCGGCATGGTGACGACCAATCGGGAGGACGTGGCACGGCTGGCGTGGAACCTCCGCGACCATGCATTCAGCACCGAGCGCCACTTCTGGCACAAGTTCGTGGGCTATAACTACCGCATGACCAATCTGCAGGCCGCTATCGGGCTGGCGCAGACGGAGCAGCTTGAACGCTTTGTGGAGATGCGGCGGGCGAACGCCGTGTACTACACGCAGCAGTTGCGGCAGATTCCCGGCATCGTGACCCCGCCGGAGGCCGAATGGGCGCGCAACGTCTTCTGGATGTACGGCATCCTGCTGGAGCCGGAGTTCGGGCTGACACGCGATGAGCTGCGCCACAGCCTGGCGCGGCGCGGCATCGAGACGCGCACGTTCTTCATCCCGATGCACTGCCAGCCGATTTACTTCGACCAGTACCGTGGCGAGCGTTATCCGGTAGCGGAGGACCTGTGCCGGCGGGGGCTGTACCTGCCGTCTGCGTCGAACCTGACGCGCGAGGACCTGGACACCGTGGTGGCTGCCATCCGCGAATGCCGGGCCGAGAAGGGGTTGTGGGACTAATCAATGTATAGGGTCGGAGCTCCCCGTCGGGGAACTCCGACCCTATACAACATAATCAAGTTACTTGGTGATGGTGGCGGGCGCGGTCACCGGCTCGGGTTGCGCGACCGGCTCGCGCGCGGCCACAGGCTGCTCAACGAATGCCGGCTGCCGGAAGCGGCTCTCGTCAACGTATTGCGGCTCAGCGACCGGGGTCGTGCAGAAGGGGCACGCAATCCAGTTGAGTTCGAGCGGTTTGCCGCACGCAGTGCAGGTGTGGCGCAGCTCAGTGCGGCACTGCGGGCAGATCAGCCATTCTGGCTCGGTGACGGTCTGGCAGTTCGGGCAGGCGCGGCGCTCGGTAATCTCGCGCAGCAGCGCCTCTTCCTCCAACTGCCGGTCATACACCGCCGCCAGCGTGTCCTTGGGCCGCAGGAGCAGGTAGAGCAGGAGGCCGAGCGGGCCGAGGGCCAGCACCAGGATGACGGCCAGCAGCCAGGCGAAGATATCGCGGGTGCGCGAGCGGATATCGCGGAACGTCCAGACCGCAAAGCCGATCCAGAACGCGACCAGTGTCGCAGTGAAGAACGCCACGACCAGTTCCAGCACGACGCCGATCTGGTTCAGTAATTCAGACGGAAGTGACATGGGATAGCAAACCTCATTAACCCCGCTGCACGGGAGTCTGCCAGGGCCGAAGGGCGCAGCGCAGATGCGTAGAGTCGCCGTCCGGACCGAGGACCGCGCATCATCATATCACACCTGCCGCCTATCGACCAAAAGCACCCTGTAAGGCACGCCCACAAACCCGGCTTCTCGGCGAAGCTGCGCTTCGCACAGAAACCGGGTTTGTAACGGTGTACGGGTTCCGCATCTGAAGCCGCCGCAGCGCGGCATATTTGGTTAACGCGCTGCGCGCGGGTATAATCGGGGATACATAATGAAAGCTGCCCCTGAGGAGCATGGCTTGTCCGAACTTAGCCAGATAATTGAAGAGATCCGGGCCGAATTGTCGGCCAAGAACCAGGTACGCGATGCGACGTTGAACCGCAGCCGCGAACTCATCCGCTACTGTGCGTTGAGCATCCGCGCGATTCACCGGCACGAGTGGGACGAGGCGGAGCAACTGCTCGCGACCGCGCGCAACGCGGCCGTCGTCATGTCTGCCGACCTGGTCAACTACCATGATATGTATGAAGCCGGCTACACCCAGGACGCGCTGAAGGAAGTCGTCGAGGCCCATCTGCTGTACGCCTTCGTGCGCGGTGGGGAGATTCCGTCGCCCGCCGACCTGCACGTGCCCGCGGCGGCCTATCTCAACGGGCTGGCGGAGGCCGCCAACGAGCTGCGCCGCTTCGTGCTGGACCTGGTGCGGCGGGGCCGCTGCGCCGAGGCCGAGCCGTATCTCAGCATGATGGACGACATCTACAGCCACCTGGTCACCATGGACTTCCCCGATGCCCTGACCGGCGGACTGCGCCGCTCGACCGACGTGCTGCGCGGCGTGCTGGAGCGCACTCGCGGAGACCTGACCGTGGCTGTTCGCCAGGAGGAGCTCGAAGCCGCGCTGCAGGCCTTCGAGCGCATCAACCTGAAGTGATGGCCCGGCTCCTATCTCACCTGTTACGGATATTACCTTGAAACGACCCGCCTTCTCGCGCGCCTCACGGCGCACGTCGTTGGTGCTGGCATTAGCCCTGCTGATCATGATCCTGTTGGCCGGTACGGTGTGGGCCGCGTGGGGCAGCCTGGCCGCGCCGCTCTATCGTGGCCTGTTTGCCCTCCGCACTGACGTTGAAGCCACTGCGACCCCGACGCGCACACCCCGCCCGGTGACCGCGACGCCTGTACCCGCGGCCGTGGACCTGGCGATCGTCTTCCCGACCGCGACGCCCTTGCCCACGGCCACGCCGGTTGCGACTCCGCTGCCGGATGACACGGATGCGCTGCCCGGCTGGTTGGTTGACATCGTGGCGAGCTACGGCATGGACCCGGACCGCCGCTTCATCGTGGTGGACCTGGCGAGCCAGCAGATGTTTGTCTGGGATCCCGGCCAGCCGCTGCGCGTGATGCCCGTCAGCACGGGCGACGAATCGCGCGGCTATCGCACGCTGGCCTGGTATGGGCTGGTGGGCGAATACTGGGGCACATTCAATTCCTTCGGCGTTTACGCGGACGAAGGCTGGTATTTGTTCGAGGACGCAGGCACGATTCTGATACATGGCGCGCCCTACCGGGTGGTGAATGGCGAGAAGGTGTACGAGGATATGGGCGCGCTCGGCGCATATCCCGCGTCGCGCGGCTGCATCCGGCTCACGCCGGAGGACGCGCGCTGGTTCACCGAGTGGCAGCCGCATGGCGTCCCAATCGTCATTCTGCCGAAGGACGAAGGGGCGGGGGGCTGAGCCGTGAATCGACGCGCCTTCCTGAAGCTCCTGGGCGGGGCGAGCGCGGCGGCTCTTGCCGCGAGCTGTGGCTCCCGCACGCCGCCCGCGACGCCGACGCCGACCCGTACCCCGCGCATCGCGCTGTCGCCCCTGCAGCCGACCGGCACCCTGACGCCCGCGGCGACGGGCACGGCCACGGCCACGGCTACGCCGACCCTTGCGACGACTGCGACGGCGACCGGCACAGCGACCCTGACAGCCACGCCCTCACCGACGCCGTTGCCGACCAATACGCCCACGCCGACGGCCAGCCCGTTCCCGCCCGGCCCGCCGACCAAGCTGGGCCTGTTCGTGACGCGCAACGACACGCGCATCTTCGACCTGTTACGCACGGGCAACATCGCGCTGGTCAAGACGATGGAGTACGACTCGAACTTCGCGCTCGAGATCAAGCACAACGGGCCGGACGCCATCCTCGTGGGCCGCATCGACCTGCCGCAGATCGACCTGGGTTCGCTGACCGACCCGAAGGCCGCGGCGCAGGCCTTCGTGGACCAGCTCCTGCCGATTGCGACCGAGGCCCGGCGCATGGAGACCTTCGACGCGTGGGAGTCGTACAACGAGCCGACCCCCTCGGACCCGGACCAGATGGCCCGCCTGGGGGAGTTCGAGGCGCACCGTACGCGCCTGCTGGCCGCAGCCGGGGTGCGCTCGGTCGTCGGCAACTTCGGCACGGGCATGCCGCCGCTGGAGTGGTGGCCGCAGTTCCGCCCGGCCATCGAGGCCGCGCGCGCGCATGACGGCTATCTCGGCCTGCACGAGTATTCTGCGCCGACCATGCAGTTCGGCACGCCGCAGGACCCGCTCGGCTGGGGCCAGGACCCGGCGCAGGAAGGCTGGCTGACGTTGCGCTACCGCAAGGTCTACCGCAACTACCTGGAACCGAACGGCCTGATGCTGCCCCTGCTGCTGACCGAGGTCGGCATCGATGGACTCGTCACCAACCGGCCCGGTCCGCCCGGCTACGGCTGGATGGACTTCGGCGGCTATTGGAACGAGCTGGGCATGGGGTCGGACACGCCGGGCAATTATATCGAGCAGCTCGCCTGGTATGATGCGCAGCTTCAGCAGGACGACTATGTGAAGGGCGCTGCGATATTTGCGGCTGCCGCATCTCCCGGCTGGCAGTCATACGAGATTCTGGGTGATACATTCGAAATCCTCAAGCAGTATTTGAGCGTGCACCCGCCACGGTAAAGGCAAGCCTATGGCATCGCGCAACACATCCTCCAATCGCTTCCTCCGGCCGGTCTTCCTCTTCGCCGGTCTCGTCGTGCTCGCTTTCAAGCGATTGCTCTATCGCCCGGGATTGACCCTGCTCGCGCTGGCGTCGATCGCCCTGGCGATTGGCCTGGTGAGCAGTGCCGGCTTTTTCTCGCAGGCAGTGGACCGTTCGGTGCTCACGCAGGAGCTGGTGCGCTTCGTGCAGCAGACCGGGCGGCCCCCGTTCCTGATGCGCGTCTACTTCCTTCCCTCGTCCGAGATTCCGCTGTCGCTGGAGACGACCGAGAGCCTGGCCCCGCGCGTCGCCGCGACGTTGGAGCGGGAGATCGGCCTGCCGCCGCTGTATGT
>JAKPQT010000294.1 GCA_029555885.1 Chloroflexota bacterium | reverse complement strand
AGAGCGCCAATAGCTAGGCAGCGGGGAGGACTGGATGGCAGGAGT
Source organism: Chloroflexota bacterium (assembly GCA_029555885.1). Next base: position 4,682 of record JAKPQT010000294.1, on the reverse strand, counting down.
TGTAGCGCCGATCGCCTATCGGACCAAAGCGGCGACGATCTCGAACAGCGCCGTCGCCATCAGTGCGGCGGGCTGGAGCTGGACGGCGGGCGACCTGGCCGCGGCGGACGTGGCCTACATTTCGGCCATCGGGCAGGGCGTCAGCCTGACCTGGGACGGCACGACGCCGACCGCCGCGCTGGGCATGCCGCTGGCGGCCGGCGCGACAGTGGAGGTGCAGGGCAATGCCAATATTCAGGCCCTCCAGTTGATCCGGTCGGGTGCGAGCGACGCGACGGTTTCGATTACGCTGGCGAGGTTCTGACCCTGCTGCGCTGGAGGGCGAACGACAGGAGTAGAGCATGCGAGTGCGAGTGCTGGTAGCGGGGAGCTACAACGGGCCGGGGCATCATGATCCGGTGACGGCTGAGCCGGGCGACGTAATCGAGGTCGCGGGCGGGTGGTATGCGACCGGCCTCATTGCGCGGGGGCTCGTGACGGCCGACCTGGGCGGCCCGGAGGCCAGCACGGAGGCGACGCCAGCCCCGTCTACGGAGCCAGGGCCGACCCTCAAGCCGGCGCGCGCCGCGCGGGCGAGCAGCCGTAAGGCGGCCTAACCAGAAACGAGGGCGGCATGAGCCTCAATCTGTACGCCACGCTGAGCCAGATCAAGACGGCGCTGGACATCGATGCGGCGACCGACGACACGGTTCTGCTGACCTGCCTGCGCAACGCCAGCCGGCTGATCGACCGGGCCACCGGGCGGACGTACTACCCGGAATATGCCGTGCGCTATGTGGACGGCTCGGGGAGCGACCGGCTGTGGCTGCTGTGGCCGCTGCTGGAGGCGACGGAGGTCGCGCTGTCGAGCGACCTGGGAACGACGTACACCGCGCTGACGGCGAGCACGGACTACTGGCTGTCGAACGGCAGCCGGTGGGATGTGACGCCGTATCAACTCCTCGTGCTCAATCCGAACGGCTCCTATGGCGCGTGGTATGCGGGTCGCCGGACAGTGCGGATCACGGGGACCTGGGGCTGGCGGCCGGAGTATGCGGGCGCGTGGGAGGGCACGGGCGACACGGTGCAGGATGCCGTGGCGGTGAGTGCGGCGGCGCCGCAGATCACCGTGACGAGCACGACGGGAACAGATGCGCTCGGCCTGACGCCGCGCTTTGCCGCCGGCAACATCGTCAAAATCGATGCCGAAATCTGCGAGGTGACGGCGACGACTTCGACGAAGCTGACCGCCACGCGCGGGCAGAACGGGACGACGGCGGCCAGCCACACGAACGGGACGGCCATCTACCGCTGGCGGTCCTATGAGGTGGTGGAGCAGGCGGCGCTGACGCAGGCCGCGCGGTTCTACAAGCGGGCCCAGCAGGCGTATGCGGACGCCGGAGCCAGCGTGGAACTGGGCCGGCTGGTCTACGCCAAGCGGCTGGACCCGGACGTGGAAGTGATCCTGCTGGAAGCCGGGCTGAAAAGGCTGGCTGTTGGCTAACGCCAACAGCCTGAAGAGTGGCAAGGTATGGCTGATGCACTGCAGGATGCGATTGCGGCCCTGAACACGACGCTCAGGGCGATGACGGGCATCGTGCGCTGGTATGACGATCCGCCGGAAACCCTTAACGAGTTCCCCTGCGGGTTGAGCTATGCGGAAACGGGTGAACTGACGGCGCAGGGGGACTGGTGCAAGGGGCTGCACACGGTGCGCGTCAACATCTATCACAGCCGGCAGGTCTTGCCGACGGCGATCAACGCGGCGAAGGTGTGGCCGTATCGGGTAATGAGTGCTCTGCGAGCCGACCAGACGCTCGGTGGCACGGTGGCGGCCATCCCCTGGCCGCTGACCTATCGCTGCCAACCACTGCAGTATAACGAGCAGACACACTACGGCGTGACGTTTGCCGTGGTGCTCAAGATTCACGGAGCGTGACCCTGCACCAGGGCGCAGGGCAGGGCTGATAGCCTTGAGGAGCAGCGTATGGGAGGACTACGGTATCTCGGACGCGGGGAGTTCATCCCCGGTGTGCCGGCGCGCGATCTGACGGCCGAGGAAGCCGCGCGGCACGCCGCGGTCCTGGCCGAGCATGCGCGCAACACGGGGCGCGTGCTGTATGGGCCGATCCTGGCACACGAAGACGGCGCCGGCGAGTTGGCGCGGCAGAAGGTCACGCAGCGCGCAGGGCGCGCAGAGAAGGCGGCCGCTCCAGAGGGTGAGGGCACACCAGCAGAGGCCGGCGATGAGTAAGGTGCGGGTGCTGGTGGGGGTGCTGCCGGAGCGCGGCGGGGTGCCTACCGCAGACATCTTCTTCGACTTCATTGCCATCGCCAACCGCGGGCATGCGTTCGTGCGGCTGCCCTACATGCGCACGGACCTGGCGCGCAACACGCTGGCAGAGCACTTGCTGAACGAAAGCCGCTTCACGCATCTGCTGATGCTGGATTGCGACCATCGGCACCCGGCGGACATCGTCGAGCGACTGCAGGCGCGCGTCGAGGAGGATCCGAATCGGCTGGTCGTGGCCGGGCTGGCATTCAGGCGCGGCGTGCCGTTCGATCCGTGCATGTACCTGGCGGATGCGGATGGCAGCGTGTACGTGCCGGAGCAGTGGGAGCCGGGCAGCGTGCTGAAGGTGGACCTGGTGGGGAGCGCGGCGCTGCTGATCCACCGCAGTGTGTTCGAGCGGCTGGCGCGGCCGTGGTTCGCGTATGACTACAGCCATGCGACGGAGGGGCACTGGCCGGGCGAGGATATCTGGTTCTCCCGCCGCTGCCTGGAGGCGGGCATCGGGGTGTACGTGGATACGGGCTGCCAAAGCCCGCACCACATCGACAACTATGTCACCGAGGATACGTTCAGGACGCACCTGGCGCGGGTGCGGGAGCTGCGCCGGGCAACCGGCGTGTTAACTGAGGCAGATTTGGACGGCGGTGGGGATGCCGCCGGCGGGGAGGGGTGAGAGATGGCCGCAGGGGTGAAGGCGCTGCGCCGGATTCAGATCGGCAAGGAGACCACCGCGGGCACGGCGGTGAATGCGACGACGATCTGGCGCGGTGAGGGGGTCTTGCAGGACGAGCGCGAGCTGGTCTGGGTGCCGGAGGACGTGGGCCTGCTGGTGCCCACCGATCGGCTGTATGTGCCGAAATACGGGGCGACCGTGACGCTCGACGAGACGCCGGCGACGTTCGAGCAGTTGCCCTATCTGTTGATCGCGTCGCTGGCAGGCATCACGACGGCGACGACAGACACAGGCGGGACGGGCCGCATCTGGACGTTCGATGCACCGACCACGCAGGCGCCGACCATCAAAACGCTGACCATCGAGGCCGGCGACAACATCCGGGCCGACGACATGGAGTACGCGTATGTTGAGAGCCTGACGCTGTCGGGCGCGGCCGGCGAGGGCGTGATGATGGGAGCGACGCTGCGCGGGCGGCAGGCGACGGACAGCGAGTTCACCGGCAGCCTGGCAATCCCGGCCGTCGAGGAAATCCTGTTCGGCAAGGGCAAGCTGTACATCGACGACACGACGATGGGGACGACGCAGAAGACCGAGACCTGGCTGGGCTTCAGCCTGACCATCCCCTCGAGCTGGAAGGCGGTGTACACGGGCGACGGGAATCTGTACTTCACGAAGATCGAGTACGTGGGGCATCGGCAGTCGCCGATCACGGGCGAGATCACGTTGGAGCACGATGCTACGGCTGAGGCGGAGATCGGCAAGGCGCGCAACCAGACCACGCGCCTGATCCGCATGCTCTTCCAGGGCAGCGCGCTCACGACGGCCGGCACATACACCTACCGGACGCTGCGCCTCGATCTGCCGGTCATTTACACGGCTGTGCCGGCGCTCGAGGACATGGACGGCGACGACATCGTGACGTTCCCGTTCCAGGTGTCGTACGGCGCCACCGGCAGCCAGGCGCCCCAGATCGTGATCGTCAACGAGTTGACTACGCTGCCGTGAACATGCTGGAGCGGTGATGCACAGTCAGGTGTTGGATTTCTTGCGGCGCATGCAGGCGCGCTGGCCGGCGGCGCTGGGGCCGGACGCCCTGGCCGGTGGGCGCGTGCTGGAATGCGGGTCGTACATCATCAACGGGTCGCCGCGCGCTGTGTACGGAGCGGGGACCGAATATGTGGGGCTGGATTGGCGGGCGGGGCCGGGGGTGGATGCCCTCGGCCTCACGCACGCCTACACGGACGCTACGGGGCAGGGCTTCGACCTGGTTGTCTCGACCGAGATGCTGGAGCACGATCCGTACTGGCCGGCGAGCCTGGCCAACATGGCGCGGCTGGTTAAGCCGGGCGGCAGCCTGCTGGTGACGTGCGCAGGGCCGGCGCGCGGGCCGCACGAGGTGGACTGTGCGCCGGCGCGCGGTGAGCAGGCGTCCAGCGGCCATTACCGGGGCCTGAGTGCGGTCGAGGTGGTGGTAGAACTGCGCCGCGCGGCAGTGTGGGCGCACGTGCACGCGGAGCAGGTCGGGCTGACCGGCGCGCGGCCGAGCGACACCTACGTGGCGTGCATCGGCAAGCGGGCCGACCAGCGCGTCGGTCCGGCTGAGTCGGCGCGCGTGGCGGGCCTGGTCAGTGTCGTGATTCCGGCGGTCGGGCAGCCCATCCTGACGGCAGGGGCCGTCGAGACGGTGCGGGCAGAGCCCGGCTGCCCGGTCGAGATCGTGCTGGTGGACAACGG
>JAKPQT010000293.1 GCA_029555885.1 Chloroflexota bacterium | reverse complement strand
CACGCTCGACGTCACGCCGCACAGCGTGGACCACCAGGCCAGCGTGCTGATGCAGTACGCCGCACCGGCGTCCTTCGGAGAGTTGCGCACGGCCATGGCCGCCACCGCCGATCGACTCAAGCGCGACGGAGCCTCGACGGTCTTCAGCGCGCGCGACCTGGTCGTCGACGAGGCCACGCAGCGCGTCGGCGTGCGCGGCCAACTCACCACCTACGTCAGCGACCGCCGCGTCTCGGAAGTCTCGAAGGGCTACGCCATCGAGCTGCAGTACGCCGGCGGCCGAGTCTTCCTCAAGGCATTCCGCGAGACCAATCCCAATGACCCCCTGGAAACCCAGTCTCATCCTGCTGCCGCTGCTGCTGCTCGTTGATCCCGTCCACGCGCTCCAAATCGTGGATGCGCAGGACGGGCAGACAGCGCTCGGCAAGGTCTCGCGCAAGGAGGTCACCCGCATCGCTTTCGAGCGCGGGCGTGTGCGCAAGGTCACTGGCAGCGCGGGTGAGTTCGTCCTGGAGAAGGACGACGAGAAGGGCCAGATCTTCGTGCGGCCCACCGACCCGCAAAGCACCAAGCCGATCAACCTGTTCCTCACATCCGATCGCGGCACGGTTGCGTTGCTTCTGCAGCCGGTCGACACCCCGAGCGACTCGATCGTGATCCGCGAGCCGCGCGAGCGCAGCGCGGCGCCCACCCGCCTTGAGGCCAGTGGCCGACATGTCCGCACGCTCAAGAACCTGCTGCTCGCGTTGGCCGAAGACGCCCTGCCCGACGACATGGAGGTCAAGGAGCCTGCGCGCGACATCACCCTGTGGCTGGGCACCCGTCTCACGTTGCAGCGGGTGCTGCTGGGGTCTGGCGTGGTGGGCGAGAAGTACCAGCTGACCAACATCGGCAACACGACCTTGGAGCTGGCGGAGACCGAACTCTTCAAGCCCGGCGTGATGGCCGTCAGTCTGGAGCAGCCCAGCCTGCGCCCGGGCGAGGCCACCAACCTCTTCGTAATACGGGAGCGCAAGAACGATGACTGAGCCCGTTCCCAGTTCGGTGGCCGTCAAGCGCCGCCAGTACCTGCTGCTGGCAGGAGTCGGCGCGGTGATCGTCATCGGCACGGTGTTCTCGGTGTCGCTCACCGGCTCCAAGCCCGCCACCGAACGCCAGTCCAAGCC
>JAKPQT010000288.1 GCA_029555885.1 Chloroflexota bacterium | reverse complement strand
GTGCGATAGGTCGCCAGCACCTTGGTCGTTTGCACAAGGCCTTGGCGCAGCAGGATTTCGAGATAGCGGTCCACATCGATCGGCGGATGCTTGAGTTGGGCACGCTGGCGCTGCGCAGCCGACACTACGGCGGCCGCATCCAGATCCAGCAGGTTGTCCACAAACTCATCGGGGTGCTGCGATTCGATGCCGTACGGAGCCAGCAGATCGTTCGGGAAATCCCGTTCGTTGAACGTCACAATCACGCTCGCACCGCAGCGAATCGCCGCAGCCAGGACGTGCCGATCGTCCGGATCGGGCAATGTCAGGCCTGCCACGAGCGCTTCGTAGCCCTCCACCAAGCCGTCCGGAATGGCCCTGTCCATGAGATCCGACGTCCTGTCGACCTGAACCCGGGTGAGATCGGGGCGGTTGATCAACAGGTTGCGTTTCCACTCCTCATGAATGGCTTGGCTCCACCGCGCCCGGAAGCGGCCAGACAGGCCGAGCCACATCAGGAAATCCCGCAGTGGCGCGGGATATAGAACGCACGCGTCGTAGACGGCGGTGAATGGGGAATGCCTCATTCGTATCCCATTCCCAACTCTTGCGACTGCTGAGCGAGTTCGGCCATCGCCTGCTCACTGGCGCGCTCGCGCGCTTCCTTGTACTGCATCAGATCGGCGAACCTCACCCTGCGGTGCTTGCCGGTGCGATGAAATGCCAACACCCCATCTTCTAGCAGCTTGACGAAATGGGGACGGGACACGTTGAGCAAGTCCGCCGCCTCTTGGGTCGTCAGCTCTGCATGGACGGGCACCACCTTTACTGCATTGCCATCGGCCAACTCGGCCAGGATGTCGACCAGCAGGCGCAACGCCGAGGTAGGCAGTTCCACCTGATGAGCCTGTTTGTGGTCATCAAAGATCTGGATGTGCTGCGTCTCGAACTGGGTTGCGAGGTAAGCCGCCAAGGCACGTTGACCCTGGACGGCTGCCTTAACCTCTCCCGCGGCGGGAAGGGTCATCTTGGATTGGGCAGTGGCGGTGGTCATGGGTAGCTCCTAAGCGAAAACGGTTGCAGAGCCGATCATATTCGAAACACTCGAAAAACGCAATAATCGAAACGCGACCCGGGCTTTTGTAGGTTCGCTCGCGGCATGCCCAATCCGGTCGTCCGCCAGTTCCTATTGTTTGCGGCCTAAAACAGCCCTGATCTCCACGATCACCCCATTGCTGATCACACAGGAATGGCGCGATGGTGGCTTCGATCTGGCTGCGCGCCGCGCATCGCGGCGTACCCACTCTTCTCGTGACGGCCCTCCTGCTGGGTCAGTCCCCGATGGCCTTGGCCGAGTCCCCTGCGCAGCGCCAGGAGCTGGTCGCCGCACTGCGCCAGCTCGACGCGCTGGAGCGCACCGTCGCGGACAGCGCCGCGCATGCCCCCATCCAGCCGGGCGAGCGCTACCACTTCGATTACCCGCGGCTGCTGGCTGACCTGGCGCGTGTTCGCGCCGGCATCCAGTTCCATCTGACGCCATCGCGCGCCCAGCCGCGCGACCCCTCCGAACTGGCCGGCGACTACCGCACCGAGCGGGCGTCCGAGCCGCTGCCGGCGACGACTGCGGAGGGCAAGCCATGAACGGCGCCCAGGTCTCAGCATTTCAAGCCAACAGCGGCATCGCGCCTTCCGCGATGGCGACCGTCCTGGTCGGCGTCGTGTTCGCGGTCCTGCTCGTGTGGGGCGTCTGGGCCATCCGAACGGCCTACGTGGGGTGGTCCGAGAGCCGCCTCAACCAGCGCCAGTTCCTCGGCGTCTGCATCCGCTTCGTCGCGATGTACCTCGTCCTGAGTTTCTTCCTCCTGTCCTGACCTGAAAGGCCCGACCATGCACAACCGCATCTTCACTTCCCGTTTTGCCCAGCGCGCCGCCGTGGCCCTGGGCGCCGCCGCGCTGCCCGCGCTGTCGTTCGCGCAAGGCTTGCCGCAGTTGGAGAACCCGACGCGCGGCACCGGCAACGGCATCATGGAGACGATCCGCAACTACGGCTACGACATCATCATGCTCGTGGCCCTGTTGGTGGTGGCGTCGATGTTCATCGGCGTGTGCTACCACGCCTACGGCACCTACGCGGAAATCCACACCGGCCGCAAGACCTGGGGCCAGTTCGGCCTCACGGTCGCCATCGGCGCCGTGCTGCTCGTGATCGGCATCTGGCTGCTCACCGAAGCCACCGGCATCCTGTAAGCGAGGCCGGTATGTCCGAGCAGCAGCACGTCCGTGCGGACGGAACGGTCACCTTCCTTCCGCACCGGCTCAACCGCCATCCCGTTGTCGTGCGCGGCCTCACCGCCGACGAGCTGTGGATCTGCTGCGGCCTGTCCGGCGCCGCCGGCCTGCTGGTCGGCGCGCCGCTGTCCTGGGTGTTCCGCACGATCGCGCTGGCGCCGACGTTCGTCGTCCTGGGCGTGGCCTTGGGCGTGTTCATCGGCGGCGGCATCCTGCGCCGCCTCAAGCGTGGGCGCCCCGACACCTGGCTGTATCGGCAACTGCAATGGCGCATCGCCACGCGCCATCCGCTGATGGCTGGCTGGGTCGGTGGCCATGTGCTGATCTCGCGCTCGGGCTTCTGGTCCACCCGCAGGAGCATGCGATGAGCCGCTTCAAAAACGAGGTTACCCACCTGCAGGCGCACATCAAGACCTTGCGGCTGGGCGCGGGCGCGCTGGTCGTCGTCGCCCTGGTCATGGGCGGCGGCTGGTGGAGCGCGCCGCGCGACCTGACCATCCACGTCCCGCCCGACCTGCGCTCTGGCAGTACCCGCAAGTGGTGGGAAGTGCCGCCCGAATCGGTCTATGCGTTCACGTTCTACGTGTTCCAGACGCTGAACCGCTGGCCGACCAATGGCGAAGAAGACTACTCGCGCAACCTCCACACGCTCTCGCCGTACCTCACCCCGTCCTGCCAGGCCTTCCTGCGGGCGGACTATGACTACCGCCGCTCCACGGGCGAGCTGCGTCAGCGCGTGCGCGGCATCTACGAGATTCCCGGCCGCGGCTATGGCGACGACCCCACGGCGCGCGTGCGCACCGTATCCGATCGCGACTGGGTGGTGACGCTGGACATCACGGCGGACGAGTACTACGGCGCCGAGCAGGTTAAACGCGCCCTGGTGCGCTATCCGATCAAGGTCACGCGGGTGGACGTCGATCCCGCCCGCAACCCGTTCGGCCTGGCGCTGGACTGCTATGAGGGCGCGCCCCAGCGCATCAGTGCACCGGAGCCGGCGCGCCCGGCGCCGAGTGGCCTTTCTCCGCAAGCGCCTCAAGGAGGAAACACCCCATGAAGCATCCTGTACTCGCGCTGCTGGGGCTACTGGCCGTGGCCGCGGCACCCGTCGCCCAGGCGGTGGAGATCCTGCGTTGGGAACGCATGCCACTGGCAGTGCCGCTGAAGGTCGGTCAGGAACGCATCGTGTTCATCAACCGGAACGTGCGCGTGGGCGTGCCCGCGGGCGTGGGCGAACGCCTGCGCGTGCAGAGTGCGGGCGGCGCGGTGTACCTGCGCGCCAGCGAGCCGATCGAGCCCACGCGGTTGCAACTGCAGGACGCCGACACGGGCGCGCTGATCCTGCTGGACATCGCAGCTGAACTGCCCAAGGACGGGGAAGCCGAGCTGGAGCCGGTGCGCATCGTCGAGGGTGACAGCGCACCGGGACGCTATGGCGAGCAAGCCGACAGTGCCGAGGCCCCGGCACGCGCCCAGGGCCAGGCAGGTGCGCGGACCGCGCGGCGCGAAACTCCGGTCCCTGTCGTGCTGACGCGCTTCGCCGCGCAGAACCTCTACGCACCGCTGCGCACCGTCGAGCCGCTTCCGGGCGTCATGCGGGCCAACCTGCCCCGCGACCTCGACCTGGACACACTGATGCCAACGCTGCCGGTGCGCGCGGTCGCGCTCGCGTCGTGGCGCCTGGAAGACCAATGGGTGACTGCCGTGCGCCTCACCAACACCGGCGCCGACTGGGTCGCGCTCGACCCGCGCGTGCTGCAAGGCGATTTCCTCACCGCCACCTTCCAGCACGAGGCGCTGGGTCCGCGCGGCACGCCCGAGGACACGACCGTCCTCTACCTGGTCACGCGCGGCCGCGGCCTCGCGCAGTCGCTGCTGCCGGCGATTCACCGCTTCGACCCTGCCGTGCATCTGCCGCAGCCGGACGGCGACGAGAACGTCGAGGAGGCCCGCCATGCGCAGTAACGGCCTGCTCAAGTGGCTGATGATCCCTGTCGCCATCCTGGTGCTGTTCGTCGGTATCCGGCTGTTCTCGGGTGGCGGCAGCACGGCGCCACCCGCGGCGGACAACGGCGCCCAGCTCACGCCCGAGGAAATGAAGGCGCTGGGCATCGAAGGCGACACCCCGCGCGACACCGTGGCGACGCTCGTTGCCCAAGTGAAGCAGTTGCGCACCGAGCTTCAGACCGCGCTCTCGGACAACAAGTCGCAGCGTGAAGAGAACCAGCGGCTGCGCCAGCGCGAGAACTCCATCGACCAGCGCATCAACTCGGCGCTCGAATCCGAGCGGTCCAACCTGCGCCGCGACCAGGAGCAGGCGGCCAGCGCGCGCCAGCAGACCGAAGGGCTGCTCGCCGACCTGCAGCGGCGCCTGGACAGCATCGGCGGGCGCGGCGGCGGCCATGCGGACCTGCCCGTGGGCCTGGGGCTGCAGGGCGGCGACGAGGCCGGCATGGAGGGCGGCGTGCGGTGGGTCGAGCCGGACGACGCAAAGCCCGCCGAGGGGCGCAACGCCGGTCGTGGCGCGAGCGGCGGAATGAGCTTCCCCACGAGCTTCGGCCCGGCGCAGAGCACGCTCGAAACCACCGCGGAAACCGTGGCGAACGCGGGCGCGCAAGTCGCGGGCGTCAAGACCGCGAAGCCCGTCTATACCGTGCCGACCAACTCCACGCTCATGGGCTCGGTCGCGATGACGGCGCTGATCGGCCGTGTGCCGATCGACGGCACGGTGAACGATCCCTATCCGTTCAAAGTCCTGGTCGGGCCGGACAACCTGACGGCGAATGGCATCGACATTCCCGATGTGGCCGGCGCCGTGTTCAGCGGCACCGCCTCGGGCGACTGGACGCTTTCGTGCGTGCGCGGCCAGGTGCGCAGCATCACGTTCGTGTTCAACGACGGCACGATCCGCACGATCCCCGAAGACCGCGAGGGCAACCAGCAGAATAACCAGCAACGCGACGGCTTGGGATGGATCAGCGACCCGCACGGCATCCCCTGCGTCAGCGGCGAGCGGCGCAGCAACGCCCAGCAGTACTTGGGCTCGCAGGCCCTGATCACGGCGGCCGGTGCCGGCGTGGCCTCGCTCATCGAGAGCGACAGCGGCCGCATGTCGTATGTCGGCTCGGACGGCTCCATCGGCACCGTGGGCATCAGCGGCCAGGAGGCGGTCGGCCAGATTCTGGCGGGCGGCGTGCGGGACATGTCGGCCTGGGTCAACAAGCTCTACGGCCAAGCGTTCGCCGCCGTCTATGTCCAGCCCGGCGCGAAGGTCGCCGTCCACCTCGAAAAGCCGCTCGCCATCGACTTCGATCCCGAAGGCCGCAAGGTCGATCACCGCACAGGAGAAAGCCATGCTCTCGAACTTGAATAGCTTGGCCCGTGGCCTGGCGCTGGTCCTCGCCGTCGCGGCGCTCGCCGGCTGCGCCACCAGCAAGGAAAAGCTGCTGACCCACGGTGACCGCACGATGATGGACATCTGGCAGCAGGAGGCCGGGGACGGCGGTGGCGCAGCCGGACGGAACGCCGGCGGCCAACTGCTCGATGCGCGCCAGAGCCTGCGTCGGCCGCTGACCGACGCCGATATGCAGGCCGCACCTGCCGAGCAGATGCGCTACACGCGCACCGCGCGCAACGAGGTCCATCGCCAGTTCCAGCGCCTGCCCAATCCCGATCTCGTGATGTACGTGTACCCGCACCTGGCCGGCACCGATCCCGTGCCGGTGCCCGGCTACACGACCGTCTTCCCGCTGTACCAGCGCATTCAGTACGCGATGCCGGGTGAGCGCGTGGAGGACTACTGATGCGCTGGAAACTTCCCTGGCCTAAGCCGGCCGCGCTGAAGCTGGCCGCATCCGGCGCTGGTGATGACGAGCAGCCGGACGGCTGGCAGCGCCACATTGAGGCCTTGCGCCAAGCCGGCATCCCCGAACCCGGCTCGGCAGTCCGGGGCCGCAAACCGGCGACGGAGGCCGACGAGCAGGCGCTGTACGAGGTCGCACCGTCCTTCGTGGAACTGCTGCCCTGGGTCGAGTTCTTGCCCGAGTCAAGGTCCATGTTGCTGGAGGACGGCCAATCGGTGGCGGCCTTCTTCGAGCTGGTGCCGCTGGGGACCGAGGGCCGGGAACCGGGCTGGCTTGCCCACGCCCGCGACGCCTTGGAGAACGCGCTGCAGGACAGCTTCGATGAGCTGGACGAGAACCCCTGGGTGCTCCAGCTCTATGCCCAGGACGAGCCGAGTTTCGACCAGTACATGCAGACCCTGCGTGACTACGTGCAGCCACGTGCCCGCGGGACAGCGTTCACCGAGTTCTACCTGCGCTTCTTCGGCCACCATCTGCGTGCGGTGGCCAAGCCCGGCGGCCTGTTCGAGGACACGGTGGTCACGCGGCTGCGCTGGCGCGGGCAGACGCGGCGCGTGCGCATGGTGGTCTATCGACGTGCCACCGGGCAGGCAAGCCGCCGCGGCCAGACGCCCGAGCAGATGCTGAACATCGTCTGCGACCGCCTGTGTGGCGGGCTGGCGAACGCCGGCATCCAGGCACGGCGCATGGTCGCAGCCGACGTCCACGACTGGCTGCTGCGGTGGCTCAATCCGCGCCCCGCGATGCTCGGGCCCAGTACAGAGGACCGGGAGCGCTTCTACGCACTGGCGCGCTACCCGGACGAGACTGAGGCCGGCGAGATCGAACTGGCGAGCGGGCGGGATTTCAGCCAGCGGCTGTTCTTCGGCCAGCCACGCTCCGACGTGGAGCACGGCACCTGGTACTTCGACGGCATGCCGCACCGTGTGCTGATCACCGACCGGCTGCGCATGCCGCCCGGCACGGGACATCTAACCGGCGAGACCCGCAAGGGCGATGCGATCAACACGCTGTTCGACCAGATGCCGGAAGACACCTTGCTTTGTCTCACGATGGTTGCCACGCCCCAGGATGTCCTGGAATCGGATCTGAACCACCTGGCGAAGAAGGCCGTGGGCGAGACGCTGGCGTCGGAGCAGACGCTCAAGGACGTGCATGAAGCCCGCTCGCTGATCGGCAGCGCGCACAAGCTCTACCGGGGCACGCTGGCGTTCTACCTGCGCGGGCGCGACGAGGCGGAACTGGATCGGCGCGGCCTGGACCTGGCGAACGTGATGCTCAACGCTGGTTTGCAGCCGGTGCGAGAGGATGATGAGGTGGCGCCGCTCAACAGCTACCTGCGCTGGCTGCCGTGCTGCTACAACCCCGGCAAGGATCGGCGCCGGTGGTACACGCAACTGATGTTCGCCCAGCACGCGGCAAACCTGTCGCCGGTGTGGGGCCGTGCCCAGGGTACGGGGCATCCAGGCATCACGATGTTCAACCGCGGCGGCGGGCCGATCACCTTCGATCCGCTCAATCGCCTGGACCGGCAGATGAACGCCCACCTGTTCCTGTTCGGCCCGACGGGTTCCGGCAAATCGGCCACGCTCAACAATCTGCTGAACCAGGTCACGGCCATTTATCGGCCGCGCCTCTTCATCGTGGAAGCCGGCAATAGCTTCGGCTTGTTCAGCGACTTCGCCAGGCGCCTGGGCCTGACCGTGAATCGGGTCAAGCTGGCCCCCGGATCGGGCATCAGCCTAGCGCCGTTCGCCGACGCGCGCCGGCTGATCGAAACGCCCAGCGATGTGCAAACGCTCGATGCCGATGCGCTGGACGAAGACCTGCCACCCGATGCCTCAGCCATGGAGGCGGACGAACAGCGCGACGTGCTGGGCGAACTGGAGATCACGGCGCGGCTGATGATCACTGGCGGCGAGGACAAGGAGGAAGCCAGGATGACGCGCGCCGACCGCTCGCTGATCCGCCAGTGCATCCTCGACGCCGCCGAGCACTGCGTGGCCGAGAAGCGCACGGTGCTCACGCGCGACGTGCGCAATGCGCTGCGCACCCGCGGCCAGGACCCGACGTTGCCCGAGATGCGGCGCGTGCGGCTGCTGGAGATGGCGGACGCGATGGACATGTTCTGCCAAGGCACGGACGGCGAGATGTTCGACCGCGACGGCACGCCGTGGCCCGAGGCCGACATCACGCTGGTGGATCTCGCGACCTATGCCCGTGAGGGCTACAACGCGCAGCTCTCGATCGCGTACATCAGCCTCATCAGCACGGTGAACAACATCGCGGAGCGTGACCAGTATCTCGGCCGCCCGATCATCAACGTGACCGACGAAGGCCACATCATCACGAAGAACCCGCTGCTCGCGCCGTATGTCGTGAAAATTACAAAAATGTGGCGCAAGTTGGGCGCCTGGTTCTGGCTGGCGACGCAAAACATCGACGATCTGCCGCGCGCCGCAGAGCCCATGCTCAACATGATCGAGTGGTGGATCTGCCTGTCGATGCCGCCGGACGAGGTGGAGAAGATCGCACGATTCCGCGAACTCTCGCCGGCGCAGAAGGCGCTGATGCTTTCGGCACGCAAGGAAGCGGGCAAGTTCACCGAGGGCGTCATCCTCTCCAAGAGCATGGAGGTGCTCTTCCGCGCCGTGCCGCCGAGCCTGTATCTCGCGCTCGCGCAGACCGAACCCGAAGAGAAGGCCGAGCGCTACCAGCTCATGCAGCAGCACGGCGTCAGCGAGTTGGATGCCGCCTTCAAGGTGGCCGAGAAGATCGACCGGGCACGCGGCATCGAGTCGCCGGCCCTGGCCCTGCCCTGAATCTGCCGTGCACCGGAGAACGCCATGGAACAGAAACGCTCATCCATTCCGATGCAGGTCCAGGCGTTCCGCCGTCGGCGCTGGCGGGCCCGCTGGCCATGGGCGTTAGGCGCAGTGCTGGTTGCGCTGCTGCTGATCTGGCTCGTGTCCCGTTCGCCAGGCGAGTCCACGCCCCAAACCTCGGCGCCTGTCAGCGAGACGCAGGTGGCCGGGCCTCCTTGGCAGATGGGCAACCCGGCAGGTCGTTTCACGCTGACGCTCTACGCGGACCTCGAATGCCCGTTCTGCCGGTCCTATTTCCCTGTCCTCAAGCGTTGGGTAGCCGGCAATGCGGACGTGGCCTTGCAATGGCACCACCTGCCGTTGGCCGCGCATGAGCCGGCCGCGTCCGCCGAAGCGCGCTTGGTGGAATGCGCGGGCGAAGCCGGCGGCCATCCCGCCTTCTGGCAGGCTGTCGAGTGGGTCTATGTCCACACACACAGCGACGGCCAGGGCTTGCCCGAAGACCTGCGCCACCCCGCCCTGACGCCAGCCATCGAACAGTGCATTGCGAGCGAGCGGCCCGACGCGGCGATTCGTACCCAAACTGCGGAAGCCACGAACAGCGGCGTGACCGCCACGCCGTCGCTGCGGCTGCACGATCGCGAAACCGGCAAGGCGATCCTGCTGCAGGGCCCGATCGAGGGCGATGCCTTGCTGTCGGCCATGGACATGCTCGCGGCCGGCGATCCCGCCGCCACACCCACATCGGAAATGCCTGCCGACGTCGTCGGCGACATGCCCAGGTAGCCCCGGTCTTCAAGGCTACGGCGCAGTCCGCTGCGCTGACCACAACCCCGTTCGCCTCGCATCCTGGCCGCGAACGATCACCGCTGCCGCGGTGATGGATGCACCTTGTTCGTTCCCCAGGAGGGCTTGCCCTCCCAGGGCGAGTGCCCTCCGATCTCACCGTCTGGAGGTTCGCCATGTCTTTCGCCGTCAATGACTCCTGCCTGGAGTCGCTTTCCGCCATCGCTGCCCAACACGAGGACTGGATCATCCAGCAAGCCATCGTGCTGCTGGAGAGACGGGTCTTCAAAGCTGGACCGTGCCTCAGCCAACCGGCCGCTGTACGGGACTACCTGCGTCTGAAACTGGTCGCTGAGCCCAATGAGATATTCGCCGCTGTGTTCCTGGACAGCCTGCACCAGGTGCTGGCCTACAAGCCGCTGTTCAGGGGCACGATCAACGCGACTTCGGTCTATCCGCGTGTCGTCGTGCAGCGTGTGCTGGAGTTGAATGCCGCCGCGGTGGTCTTCGCCCACCAGCATCCTTCGGGCGTCTCCGAGCCGTCCAGCGCGGATCGCATGCTGACCCAGCAACTGCAAGCCGCGCTGGCGCTCATCGATGTGCGGGTACTGGACCACATCATCGTCGGCCAGGGTGCCCCGTTCTCCTTTGCGGAATCCGGCCTGCTGTAGCAATGGCACCGGCTCCTTGATCCACGCGGAGGCTTCGGCCTCCGCTTTTCATTGGCGCAAGACAAGCAGGTATGCGGGCAGTCCGCGATGCGCATTGTTTGTTGGGGCCGCATGGCGTTCGGCGTTTGACTATGGCCCTTGACAACTCTTGGGGGCGCTCGACATGCCAGCATCTTCATCCAGGTTCGCATCGGGCTGGCGAACCCTTGGCCTGGCCGTTGCGCTGCCGGCTTCCCTGGCCGTGTTCAGCCCGGCCAGCTTCGCCGCCGATGTGGTGATCATCACCGACAGCCGTCACCCGGTCAGGACCATGGGTGGCGAGCAGCTGATCGAGCTGGATGAAGCGCCCCGGATCGAAGCGGAGCTTTCTGCGGCGCTGCCCGCCGATCCCGGACAGGCAACAGCCATCGTGAAGCGCCGGCTGAGCCAGGGGGGCGCTGACCTCCAGCGTCGCATCGCCACCGCATACCAGGGCGTTGCCGACGCATGGAGCCTGGGCATCACCACCATTCCGGCTGTCGTGGTGGATCAGCGCTACGTGGTCTATGGCGAGCCTGACGTGGCCCGCGCCATCGCGCGCATCGAACAGCACCGGAGGGCCGAACCGTGATCCGCTCATTCGACCTTCTGCGCCGCATGCGGGCTGCCGTCACCTCCGTGCTGCTGCTCAGCGCCACGGGCAGCTACGCCCTGAACACGGCGACCATCGTGGGTTCAGTGGCTTCGCCCGATTGCCTGGAGTACCGGGTGGTGGGTATCTGCTACTGGCTCTACTGCACCTGGACCGGCTGCACGGTGCGCACGTCCGTCAAGGTCAGGCACTACATCCCCGATGCGGTGGTTTCGTCCTACTCGAACACCGGCGAGAACCCCTGGGTCGAAGTGCGCGCCATGAGCACGCCCAACCCTTCGGCCCAGGCCGGCGGGGACGGCACCACCAATGAAGATCACGAAAACAATCTCGCGAAGTTCAAGAACGCGGACGTCATCGGCCACCCCGGCGTCGAGGTGTTCAACCAGTTCGTCTCGTCCTCGGGCTATTTCTGCGAGGGCGCAGGCACGGCCTTCATGCCGTACCTGCTCAGTACGCTGGACACGCCGGCCTGGCGCTACAACGTACCGGAGATGGTGTACCCGGAGGCATTGATCCCGGGCATGCGCGAGGTCGGCGCGCGCTCGACCCTGAACCTCTGGGGCAACGTCTATCCGCGCGGCGGCTTCCTGCACCAGACGGACGACCACAAGGCCGGTGCCGTGGTGGCCCAACGGGCCGGCGATGTGGTCACGCGCCGCGGGCAGATCCACGTCTATCAGCCGCTGCTCGCCAACTCCCGCGATGGCTACTGGCCGGCCGGCGCGCTGATGGAGGGCGATGCCTCGACCGGCAAGTGGCAGGAACTCACGCCCGTCCTGTCCTCGTCCTGCACGGTCTTCCCGCGCAACGGCTTCCTGACACAGGCCCAACAAGGCGACTACGCCTGGGCGTTGTGGCGGCCCTATGCGTGCTGCGAACGCCGGGGCCAGGTGTTCCTCGGCAGCGTCGATTTCTATTGAGGGTACGGCGATGAAGCGTCCTGAACTGATGAACCCATCCGCCAAGGTTCGCCGCCCGCTGCGCCCCACGGCGCTAGCCGGCGCGCTCGCCCTGGTCTGTGGCCTCGCGTGGGCGCAGGCCGGCTTCCAGACCAGCGGCCCCGTCATCGGCGATGAGGTCATGTACTCGATCGGCGGTGGCAGTGCGGTGTCCATGGGCCGCGCCGCTGGCATGCGTTCGATCGGGGTCGGCCTGGGTTGGAACAGCAACCTCATCTGCGGCGACATGAGCATCCAGACCACGCTGCGCAATCAGCTCAATGGGATCACGAATGGGTTCCAGCAGATCATGAGCAACGTGATCCAGAGCGCGACCAGTGCCGTGGCATCGCTGCCGGCGCTGATCATCCAGCGTGCCGATCCGGGGCTGTACAACCTGCTGACCAATGGTGTGCTGCAGGCGAGGCTGGATTTCGACCGCTCCAAGCTGACGTGTCGCGCGATGGCCGAGAAGATGGCCGAGACGGCGGGCGGCCAGCTCGGATGGAGCCAGATGGCGGAAGGCATGGCGCTGCGCGATGCGGTGTCGAGCACGGATGCCGTATCGGCGATCGAGCAGGCCGAGACGCGCCGCGGCAACGACGGCGTGCCCTGGGTGGGCGGCAGCAATGCCGGCGGCGCGGGCCAGTCGGCCATCCGGGTGGTCGGTGACGTGACGCGGGCGGGCTACAACCTGGTCAACGGGCGCAGCGTGACTGACACGTCCTCCATCGCGCCCGCCAGTTGCGCGAGCCTGTCCTGCAAGACCTGGACGTCGCCGCAGCAGGCGACCGAATGGGCGACGCGGGTTCTCGGGGAACAGGTACAGCGCACGTGTGATTCCTGCACCAAGACCGAGACCGTGCCTGGCGTCGGGCTGACGCCGCTGATCCAGGAGGAGTACGAGACCAAGCTGGAGGCCTTGCAGGAACTGGTCTCTGGGACGCGCAACACGACGTTCGAGAACCTGCATGCAGCCGGCAGCACCTCGCTGCCCATTACACGCGGCGTCATCGAGGCGCTGCGCGACGAGCCAGACCAAGACCTGCTGGCGCGACGTCTCGCGTCCGAGGTCGCGTTGTCGTCCGTGCTGGAGAAGGCATTGCTGCTCCAGCGGACCCTGCTGACCGGCAAGAAGGAACCCAACGTGGCGGCCAACCAGTTGGCGGTCGAGGCCGTGAACCACGAGAGCGACACGCTCGATCAGGAGATCCGCAACCTCAAGACCGAACTTGAACTGCGGCGCGAACTGGCGAACAACTCGCCCATGGCCATCATCCAGCGCCACGGGACGCGCGCGGCCGGCTCGCGCGGCATCTACGAAGGCGACCCGGTGCCCGACCGCCTCGATCGGTTGCAGCGGGGCAACCCGGGAGGCACGCCATGAACGCGGCCTGGCTGCGCCCGCGCTGGCTTTTCAGCCGGCGCGCGGCAAAGGCGCTGCTCCTGGCGGTGGTCATCATCGCCGCGGCCGTGGGCGCCAATCTCGTCGGCATCTACCTCGTCGGCAGCGTTGCCGGCTGGGAGCGGTGGCTGGCTGCCAGCGCGGGCTACTTCCTGGTGTGGCGGCTGTGCCTGTACGGCGCGACGGTCTATGGCTGGGTCTGGATGCGCCGCCGGCTGCTGGCCCGCGAGGAAGACGCGCAAGCGCGGCGACGCCTGGTGCGCAGCGAGATCGCCGGCGTCGTCGCCATCGTGGCGCTGGAAGCCAGCCTGCTGATGCAGAGCTGAAGAGGGAGCCGCGCCATGACGCTTTTTACGACCGACTACCTGGAGTACTACCTGACGCTGGTGTCCTGGATCGTCAACAACGGCATCTGGGCGGTGCTGGTGTCGAGCGGAGTATTCGCGCTGCCGTTCGTCGCCATCATCGTGCAGGAGTGGTTGAAGGCCCGTGCGGAAGGTGCCGACGAAGGCAACAAGGGCGTGCTCTCGGCTGCGCGCATCGAGAACCGGGTCTTCGTCGCCATCGTGGTGGTGATGTTCGCTGGCATCCCGTTCATCGACGTGGACCTCAACACCATCCAGTACGACAGCTCGCGCTCGGCCCAGTGCCAGGTCAGCGTGCCGCAGCCCACGGATACCGGCTGGTCGCAGTCCTTCAGCACCATCAACAACCAGTCGGCGAAGGTGCCGGTCTGGTGGGCTTTCATGCACGCGCTCTCGCGCGCCGTCACGAGCGCCTCGGTGGCGGCGATCCCATGCGGCACGGACCTGCGGCAGATGCGCATGGAGATCGACGCGACCCGCATTGACGACCCGGTACTGGCTCAGGAAGTAGCGGATTTCTCGCGGGATTGCTATGGGCCTGCGCGGGCCAAATTGTTCATGCAGCGCCCTCAGCTTGATGAGCAGCAGATGCACGACGTGACCTGGATAGGGTCGAGGTTTTTCACGGACACGGGCGGCTACTACGACACCTACCGCTCAAGCACGCCGCGCGACGACTGGCCCTACGACAGCACCCGCGATGCGGGGCTTGCACAGGTGGGCAGCGGTGGCGGCTACCCGACCTGCAGGCAGTGGTGGGCCGATGGCGGCAATGGCCTGCGGGCACGCCTGCTGGGACAGGTGGACCCGAACCTGTTGAATCGCCTGGCAGGCTGGGCCGGGTTCCTGAGCAGGGCCGAGGTGGACGACTCGGTGATCCGCGCCATCGCGTCACCGCGGCAACAGAAATTGAACCAGGGTAGCGTCTATACGGACTATGGCGGCCAGATCGACAAGACCTTGCCGAACATCGTGACGCGGGCCACGGGAGACGTTGGGATGGCCGTCGGCGCGATTGCCGCGTTTCCCGCCATGGACGTCGTGAGACAGTCTCTGCCCATGGTCCTCGCCTTGCTCAAGATGGCGCTGGTCATCTGCATCCCGCTTGTGCTGGTCGTAGGCACCTACGATCTGAAGACGGTCGTTACCGTCAGCGTCGTGCAGTTCGCGCTCTTCTTCACGGACTTCTGGTTTCAGCTTGCGCGCTGGATCGATTCGACGATCCTGGATGCGCTCTATGGCTGGGGGTTCGGCTGGAATCGGCCGCACACCAACTTCGACCCGCTGGTGGGGCTGAACAACGCCTTCGGAGACATGCTCCTGATGTTTGTCACGGGCACGATGTTCATCGTACTGCCTACGTTCTGGATCATGGCCTTGGCTTGGGCGGGCGTTCGTGCCGGCAACGTGTTGCAAGGCCTCGCAGGAGCCACCGGAGATGCCAAGGCTGCTGGCGGAAGGGGAGGAAGCATTGCGATCAATGCAGTGTCGAAGAAGTGATCGCTGCTAGTCGTCCTCGACATGAGGATCAATGCGGAAACCGTCGTAGGTGTATAGGCCGAATCCTGCTGGTCCGTTTCGCCACTCTGGCTCGGGCAACTCCTCGCCCAAGTCGGTGTTGCGGGCCATCCAGGCAACCACCATGACGCACACCATCACCAGGGCCAGCCAGAAGGTGGTGTACAGCAGCACCCCGAGCGCAGCCAGCTTAACCATCCACACGAGCGCGGTGGCTCCAGCCGTCGGCATGCCCTTGGAAACCAACCAGTTCGACGCCCGCCGTTCACAGCGCGCGTAGGCACGCCATCCGCGGCCAAAGGCGCGGCCGAGGCGTTCTGCGGTGCTGGTGCGAGTCGTGGTGTTCATGGTCGTCTCCTACTGCTGAGGGATGCCTATTTCAGTTTGGTCCATTTCATTCTGTTTAGGGCTTCAATGTGTTCTCTTGCTGCTTCAGGACGCTTCGTCATCCGGTTCCAACGGGCCAGGGTCGGGCTCCACGCCGATGCGGTATGTAGCAACGAAACGCGGCCAGTCCACATGGTCAACGAGATCGATGTCCTCGATGACACTGACCTTCGCGCTGGCACGCTCGAACAGCGCGATGCTCTTGGCGGGATAGTTGTTGCGCGACGGATAGAGCACCCCGTCGAACAGCACCTGGCCGTCATCTCCAAGCATCGCATGCACCTGGGCCGACACCTGCTGCGTGTGCGTGTAGTCGCGGCTGGCCAACTGCTCCAGGTTCAGGCCGAAGTAGCCCGCCATGACGCCCGGCGCCGTGAGGTCGGCCAGAAGCACGTCGTCCATCACGCCCACTGCGCGCACCATCCGGCTCTGGACTTCTTTCAGCGCGATCGAGCGCTTCGTGTCCGCAAGCCACTGGTGCTTATGAAACACCGACTCCATCAGCGCCGTGGGCAGGTCGCGCCCCAGGTAGAGCACCCCGTAGGCCTGGGCCGGGTCATCGTAGCGATTGGTGCTGCTGCGGCCATAGTACAGCGGGCTGCCCCGATAGACGACGCGGCTCACATGCTGGAGCAGCTCACCGGCATCGATCAGGAACGAAGGCAGCTCGTGGCTCATGGCGATCTCGCTTCAATGCACCTGAACGCCCAGCACGTTGAACACGGCCTCGGCCACGTCGTCGATCGTGCCATGCGTCACCGCATCCACTGGCGAGCGGCCGCCCAAGCCTTCGAGCGGTTCGGACAGTGCGCGGTAGATCGTCCAAGGGTCGATGCCCTCGACCTCCTGAAGCACGGTTTGGGTCAACTGCTGCTTCACCGGGTCGAGCTGCCAGTCGGGCAGTTTCTGGCCTCGCGGCCCCACGTTCAGCGCCAGCAGCCGACGGGCGAGGATGTCCTTGTAGATCTGCTGGCGCGACTTGTCCGCCAGCTTGGCGTACTCCGCGGGCGGCAGGTTGTGCGGCTGGTTGAAGGTTTCCAGCAGCACGGCGCGGCCTCGCTGGACGTCGGTTTCAGTCGGCGCCCAGCGCGTCTCAGCGCGCAGCGCAGCCGTCTTACGCTTCAAGGCGTGCTCCACCGTTTCACCTTCGAGGTTGGCTGGCAGCTTTACCGCCTCCACGCGCTCGTGAATGAACGCCTGCAACTCGGCCGCGAAAGCCGGCGCATCCCGGATTTCGACGGTATCCGCGAAGCGGCGCACATCCTCCACGGTGACACGCGGCAGACGGTCGGCAATGAATTCAATGGCGGTGGGCATGGTCATCTCCCAGGTAGGTTTGAGACAGGACTTACTCTAGTCGCCTTTGTCGCATTTGTCAACTTTGACGCCTAGAGAGCAACCTACCTGGCGAAAACAGCGTCTCCGCAGCATAGGCCGAGGCCAGCGGCTGGTCGCCGCGCAATCCATTCGTGCGGGTTCCACATTGACGCTGGAACCGCAACCCAGGCCCCGCTATACCGAAACGGTTAAAGGCCAAAGGGCCGAAACGGCAAGGGAATGGGGTGCAAGGGGAAAGGCCCTACCTCGAAAAGGCAAAAAGGCCTCCCGGTCGGCCCGCCACAGGACACCCGCATGCTCTCCCTGTTCCAGCGAAAACGGCCCCCGGTCGCCGGCGCGCCACCGCCAGCACCCGCCACCGTCCTCCCGAAAGGGTTGATGCGGCCCGAGTCGGCCGCATCGCTGCTGGCCACCCCGCGCCGGCAGAAGCTGCTGGAGCACATTTGGCAGCGCACCTCGCTGTCGCGCAGGCAATTCGCCACGCTGTACCGAGCGCCCCTGGAACGCTACGCCGAGCTGGTCCAGGCCTTCCCGGCCTCCGAGGCGCATCACCATGCCTATCTGGGCGGCATGCTCGACCACGGCCTCGAAATCGTCGCCTACAGTCTGAAACTGCGGCAGTCCCATCTGCTGCCCATCGGCGCCAGCCCCGAAGACCAAGCGGCACAGTCCGAAGCCTGGACCGCCGCCGTCGCCTACGCCGCGCTGCTGCACGACATCGGCAAGATCGCCGTCGATCTGCACGTCGAGCTGGCCGACGGCAGCATCTGGCACCCTTGGCACGGCCCGCTGCGCCAGCCATACCGATTCCGCTACCGCGACGATCGCGAGTACCGCCTGCACAGCGCCGCGACAGGTTTGCTCTACCACCAACTGCTCGACCGTGAGGCCCTGGACTGGCTCAGCGGCTATCCGTCCCTGTGGGCACCACTGCTCTACGTCCTGGCCGGGCAGTACGAGCACGCCGGCGTACTGGGCGAACTTGTCGTGCAGGCAGACCGGGCCTCGGTGGCCCAGGAGCTGGGCGGCGATCCGGCCCGCGCCATGGCTGCGCCCAAGCACGCGCTGCAGCGCAAGCTGCTCGACGGGTTGCGCTACCTGCTCAAGGAACAGTTGAAACTGAACCAGCCGGAAGCCTCCGATGGCTGGCTCACCGACGATGCCCTGTGGCTGGTGAGCAAAACGGTCTCGGACAAACTGCGTGCGCACCTGCTGTCCCAAGGCGTCGATGGCATCCCTGCGAACAACACCGCGGTGTTCAACGTCCTCCAGGATCACGGCATGTTGCAGCCGGCGCCCGACGGCAAGGCTATTTGGCGCGCGACCATAACCAGTTCCACCGGCTGGTCCCACTCGTTCACCCTGTTGCGCCTCGCTCCTGCGCTGATCTGGGAATCTGGCGAGCGACCGACGCCTTTTGCAGGCACGGTAGCGATCGACGCGGCAGTCGCCGAAAACGACGCCGAGGCGCCGAAAATGCCGCCTGCGGCCATGGCGAAGGCAGCCCCGAACGGTCAGAAACTTCCATCTTGGGAAGGCAGTAGTACCGTCACCGCCTCACCGCCTAAGGCCCAGCCCGTGTCCGATGTCATGGAGGACATGCTGGCAATGGTGAGCACGAGCGGCTCGCCTGGTGCCGAGCAGGATGTGGAGCCGGTTGCACAGAGAAGCTACCCCGCAGACCCCAGCACTCCTATGCCAGCGACTGCCGCAGTGCTTCCTTCGCCACCACCATCTACTGCTAAACCACCCCTAACAGCAGCGCCCCCGTCAGGCGAACATTTCATGATGTGGCTGAAACAGGGAATTGCTTCGCGCCGGCTCATCATCAACGACGCAAAAGCGCTCGTGCATTCCGTGAATGACACGGCCTACTTGGTCAGCCCAGGTGTGTTCCAGCGCTACGTCCAGGAGCACCCTCATGTCGGCACGCTGGCACGGCAGGACAAGATGCCGGATTGGCAGTGGGTGCAGAAGCGCTTTGAGAAACTGGGGTTGCATCGAAAGCACGACAGCGGCTTGAACATCTGGATCTGTGAAGTCACCGGGCCGCGCAAGTCCCGGAAGCTGCATGGGTATTTGCTGATCGATGCGAATTGGTTGTTCGATGCAGTACCACCCAACAATCCTTATCTCAGAGTTACGCAAGAGATTTGAGCATGGAGTCCTACGTGGCGGTGAGATACGGTAGAGTTCGCCTTGGTAGGTTAGCGGCTAGCCAAGGTGTCCAGCACAAAGTCAGCGCGTTGCGCCACTCTGATCTTGGGCAACCGCGATACCGCATAGCCCAGCGCTGGATAGGTGCGCTGAAGCCGCTCGAATTCAGCCCGCGCTTCATCCATGCTGTGACGGCGTTCTTCGTCCTGCACATAGATTTCAGGCCACGGCGGGGCCAGAAAGATGCGCGAGTGGTAGCGATGCGACTGGGCAATCGTGTCCAGAATAGTAGTGCCGTCCAGTGCCTGGGGTGCTGCCGCCGCGTCGATCAGGCCACGGTCGAAGAACACCCATTGCGTATTGCTGCGTGGCGCATTGGCATGGTTGTCTAGCGCAAGGTCGATGGCCCCGCGCAGGAAGGCCGTCATGTCGAGCCACGGCAGGGCCTGGCCGCCCGTGCGTGTTTGTTCCTGAACGATACGCCGTCCAGGCTCCTCAATTACGGCATCCCTGGATTTCCATTCAACCCCCACAAACGAGAACGACGATCAACTATCTCCTGAAAGGCCATCAGCATCCATCAAGGCCAGCATGCCAACAATGAGTGCGTGCATGCCCTGTTGAGTTCGGCCTCCATCTCGGCTTCCTCCGTCGCACGGTCTGCATCCACGACGGGTTCCCGTTCGGCGACCGAGTACACCGTGTCGGCCACGGCAAGGCAGTGGAACGCCACGGTGGTCAACAGCCAGCGCGCATGCTCCATCGATATGCCGTAGGCCTGAGCGATGTGGCGTTGGTGGCCGACGATCTTGTCGAGCATGGGCTGGGTCGCCGCCAGACGGCGGATCACGTTGGGTACGCCTTGCCGTCGCCAAGATGCTTGGGCTTGAGCATCGGCGTCTCGTGGGCGTGCAGCACCACGTGGCGACGCAGTTCGTCATCCAGCGCCTTTACCATCGGCTGCAGTTGCGCGCCGCACGCACCGACCCACTGTGCCAGCGTCGAGCGGGCAACAGTAAGTCTGATGCTCTTTGCGCATTCAGATGAATGCATTACGCCCATACGAAATCCGAAATCAGCTCGGCCGCGCACAGCAGATGGCAGTTGTCTATGGCTGTAAATGCGCTTCCCGCAGAGCCATGTCCTCTCTCAGAATACGCTGGATCTCCAGTATCGCGGCCGCGCTCTGTTGCACGCTGTGCCCCGAAATAATGACTTTCTCGGACTGTGCGCCGGGAAGATGTGCGCTGCGATAAGGCACAAGACCGTCATCGGAATCATCGAGGGCCACTTCGGAATTGGCTTGGGCCACGATCGAGTGATAGCGCACCTGGGATGAGATGGGAAAGCCCGCCGCCGTACGCACGAACGGATCGTTTTCGTCGAGATTGTTCACGCTATTGGGAATGGTTGCCAGGCTTTCACGGCTGCTGGCGGCCGCATTGGGTGTCAGTGTATGGGCGAGTTCTTCGAGCACCGTAATGGGAAAGCGGATAAATCCCGCCATCCAGCGCCCCAGGCGTCCACCCGCGACCGATGTGCCCCGATGAGGCGCCGCGATGAAGATGGCACTGCTGACATTCGGGAAGGGCTCGAAGCGCAACATGGGATCAATGCGCCTGATCTGCTGCGGCGTCAACCGACTGTGATCCGCAGCCAATTGCACCAGCGATTGATCGGTTGACGACACCATCAACCGCGCGATGACCCCGCCCATGCTATGCCCCACCAGCACGAGGTCGGACGACGCCGGCGCTTGGCCGGATGGGTCGAAATGCGTCAGCGTATCCCCGAGCGCCCTGCGAATCATGGCGTGGTTCAACGCGACTGGCATGTTGGTCGGGTAGTAGACCTGCCAGATCTGGTAATGCTGGCGCAGGGCCTCATCGCCCAGGATTTCGTTGGCGAGTTCCACCCAGGCTTCAGGGCTGCTGGCCAGTCCGTGCAGCATGACGATGATCCGCCTGTTCGGATCGTAGGGCTGCATCAAGTAGACGCGCGGGCGGTCGATCCCACCGTCGCGCCCGAGCAGGCTGCGCAGCGACTGGCGGTTGAAATTGGCACGGGCCAGCCATACGCCATAGCCGGCCGTGAAATTGGCCGCCAGCGGCACACGTTGGCCGCGCAGCATAATGGCCGATTCCACATAGGGGTCATGC
>JAKPQT010000286.1 GCA_029555885.1 Chloroflexota bacterium | reverse complement strand
GGCCTCACCTGGCACGAGAAGGCCGTCTACGGCGGTGACCGCTACTGGTCGGGCTGGCTGTGCGCGGCCTGCTACGAGGCTGTGTCCGGTGGCGACAGCGCCTGCCGCGCCTGCGGCTCGAAGAACCTCATCGCCGTCCAGCCGGAGACGTGGGAGCAGTTCGATGCCCGGCGCAAGCGCGGCTGGGCCGAGCTGGCGAGCACCCTGGGCCTGCCCGAGTTAGCCAACCAGGGGCGATAGGGGGCGGCGATGGAGAAACCGAGAGTGCGCATCGCCGGCACCCGCTACCTGGTGGAGCTGGACGGGCAGGACCACTACGTCCGCTCGCGCCGCTGTTCCTGCGGCCGGGCCTGCCAGGCCGTGCGCCTGGTAGCCGAGTACCTGGCCAACGGCGGCCGGCCGGCACCGGCGGGCATCCCGCTGCCGACGCTGACCGTACCGAAGCAGTGCCCGCTCTGTGGGGCCGAGGTCAAGGCCGACCACTGGCTCGATGGCCGCAAGGGGCGCGGCTGGCGGTGCACGCAGGACCCCAGCCACTACTGGTACGTGCGGCTGGAGCCGATGCGGCGCTGGCTGCAGGCGAACCGGTGGAGCCGCAAGGCCGCAGAGAAGAAAGCAGCGTGATGATAGGAGAGGGTGTTGGCCGACCGGCTGGCACCCTCTTTTCGTGTTCCGGCTGATGCATTGCCATCAGTGGTTGGGAGCTGCGGGGGTCAAAGGCGTACCTCGCGCCATTGAAGGGAGCCGAATACGTGCAGTGACGATCAAGCAGCAGTTGCGCGTCGTTTGAACGGAGTTGCTGGAAATGGTAAAATGACGGAAGGCGCTCACATTCGACACTGGCCTCAACTGGCGAATGTGGCGGCTGCGCGGCGTGGCGCACCGTTGCCAGGGGTAGGGCGGCTCATCCTTGTTCTTGGCCCTCTCCCATGTCGCTGCGGCCACGCTGCGTCAGGGGGAGGGCCTTTCTGTCGTGTTCGTTTAGGATATTGTACGTTCAGGGACAGATAGGGTAAGGGATCAATAAACGCGGCTTGACGGAAAGCTTGTTATCTGAGGTTATCCTGCTGGAGGAGGACTATGAACAAGGTCTTGCTCGTTGACGATGAGGGGCCGTTTTTGGAGGTCCTGGCGCCTTTTCTGGAGCGCAGCGGTTTCTCCGTCCAGATTGCTCAAGATGGCGAGGCCGCTCTACAGCGCCTCGCCGAATGCGCGTCGGACGTGATCGTGCTGGACGTGATGATGCCGCACGTCGACGGGCGCGAGGTATGCCGCCGCCTGCGTGCGGCGGGCAACTGGACGCCGGTGATCATGCTGACGCAGGTGGGCGGCCCGACGGAGCGCGCCATGAGCCTGGAGGAAGGCGCCGATGA
>JAKPQT010000274.1 GCA_029555885.1 Chloroflexota bacterium | reverse complement strand
GCATGACGCGGATGCTGCTGTCGGTCGTCTCGCCGGCCGTCTGGGTGTAGCCGTCAACGCCCTGCGTCAACTCCGGCCACACAATCTTCGCGGAAGCGTTGTAGGTGCCCATCAGTCAATCCCGCCTCGGCTCACGGCCTTCTGGTAGTCCGCTTCGAGCGCGTCCTGGATGACCTTGTTCATGTCGGCTTCGGCCCGTCCGCCGGTATCCCATGCGGAGTTGTCGGCTCCATGCAGAAAGTGGGCCTGCCCGCCGGTGTAGCCGGTGATCCGGTGCTTGCGGCGGCGGTTGCGAAGTCTTCCGCCCTTGAAGCGCCGGTAGGTCGTCTCGCCCTTGCGGGTTACGAACTGCCCCCGGTACAGGCGCTCTGTCATCACGCGGTCGGGGAAGGGCTTGTCGTGCTTGGCCGACCACGCGGCTTCGGTGTGGGCGAAGTTCTCGTTCTCGTGCTGCACCTCGGCGTAGGCCTCGGCCAAGCCGCCGAAGGTGACGGTCGCCAGGAGCTTGCTATCCCCGAGCATCGTCACGTCCGACTGCGCCGACCGCCGCAGGCTCACGTCGCCGTCAGCCGGCGTCAGCTTCTGTGCCGCCGCCTGCACCTTCATGGTCTGACGCAGCACGGCCCGTCGCAGCCCAGCGGTGGCGCGGTTGCCGGTGAAGGCCAGGTGGCCGATGAGAGCACGCACCGCCCTGTCCTTGACCTTGATCCGCAGCATCACGCCACGCCCTTTGCCAGCAGCACCGTCGCCATGCCCTCGGTCACGGTCACTTCTACCAGTTGCGCTTCCAGCACGATCCAGCCATCCACGTTGCGCCCCTCGGCCAGCACGTCGGCCAGCACGTCGGCCAGCACGATCTGCGGCAGCGCGACCCGGGTGACGCCGCTGAAGTGCACGGTCATGTCGCCCGTGGGCACCTCCATGTCGCCGACGCAGGGGGTGACACACTGGTCGCCATAGACCTCCATGTCACTCACCCTCGCACGTAGAAGTTGCGCACGATGTACTGCCGGATGTGCTCCCAGGCCTCGGCGGCGATGCCGTCGGGGACCTCCGTGGCCCCGTAGCTCTCGGAGATGCCATCCACGCTGACGGACTTGACGCCCTGGCGCCGCAGGTCGGCCCGGTCCAGCAGGTCCGGCTCGTCCTGCTTCTTGAGCAGGAAGTACGCCTGCTCGCAGACCGCGTCCTTGACGCCCTGCGGCACGATGATGCTGCCGCCTTCGTCCAGGTCCGTCGTGCGCGGGAAGTGCAGGCACTGGTCGGACAGCAGGCTCTCGTAGGGCTCGCCCCGGAACCGGGAGCGGTTGGCGCTATCGGTGGACACGCGGGAGCCGCCCAGGCGCTCGATCTGCTGCGTGGCCTCCACCAGGGCGCGGCTGCGCTGGTCGCTGGTCCACTCCTCCCAGGTCTCACCGCGCAGGCCGTTGACGAAGTAGGCGTCGGCGTCGGCCAGACTGATGTAGCTGTTGTCGGAGCCGCCACCGGGCGTGCACGTCAGCGTCGCGGCCATGATCGGTCTCCTGGAAAAGAGGCGGGGGCGGCCGTTGCCAGCCGCCCCATATGATGGGAGGGTTCGCAGCCCGTGCGGCTTAGTGGAAGGCAACCCAGGTCGCGGGGTCGCCCGCTACGGTGCAGCCGTAGAACTTGCTGTCGCTGGTGTTGAACACGATCTCGGCAAGCGCGCCTGCGGTCGCGGCCATCGGCCCGGCGTCCGTCACAGAACGCACGATCAGGCGGCCGTTCACGGTCACGGTGTCGGTGCTGGCGTTGCCCAAAGCCGTGTTGCCGTTGACCGTCAGGTCGCCGGTGTTCGTCTGGTTGCCCGTGACGCCCAGCGTGCCGCCCACGGTCGTGTTACCCGTGATGCCGCAGGTGCCGCCCAGCGTCGCATTGCCCGTCACGCCCAGCGTCGTGCCGACGCTCAGGCCCTTGGTCAGCGTCACATCCTCGGCGAAGGTCGCGGTGCCGCCCACGGTCGCGTTCCCGGTCACGTCACACGTGCTGCCCAGCGTGGTAGCCCCGGTGACGCCCAGCGTCCCGCCGACCGTGCCATTGCCCGTGACGGCCAGGGTCTTGCTGCAGGTGACGGCCTCGGCGAAGGTCGGGGTGCCGGTGATCGTGATGGTGTCGCCGGCGGCATTGCCGAGGGTCACGTCACCGTTGGCGGTGAGTGCCCCGGTCAGCGTTGTGGCGCCGGTGACTGCCCAGGTTCCGGACGCGCTGGCATTGGTGAAGCTCAGGGCGCCGGTCGTGAGCGTGCCGGTCACGATGAGGGCGTCGTCGGTCTTCAGCGTGTCGGCGGCGCTGCGGTACAGCGTCACGTCGGAGCCGAAGTAGATTCCCTTGGCGGCCGTCGTGCCGGGGGCCAGATTGATGGCACCCGTGTTGAAGGCCGTGGGGCCGACGGTGAGCTTGTTGACGTGGCTGGTCTGCGCTCCGGCGACGGAGGCCAGGAGCGCGACCGCCACGAGCACGAACAGGATGCGCTTGTGCATGTTAGTTGTCCTTTCTGGGCCGTCCGCGGCGCGGGGCTGCGGCCGGCTGGTCTGCGGCGGGCTCTGCGCCCGCCGGTGCGGCTGGTGACTGCTGGTCGTCAGCAGACACGGGATCGGGGCGCGCAACGCACGCGATCTTGTGACAGCGCACGTCTGGGTCGTCGAGGACGCGCAGAAGCGCTACGCCCTCGGCGGGGTCGTCAGTCGCCCAACGACCTCCGCCGAAGACCGCCGTGCCGATCAGTCTGCCGTCAGCATCGTGCAGGCAGATGCGCACCCCGATTGACTGTGAGGTGAACTCGTACATCATCGGCCTCCTTGGGTGGCGCTACGCCAGGCCGTCGGCGTCCACGCTGGTTACGCCAGTCAGGAGGCGCGCGGTCCCCGGCCGGCGCAACTGGCAGGAGGCGTAGGCCAGCACCTGCACGGTGTCGGCGTCGCCGTCACGGGCCAGCAGTTCGGCGCGGATGCCGGTGGGCGCCGTGATGCCGGGCGCGCCAGGCTTCGGCGGGAGCACCGGCAGCAGGCCGGCGCCCAGGTTCTCGGCGCGGAACAGGAAGACCTCATCGTCGCGCAGGGTGCTGTCAGTGACGACGCGCAGTTCCTGGCCCGAGGCCGTGGTGAAGCGCTCCAGCGCTCCACCGGCGGCAGTCAGGTCGCTGATGACCACGCTGCCGTTCCGCCGCCCATTCCAGACAGCGAGCAGGATGCGGAGGGCAGGCGAGACGGCCATCGTGTCGAGGTTGATCCCCAGGGCCTTGCTCGCGGCGACGGGCGTGTCAATGCTGCTGAAGTACAGCGCACCCACGCTGCTGGTGATGTTGCCGGCCGGCACCTGCGTCCGCAGGCCGTTCATCGTGCGGTTGGCCGAGCTCGCCGAGGTGGCGATGGCTTCCCACAGCGAGTTCGCCAACTCGCCGGCGATCATGTCGAACTTGTCCATGATCTGATACTCGATGCTGAGCGCCGGGTCCTTATAGGAGCCGAGCGTTCCCTGGATCAGGTCGTCGCAGGAGTAGACCTGCTCGAACCGATGCAGGTAGTTGCTGTACGAGTCGCTCAGCGCGGCCCGCGACCGGCCGGCGGTGTCGCCGGGCGTGCCGGTGGTGGACAGGATCTTGCCCTTGTCCGTGGTGAGGATGCTGGACTCGGGGGTCGTGCTCGCGAAGCCACGGGTCACGACACAGGTGCCGGCGTCGTAGTCCACCGACACGACGATGACTTGCTCGCCCTTGAACTGGATGATCTGGTTGGGGACGATGCTCTTGATGGTCGTCGTGCCGAAGTCGAAGGTGGTCGTGGCGTCAGAGCTGATCTGCGTGTTCAGGTAGACCTGAATGGCGCCGGTGTTGCCCTCGAACCACGTCATCGTCTTCTTGCCCACATCCACCTGCGGCATGAGCAGGCCGTTCGCCAGGGCGATGTCGCGCAGCGGGTAATCGCCGGGCATGAGCTTGGCGAGGAAGCGGGTCTCCGCTTCCCGGTTCACGTTCGTCACGGCGGTGAGCACGTGACTGAGCATTCCAGACTGTTCGGCCATGATAGCCGTCCTTTCTTACCGATAGGCACCCTCGACGTGCTCGCGGAAGGCCTTCTGTCGAGCTGCCGGATCGGTGATCTTCTGAATCTCTGCGAGCTGTGCGGCCCGCTGTGCGTCGTCTGCCCGCGCCCCCGGCTGCCCCGGCTGGTTGCTCGGGGTCCCCACGGACTGCGGCTGCTGCTTGAAGAACTCGTTGAGCTTGGCGCCGGCCGCGTCGCCGTACTTGGCGAGGCGGTCCTCCGGAGTCATTCCGCGCGCCGCTGCCAGTCCGGCTATGTCGAGCTTGTCGGCATTGTCGGACTGGTACTGCTCCTGGGCCGCCGCGATGCTGGCCGTGATGGCGGCCTCATCATCGCCCTCAACCAAGCGCTTGTAGGCGACGGGAAGAGACGGAGCCTGCTCCATGATGAGTCGCGTCCGCATGGCCTCGACCTGGGCGGACTGCGCCTGGGCAATGGCCCGGTCGCGCTCCTGCTTGGCCTCCTCGGCCTCCAGCTTCAGGCGCTCGGCCTCATCCAGCTTGGCGCGTTCTGCTTCCGTCTTCTCGTCCTCCAGCTCCTTGAGGCGCGCGGTCGCAGCGTCAAGCTGCCTCTGCACCTCCTTGGCCTTGGCTTCAGCGTCGCGCCGGGCGGCGGCAGCCGCCTTGTCGGCCTCGGCCCTCGATACCATCTCGCCCGCCTGCGTCTGCGCGGTGGCGGTGTCCGCGTCGGTGTGCGTCTGCTGCTCGCTCCCGGTTGTCTGCCCGGTCGGGGTGCCGGGGGTGTCGTCTGCCATCTGATGCTCCTCTCCGCGCTCGGGGCGCGGGTGATAGAACTGCAAAGAGCCGCCATGGTGAGGGGCGGCTCCGTGGTGTGCGTCGGTTGTCAGCTACGTCCGCAGGGCTGCTTGCGCGGCTCCCCCTTGGCGGTGCGCGGATGGCTCTGGTCGCGGCCCCCGCCCTTCTTGAACGGGGCCGCCTTCTTGCCGGCGAATGGCTTGGCCATGAGGGACCTCCAGAATCAGAAAAGCCGCCCTCGGGAGAGGACGGCTTCGGTGCGTGCGCTGCCCCGTGCGGATCGGGGCAGCGGGTCTCGCATACTGGTCAGGCCCCGCTATCATGTCCGCAGCGAAGCAACCAGCCTGTAGGCACCGTCCGGTTTGGGGACGGCTCTATCTCTGTTCAAGACAGCAGCGGCGGAACGTGCCCGCGCCGCACCTGCTGCGCGAGGTACAGCGCCCGACCGTACGGGTCGCTGGCGCGGCTCAGGTGGCGCGCCAGGTGCTCGCGGTCGGCGCGCGGTGCCCAGCGCATGACCTCGGCGACCGATACCGCCACGGAGAAGCGACGGATGACTACGGCGCATTGTGCGATGGCTGCAGATAGCTTACGGGCAACGTCGGGCATCACTTCTCCGAAGGCCTGTGCGAAGCGGCGGATGGCGGCGGCTTGTTCATCGGTCATGGTTGCCCTCCTTCGCTCGTGCCCGCAGCTCTGCCATCAGCTTCTCGGCGTGGCGCTCGAAGTCTCGCGTCAGGCGCTCAAGCTCGAAGCGCACGCCGATCATGTTCACGGCGAAGGCCACCTGCATCTCTCTGGCGCGGGGCCCGTTCATGGCCGCACCCTCCACCCACACAGCGTCATCAGCACAAGCATGGCCCTGCGCGCGTGGCGTCCCAGCCACGTGGCGGCCAGCGCACCGCCGAGGTCGTGCATCGCCTCTGACAACTTCGCCTGTTGCCAGAGCAGCGTGTTCTCGATGCGCTTCCGGTCTTCGTCGGTGAGATGCACCGTGCCCGACCTCACACCCAGGAATTCCTCGTGGGTCATGGCTGCACCTCGCCAGTGACGATGCACGGCGCGAACCACTTGCGCCACAGCTTCTCACCAGCCGCGTACAGACACACCACCGCCAGGACGACCAGTGTGGCAAAGATGACGCACTCCGGCGAGCACACCCAACACGCGACTCGCCCCGGCCCGGGCCGCCATATCGTGTGTGCTCCGAGCATACCCCTCCGCCAACTCCCCGTCAACGGTCATGGTGGCCCGCGCCCCGCCTCGCTTCCCTCCGCCACCCGCCGCCGCAACTGGTCGAAGAAGTGATCCAGCGCCGGCCCGGCCTCCGGGTTGTTCAGGATGCAGTCCGGCACGCGCTCCGTCTCCGTCCGGCCGCGACACGCCGCCACCAGCAGGAACGCCTCCGGCTCCTGTGTCGCCGCGAAGCTCACGTCGCCGTGACGGTCCTGCGCCCGACAGAGCGCCTCCCATACCAGCGCCGGGCAGCCCGCGGTCGTGGATACTGGTGCCATGCCCCCATTATAGCCAGCCCCCGGCCCGGCGGTTCTTTTTCTTCAGTCCACGATGTACGGCACGGCGCTATGTGTGCAGTTCGGCCCGAACAGGTGGCTGGTGGCCCGCGCGTGATCCACGCTCGCGACGACCTTCCGCCCGCCGACCGTCTGCCCCACGCTCTTCCCGGTGATGCTCAGCAGCTTGCCCTCATATTCGTCGCACGAGTCCTTGAAGCGGGTGTGGGGGATGACCTCCACCAGATCCTCGCCGATCTCCACCATGCGGTTCTGCAACCCGTGCCGCTGGGCCTCGTGGGCCACGGTGCGGGAGACCATGCTGCTGTAGGTCTCCATGTTCCACTCGCGCCCGGCCTGGTCAATGAAGCAGGGCACCCCGCGCCGCTGGAGTTCCCCGACGAACGCCCGGCTGGCTTCCTGCCGGGTCATGCCCTGGGCGAACGCCTGTTGCATCGAGCGCAGGCTCGCGTCGCGAATGCGCAGTTGCACCTGCCCCTCGGCCGTGTCGCGCAGGTAGTCAAGTTCGGTGAGCCCGGCCGGGATGGTCCGCCCCTTGCCGGCCAGTTCGGCCATCTTCTGAGCCCGCGCCACCATGTCCCCGATCCGCTGGGCGCAGTAGCTGTTGGCCTCCTGCAGCGGCAGGGCCACGTTCTCGGCCAGTAGGCGCACCGCCTCGTCGTGCATTCGCGCCATGCCCAGGTCCATCGGCGTCCACTCGCCAGGGTGCGCGAACTTGCTCAGGCCGCCCGGCTGTAGGTAGCCGTCCGCTGTCCACAGGCCGCGCTTGTACAGGTCGGGCACGTGCGTCTCGGTCCAGAACGCCGTCGTGGCATTCAGGTCGTCCAACATGCGCTCGACCTGGGCCAACTGCTGCGACGTGAAGGCCTTCCGCCAGCTCGTGATGTCCCCGCGCGCCATGGTCTTGAGGAGCCGCCCCTGCACGTCGCCGTAGGCGCTGTAGAGCTGCTCGGAGATGGCCTCAATCTCATCTGGCGTGTAGGGCCGGAACTTGGCCACGGTCGCTTCGGTGGGCATGACCTACTCCGCCCCGGTCTGCGCCCCGATGCGCCGGATGCCGCTGCCGAACGCCACCTGCGGCACCGCCGGCAGTCCGCCCTGCTTGCCCTCGATCCGCGCGGCCATCTCCTCAGCGGCAGCATCCGACAGGCCGTGCAGCACCTTCAGCGCCGCCGCCCGTTCGGTGAGTCCGTTCTCCAGCAGTAGGGCCTGCTCCTCGGCGTCCTCGATGCTCATGCTGGGCAGGCCGTCGCCGAAGGTCAGCGCGATCTCGCTCGGGTCCAGCCCGCGCGGCCGTCCGCTCACGCCGGCTACCGGGTGGTTCGGCTGCGCGGCCAGTTGCGTGATGATCGCGTACAGTTGCTTGAGCGGGGCCTCGAAGTCGCTCTGCTTCTGGCGCGCGCTGTCCCCGGTGTTCATCTGCTCGAGGCGCAGCGCCCGACCGCTGGCCGGCGCGCTGCCCGCCTCCCGCGGCGTGAGCGAGGCGGTGTCTATCCCGGCGGTCATGGCGAAGGCCTCGCGGCAGTCCTTCAGGGCCGCCTCCACGGCGCCGAGTTGCGCGTCCCACGTCACGACGCCAATAGGGGCGCTGGCGTCCGGCGGCACGGGGATGTACTTGGCCCGCGCGTTGACGGCGCCCTTCTCGTCGGCCAGGTCGGGGCCGTACTGCCAGGGCTCGACGAACTTGTCGAGCACGTCCGACCGCTGGGTGAGGCGGTTGTCAATCTCCCCCTGCAGGCTCAGCAGGTCAAAACTGTAGTCCGACGTGCCCCATAGCGCCATCGGGTTCGGGCGGTTGGGCACGTGCACCACCAGCAGACCGCGGACGCCGGTGTTGGTCTCCTCCTGGCCCGCGAGCAGCGCCGTGGTCGGGTGGGTCTCCAGCGGCACTTCATCGGTCGTGAAGTCCACATGGTAGCCCTGGCCGTCCTTGGTCAGGCGGTAGAGCTTGTTGAGCACCCAGCCGATCCCGTCGCGCAGCTCGTGCCGCTTGCGCCACAGGTAGTACGTGTCGCGCCCGGCGGTCAGCAACTGGTCAATGTTCCAGGCCAGCGCCCGCGTGGTATCCAGCGGGTGCGTCTCGGGAAAGCAGATCGCCGGGTCCACCAGCGAGACGAGGATCCGCTGGGTCGCCGCCTCATAGGAGACTTCGTACATCGAGTCGCCGCGCCACGAGGCCCCCACGCAGGCCAGCAGGTGCAGGGAGCGCAGGTTGTTCATCGCCGCGACCATGGCAAGCACGGCGGCGTCGGCGTCGGCTCCTTCCGGGGTGCCGACCTGGACGCCCTCGGCGAAGGCCCGCTCGGCCAGCAGGTCGCTGGTGCGGCTGCACAGGTTGCAGACGATGTACGGCCGCTTCGGGTCGCGGGTGAAGTGGAAGTCCTCGCCCTCCACGGCCACCAACTTGTCGCGGGACTCGACCGGGACGCCCTTGTCATCGAGCAGGTACCGTGTGAAAACCCGGTCATGGCGGCCGGCGTAGACCAGGGCGTTGCGCTCGTAGCGCAGGCGGCGGGCGTTCTCGCTCACCGGAGGCCAGAGTGGCTTGCTGCTCTGTCCCGTAACCAGTTCAGACACAGCGCGCCCTCCTCTGGACAGGAAGCCCGCGAGGGTCGCGGGCAGGCTCGTGATCGTGTCGCGTAGGGATGCCATGTTGTCTCATGGTTAGCGGTAGAAGATCGAGGTCTGCGGCTTGATGGGATCGCGCTTGCCGCCGGTCATGCCAACGATGTCATAGCGGAGCGCGTCCGGTCCATGATCGGCAGACTTCTCGGGCTCATCGTTGCGGATATTGCCGTCGCGCCCGCGCTTCCAGCAGTACGCCTCCAGCTCCTTGCGCAGGTTGGGGCACTTGTCGGGATCAAAGGCCAGTCCGGCCGACTGCGCCGCCGCAACCGCGCTGATGCCGGGTATCACGGCGTTGTCGGCAGCAACGGCGTGCAGGCCGGCGCGCTGGAAAGACCGGATGTTCTCGGGCTCGCTCGGGTCGCAGTAGAATATCTCGATGCCGTGTGCCTGCTGCAGCCGCTTGGCGACTGTGACCCAATCCTCGATGCCATCGTTCGCCACGACCGGGCGCTCTGTGGCGTAGTCCTCATCAACGACGTAGAGTTTGCCCGCGTTGTTCTGCTTGCAGACGACGATGACGCCAGGGTTCGTCCAGCCCCAGTCCACGCCGGCCCCGCACCGCCGCGCCTTCTCGCCTTCCGGCCAGCGTTCCAGCACGTCGGCAATGCCGGGCCAGATGACACCCTCGAATGTGACGAACTCCCCGTCCAGTTCCTGCTTGGCGAACTGCCCGACGTATGATCCACGCAGCGACCTCACGTAGTCGGCGCCGAGGTTGTAGTTGTCTTCGGTGCGGCAACGGGTCAGGTGATACTCGGCAGCGTCCTCCAGGGGCTTGCCGTCCGGGTCCTGCTTGGCGTCGAAGAAGCGCCAGAGCCAGTTCCGCCCTCGCGGCGTCGTTGTGATCCAGCCGCCCTGCGGGAAGCGGGGGTCGCGGACGCGGCCCTGCAACACCTGGAAGGCCTCGCCGTCGTCGCGCACCTGGCCGGCCTCGTCAAAGCCAAACCAGGACAGGTTTGGGCCGCGCAGACTATCTGGCTCCTCGGCATACCCGAACCAGACGGTGCTGCCGTTGACAAACTCGGCATACCAGTCCGACTTGTTGAAGCTGATTAGGAACCCGTTGGCCTTCCGGCACTCCTCGCGGAACTCAACGAGGATGGACTTCTTGAGCTGCTGCAGCGTCGGCGACACGAAGATGCCGCTACAGCCGGGGAAACTCGCCGCCCAGCGCAGGGCCTCGGCCACGTTGGCCTTCGACTTGCCCGACCCGATGCCGCCCACATAGGCCCGGTAGCGGACGTGGCTGCCGGCAATGTTCGGCGTGATGGGCAGCGGGCCGGCGTCATGGAAGGCGCGCTGCGACGGCAGCGGGTAGTAGTCAGGCGTTATCCGTATGCGCACCGCTGCCGGGGTTCCTCTCAATCGTCACGGTCGGCACTTCGATGACGATGCCCCCGCCGTCGGCTCCCGTGTGCTCCTGCCGCGTGATGTCACCGGGCACCCCGGCCAACACCGCCTTCATCTTCAGGGCGTTGCCGAGCGAGTTCACCGCGGCGTCGAGGCTGTTTGCTTCCAGGTCCGCTGTGAACTCGACGACCTGGCCGTCCTTGGTCACGAACTTGACCGTCTTGCCTTCGACGATCTGCCGCACCAGTTGAGCGATCCCGGCCTCCAGGCGGTTGTAGTCCCTCACCTGGTCGCGCACGTAGCGGTTGCGCAACTCGCGGCGGATGGAGTCGGCCGTCACCTCGCGGAACTTCTCGCGCCGCTC
>JAKPQT010000242.1 GCA_029555885.1 Chloroflexota bacterium | reverse complement strand
AGAGCGCGCGTCCCGCCTTGGCCGCGACCTGAGGATCAAGCGCTAGCGCGTAGGTCAGCGGCTTGATGGCCGAGCCGGGCTGGCGCTGGCTGAACGCGGCATTCACTGCACCGCTTGTCGTCGCGTCGAAGTAGTCGGGGCTGCCGACCAGCGCGCGGATTGCGCCCGTGAGGGGATCCAACGCTACGAGTGCGGCGTTTTCGATGCGCCTGCTGGGGTCTGCCTCCAGGTCGCACGTTACCCCTGGCGCGCCCGCCTCGACCATCGGGCAGGGCCGAAGTTGGGATATGCGCCGCCGCACCGCGGCTTCGGCCGCCCTTTGCCAGTCCAGGTCGAGCGTGGTCGTCACACGCAGCCCGCCTGCCGCAACTCGCTCTGCAGGCAAAATGGTCTCCAACTGGCTCTGCACCGCCATCACGAAGTGCGGCGCCTCGATG
This sequence comes from Chloroflexota bacterium, assembly GCA_029555885.1. The sequence continues at coordinate 1,997 of JAKPQT010000242.1, read as the reverse complement.
GGGAAGGGGCTGCTGGCGAACAGGAGCCCCTCGTTCGCCGCGTCCTTGGCCTGGCGGGCCGAGATCGCGCCCTGCTCGGCCATCAGGCGCAGCACCGTGGCCTGCCGCTCGGCCGCGGCCTCGGGATTTTCGATGGGGTTATACCCCGCGGGCCACTGCGGAAGGCCTGCCAGCAGCGCGCACTGCGCCAGGTCCAGTTCCGCGGCGTGCATCCCGAAGTAGGCTTGCGCGGCTGCCTCGATGCCCGTTGCATAGTGGCCGTAGTAGGTCGTGTTGAGATATAGCGCCAGCAGCTCGTCTTTGGAGTATTTGCGCTCGAGCTGCCAGGCCAGCCACGCCTCTCGCACCTTGCGCGCCAGCGTTTGCTCGTATCGCTCTCCTTCGGGCAGAAGCAGGTTGCGTGCGAGCTGTTGTGAGAGCGTGCTGGCGCCGGAGACGGTCTCTCCCGCACGAAGGTTCAGCCAGGCCGCGCGCACGATCGCAATGGGATCGACGCCGGGATGGCTATAGAAGCGTTCATCTTCGGTTGCGATGGTCGCCTGTTGGCACGCGTGGGGAACATCGCTCAGCGCGAGTGGGACGTGTTTGCTGCCCAGCGGGTCGATGGCCTCGTAGAGGACCCGTCCCTGCCGGTCGGTGATCAGGATGCTTGGGGTCTCGGACCTCTGCAGGAACGAGTCGAGCCGGGGCAGGCGCGCCCAAACGACAGCCCCGGCGATCGAGAGGATGGCCAGGAGCGCGATGAGGGCATGAATGGCGCGGGTGCGGACCGTGTGCATAGTCGTTCCTGCCATTACTACGTGTTGACGGGCTGAACGGTTCCGCCGCCCTCGGGGACGGCAGTGTTTACGGCGCCACTGTCAACATCCCAAAGCGCACTGTCTTCGGGCCGAGATAGATCCCGTGGAATCCGGTCTCCCGGCTCCAGGTCGCGTCTGCGAGCGCGCGGAGGTAGTTGCCGATGAGCTGGCCGCCCTTGAAGGGGATGCGCCTGCCGCCGGTCACCGCGTACCCCAACCGGATTTCGGAGGCGAAATCGCCTGTCACATCGTCTGCCTCGAACGCAGAAAACGCGGCGATTTCCACGTAATCTCCGTCTCGCAGATCTGTCGAGGTTGTCCGGCCCGGCGCGACCTCGATCACGCCGAACTCGCCGGTCGCCGGTATTTGGAGGTACTCCGCGTAGCGCTGGACTGCGCTGAACGCCGCGAGGTGGTTGTTGTCGATCAGAAGCAGCCGCTGGCTTGGGATCCCCTCCGCGTCGAATCGATCGGAGGCCACTCCATATGGCGCCTGGCGATTCGCCCAGACCGTCAGCGGGTCCCCAGCCACGGGACCGCGGAAGATGCTCTCGCCCACCTCCCAGGTGCTCGACTTCGAGAACTTGGCCCCTGCAGAACCCAGGTGCTGGATCACGCCGGTGGCCATGAACTCGGCGAGTGCCGAGCCGGCCAGGATCACCGCGCCCGCATGCTGGGGCGGGGCTTGGGCCGCCAGCAGGTCGCGCGCCCATCCAGACCGCTCTGCCACCACCTCCTGCAGGTTGAGATCGGCCAGCCGGCGGCGCTGCATCTCGACGAATGTCTCCACCTCGTCCCCGCTGTTGCCGTCACGGGCCAGGAGCACCCACTCCACCTCCAGCGATGTGCCTCTCTGGCTGGCGTCGATCCCGCGGCTGTTGCGCAGCCGGATTGACTTCTCCTCGGCAAACAACTCGGCCGCAGTCATGCGCACGCCGGCTTCGCTGCGCACGGCGTCTTCCAGTGCCTGGTGCAGCGCCACCAGCGCACCGGCCATGTCCCGGCAGAGGGCTTCATCGAGCAGCGGCACCTCGGGCAGCGATGACCTCCCGGGCAGGCCGTAGGGTGGGTTGTGGACCAATCTGGCGTGCAGGCTGGCAGAGTCGATGGCGGCAGCGATAGATGCCGCGGCAACGTCCGCGTCTGGCAGCAGTGTGACGTTGCCTGCACCCGCGCTCGGCTCGCGGCCAGGGATGG